>NZ_JBEZWN010000031.1:0-89115 GCF_040637495.1 Streptomyces sp. NPDC029044
ATAACAACACACATCCCCATAACACTATTTTAGTCTTGGTGACTGTAGTTCTGAGGTGTGCTCTTCCGATCTCGGCCGTTCCGGCCCGCGCCGGGCCGGCCGGGTGGGCGGTCGCGGGCCGGTCGACGACGTCGAGTCCGGCCAGTGGGGTGTCGGGGCTGCCGACCGCCGCTGTCAGTACGGCGGTAACCTGGGCCGCCAGGCGCGGCACGGTGTCCTCCTCGAAGAGGTCGGCGTTGCAGAGCAGTTGCATCCGCATGCCGTCGGCCTGCTCGAAGTGCCGCAGCTCGATGTCGAAGGGCGTCGAAGGGCGCTCGGCGGCGGCCTTGAGGTGCTCGAACCGCAGACCCGGCAGTTCCAGGGTGGCCACGCTGTGCTCCGCGTGCACGGAGAAGAACATGGCCTGCGAGATCGGATTGTGGCTGTCCTCGCGCCGCTTGGCCAGGCGCAGGGAGAGGCGGTGGGCGGGGACGTCGGCGTGCTCGTGGGTCTCCAGCACCGCGTCGCGCACCCGCAGGACGAGTTCCCGGAAGGTGAGCCGGGCGCCGCGCAGGTCCGCCGGGACGGCGACCAGGTTGCCGAAGTCGCCGATGACGTTGGCGACTTCGGCCCGGTCCCGGTAGGCGGTGAGGGTGCTGGTGGCGAAGGAGTCATGGCCGCAGGCTCGGTGCAGCCACAGCTGGAACGCCGCCATCAGGGTCATGAAGGGAGTGACTCCGACGTCACGGGAGAGGTCGCGGATGCGGTCGGACAGTTCCCGCGGCAGATCGAACCAGTGCACGAGGGCGCCGAAGCTGCGGGCGGCCGGCCGGGGCCGGTCGGTGGGCATGTCCATGGGCACGGGGGCACCGGCCAGCCGTTCGGCCCAGTAGGCGAACTCCGACTCCAGCCGCGAGTCGTCCAGCCAGTCGCGCTGCCAGACGGCGAAGTCGGCGTACTGGATGGGCAGCGGGGGCAGCGGTGACGGTTTGCCCTCGCTGAAGGCCCGGTAGAGGGTGACGATCTCGCCGAGCAGGATCCGCATCGACCAGTCGTCGGTGACCAGGTGGTGGGTGGTGAGCAGCAGGACGTGGAGGTCCGCACCCAGCCGGAGCAGCCGGCCACGCAGCAGATGGCCGCGTGTGAGGTCGAAGGGCCGCGAGCGCTCCTCGACGGCGAGCCGCTCCACGACCTTGTCCCGCTCGTCCGGGTCCTGACCGGAGAGGTCCTCGACGGGCAGCTCGAAGCGCGGTGGCACCGGTTCCACGGCCTGGACGACGGTGCGGGCGAGGTGGTGGAAGCTGGTCCGCAGCACTTCGTGCCGCCCGACCAGTTCCTGAAGGCTGCGTTCGAGCACCCCGGTGTCGAGCGAGCCCTCGATGCGCAGCGCCAAGGGCGAGTTGTAGAGCGAGGTGCCCGGCTTGAGGCGGGCGTTCCACCACACCCACTCCTGGGTGAAGGAGAGCGGGAACAGGTTCAGGCCCTGCGCGCCGGAGGCCATCAGCTCCTCCAGTGCCTTGCGCTCCCCGGGGGTCAGCCCGGCTATCTTCGTGGCCCATTCCACGCTGCTACGCCTCCTCTAGGTCGTCGTTGAATCCGGCGCCGAAGTCGTCGGCGGGCGGCGGCGCCCCGAGCGAGAGCGCGGAGACCGCGGTGTCGGGGGCGGCGCAGGCGTCCGCGAGCAGCGCGAGGTACCGGCCTGCCAGCTGCTCGACCGTGGTCCGGTCGAACAGGTCGGTGTTGTACTCCAGTTGGCCGCGCAGCCCGCTTTCCGACTGGAAGAGGTCGAGGCGCAGGTCGAAGATCGAGGTGGTGCGGACGTCCTCGCGCAGTGCCATGGTGAGGCCCGCGAACTCGACCTTCCGGCGGCGCGGCGGAATGTTCTGGAGGATGAACATCACCTGGAACAACGGGTTGCGCTGCGGGGCCCGCTCGGGCTTGAGCTCCTCGACCAGGGCGCGGAACGGCAGGTCGCGGTGGACGAAGGCGTCGAGGGAGGAGCGGCGGACGCGAGCGAGCAGTTCCCTGAAGGAGGGGTCGTCGGCGAGTTCGGTGCGCATGACGAGGGTGTCGGCGAAGTAGCCGACCACGGAGGTCCATTCGGCGCGGTCGCGGTTGCCGACGGGGGTGCCGAGGAGGACGTCGCTCTGCCCCGACCAGCGGGAGAGCAGGACGGCGAACGCGGCGAGGCAGGTCATGAACGGGCTGGCGCCGGCGCTGCGGCCGAGGGCGGTCAGCTCCCGGTGGGTCTCCTGCGGGACCGTGAAGGTGTACCGGTCGCCGCGGAAGCTCGCTTCGGCCGGCCGGGGCCGGTCGGCCGGCAGTTCCAGGACGGCGGGGGCGCCGGCCAGCCGCTCGCTCCAGTAGGAGACCAGCTTCTCGCGCCTGGGCCCGGCCAGCCGTTCGCGCTGCTGCACCGCGTAGTCGGCGAACTGCCTGGGCAGCGGGTCGAGTTCCACTTCGGCGCCGGTGACGGCCGCGGCGTAGAGGTCCGCCACCTCCTGGACGAGCACCTGGAGGGACCAGCCGTCGGCGACGATGTGGTGCATCACGAAGACCATGACGTGCTCGTCGGCGGCCGTGCGGATCAGCCGGACCCGGAACAGCGGAGCGGTGTGCAGGTCGAAGGGCGTGTGGACCTCCTCGTGGACGAGGCGGTCGGCGGCGGAGCGGCGTTCTTCCTGCGGCAGTCCGGTGAGGTCGGACACCTCCAGCGGTACGGGCACGCCGTCGACGACGCGCTGGTGGGGGACGCCGTCGGATTCGGTGATGGCGGTGCGCAGCATGTGCTGGCGGTCCATCGTCCGCGCCAGAGCGGTGTGCAGGGCGCCGGTGTCGAGCGGGCCGGTCAGGCTCCAGGTCGCGGTGGTGTTGTAGAAGGCGCTCGCAGGGTCGAGCCGGGTGAGGAACCACAGCTGTTCCTGGGTGAGGGAGAGCGGTGCGAGCTCGTCGCGCTGGCCGTCGGACATCGGGTCACACCTCTGTGGCGATCGGGTGCAGGACGCTCGTCAGGACCTGCTGGAGGTCGTCGAGCAGGCTCTGCGCTGCCTCGTCGTCGTACTGGTCGGGATCGTGGGTCAGCAGGGCCCGCAGCGCGCCGTCGTCCTCGTAGAAGCCGAGGTCGAGGTCGAAGGCGCTGAACGGGTCGTGGTTGATCAAGGTGACCTCCAGGTCTCCGAGGGCCGGGGGTACCTCGGGGGTGGACTGGAAGGAGACGCAGACGTTGACCACCGGGCGGCTGCCACGGCGCTGGAGGCCGAGGTCGGCGACCAGGCGCTCGAACGGCAGGGTGCGGTGGACATAGGCGCCGAGGGTGCTGCGGCGTACGGCCTGGAGGAGGTCCCCGAAGTCGCCGTCGCCGGGGACCCGGATGCGCAGCGGAAGCAGGTTCACCAGGAAGCCGACCGTGTGATCGAACTGCGGGCGGCCGCGGAAGCCGGCGCGGGTGCCGACGAGGAGGTCGTGGGCGCCGGTGTGCCGGTGCAGCAGGCGGGAGAACGCCGTGAGCAGGACCATGAACGGGGTGGCGCGCTCACGGCCGGCATAGTCCCGCAGGGCGTCGTAGAGCGGTTGGGGGAAGGTCAGCCAGCGGGTGGCGACCTGCCGGTGGGGCACGGCGCGCCGGTCCCCGGTGCCGGGGGCTCTTGCGGGGGTGCGGGCGAGGGCGAGCTCCGGAAGCGGGGTGGCGCCCTCCAGCTCGTGTTGCCAGTAGGCGAGTTCGCGTGCGGCGGCGGGGCTCTCCAGCCAGTCCCGCTGCCAGTGCACGAAGGCGGCGTAGTGGGCCCGGACCGGTTCCAGCGGGGACGGCTGCCCGGCCCGGCGGGCGGCGTAGAGGCGCTCCAGCTCCCGGAAGAGGATGGACCACCAGGAGACGGCGTCGGAGACGATGTGGTGCATGGTGACGCGGACGACGTGTTCGTGCGGGCCGAGCCGGTAGAGACCGGCCCTGACCACCGGGCCGCGGGCCAGGTCGAAACGGCGGTCCTGGTCCTCCCGCAGCAGCCGGTGCAGCTCCGGCTCCCGTTCCTCCCGGGGCAGTCCGGAAAGGTCCGTGAGCGGCAGCGCCAGCTCGGCCCGGTCGGCTGGGACGACTTCCTGCGTGGGCCGGCCTCCGGTGACGGGGAAGCGGGTGCGCAGGGCCTCGTGCCGCCGGACGAGCTCCTCCAGGCTCCACCGCAGCGCCCCGGCGTCCAGGTCGCCCTTGAGGCGGAACGTCATCGGGTCGACGAAGGAGGTGCCCGAAAACCGCTCGAGAAACCACATGCCCTGCTGGGCGTGGGACAGCGGTATTTCCGTCACTGACCGCAACCTCGCTTTCCTTACCGGACCCCCGAATTCAACTTCATTCGGCGGGGCCGCCATCAAAACACAGAGGTGATCATGCCGCAAGGGACTTCGCCCAGCCGGCACGCGTCTCTCAATCCCGCTTCCCCGTAAGGCAATTGATCGGGATGATATGTAGTACGATCCCGCCATGAGTTCGCCGGTGAAGAATCTTCGAGAGAAATCCTCATGAATCTCCGCAGGCCTGCCAGAACTCTCGGAGTTCTCGGCGGAATGGGCCCTTCCGCAACAGCCGAATTCCTTCGCGTCCTCGCCGCCGGGGCGCCGGCGGCCACCGACCAGGAACATCCCCGCGTCATTCTTCTCTCCGAGCCGGGGATACCCGACCGGACGGCCTCGCTCATCGCGGGCGACGAGGCTCCGCTGGCCCCCCTGCGCGAGGGTCTGGAGACCCTGGCCGGCTGGGGTGCGGACCTGCTCGCCGTGCCGTGCAACACCGCCCACGCCTTCGTCGACCGCTTCCGCTCCGAACTGCCGGTGCCCGTGGTCCACATCATCGACGCCGCCCTGGCGGCCGCCCTGCGGACCAGCCCGGAGGGCAGCTGGCTGGCGGCGACCACGGGAACCGTGCTGAGCGGCCTCTACCAGCGCCGTTCCGAGGCGCTCGGGTACCCGCTGTTCGTTCCGCACGACGAGGTGCAGGAACTGGTCCACCAGGCCAGCGTGTTCGTCAAGGCGGGACGGACGGCCGAGGCGGGCACCGTGTTCGGCGACGCCGTGCGCACCCTCAGGGACAAGATCGACGCGCCGGTGCTGGCCGCCTGCACCGAACTCCCGCTGGCCCACGCCGCCGGCGGTCTGCCGCCGGAGCACATGGTCTCCAGCATCGACGCCCTGGCCGAGGCCTGCCTGGCCGAGCTCTACCGCTGACCGGGGCGTCCGCCCCGCGGCGGGGCGGACGCTCATGAGCGGTGGGCGACGAATGCGGCGAGGCGGTCGAGCCCCTCGTTTATGGCGGACGGCGTCAGAACGCTGAAGGAGAGCCGCATCTGACGGAATCCGCCGGCGCCGGCGTAGAAGTGGTGCATCGGCGTCCACAGCACCCCGAAACGCTCCGCGGATACCTCCAAGGCCTCCTCGTCGGCCCGGAAGGGAACGGTGAGGACCACGAACATTCCGCCACTGGGCGCATTCCAGTCGACCCCTCCCCTTTCCACGGCCGACGAGCCCGGGAATCGGGCGGCCAGTCCGGTCAGGACGGCCCGGAGATTCTCCCGGTAGATTGCCGCTTCCCGGGTCACCGCCCGCTGGACGCTGCACCCGTTCTCCAGCAGGAATCCCCCGATGACCGCCTGGGCGACCGTCGAGGTGTTCAGGGTCAGCATGCTCTTGAGCTTGGCGAGTTCGTCGGCGAGCATTCCGGCGCCGCTGCCGTCGGCGACCGGCTGGTCCGCCACGACGTAGCCCACCCGGGCCCCGGCGAAGGCCGACTTCGCGAACGAGCCCAGATAGACCACCCGGCGGTGCTCGTCCATCGACTTGATGGTCGGCGGTCTGCTTCCGCTCGCCCGGAACAACGAGTACGGGTTGTCCTCCAGCAGCAGGATGCCCTCCTCCTCGGCGATCCGCAGCACCTGCCGGCGCCGCTCCGGCGGCATCGACGCCCCGCCGGGGTTGGCGAAGTCGGGCACCACGTAACAGGCACGCGGACGCAGTCCCTCGGCCCGCGCCGCGCGGATCTGGCGGATCAGGTCCTCCGGGTCGACGCCCTCGGGGCCTTCGAGCACCGGACGCACCGGCATGTCGACCAGCCTGGCCGCTCCGATGAAGCCGACGTAGGTGGGGGCGGGGGCGAGGACCACGTCCCGCTCGTCCCGGCGCAGCGCCCGCAGCACCAGGACCATCGCCTCCTGGCAGCCGGTGGTGACCACCAGCGACTCGGGGTCGACGCGCAGGCCCTCGTCGGTCTCCAGGTGCCGGGCGACCAGGTGCGTGATCGTGCCCTTGGTACGGCCGTACTGGAACAGCGTTCGCCTCACCTGCTCCGGTCCCTGGCCCAGCTCCGCCTCCAGGTGGGTGCGGAACACCGCGATCTGCCGCTGGAGCGACTCGGGCTCGTGGAAACCCTCGTACGGCCGCCCCGCGGCGAAGCTGACCGCGGCGGGGAAACGGCCGGCGATCTCGTTGAGCAGCGTCATCGACGTCAGGGCCGGATCGCTCAGCGAACTGTGCAGCTCGCCCAGGGCCAGCGGCCGGAGGGAAGTGGTGGTGGGCACGGCGTCACCTGCCGGATGTTGTACGGGGCCCTGCGAGGCGCAGGGCGCGGCGGACGGAAGGGGAGGGCTCGCCGGCCCGGGCGCGGACAGGCCCTAGGCTGCGGCTCGGACGACGTCGAGGAACGGGGAGAACGCCGTGGAGTTGCAAGGGGGGCCGGGCGCGGGCCCGGAGCAGTGGTTCCGGCATCAGCCGGCGGACGAGCCGCAGGTGCGGCTGGTCTGCTTTCCGCACGCCGGGGGCGCGGCGAGCGCGTACCGCGACTGGGGTCGCCTGGTGCCGCCGGGGGTGGACCTGCTCGCGGTGCAGTACCCGGGGCGGCAGAACCGCCTGCGGGAGCCCTGCGTGGAGAGGATGGCGGAACTGGCGGACCGGATCGCGGCGGCCCTCGCCCCGCACCTGGGGCTGCCGATGGCCTTCTTCGGCCACAGCATGGGTTCCGCCGTGGCCTACGAGGTCGCCGTGCGGCTGGAGCAGCGCAGCGGACTGGTGCTGGAGCGGCTGTTCGTCTCGGGCCGGACCGCTCCGCACCGGGTGCCGCCCGAGCCGTCCGCGCCGCGCGACGACCGGGAGCTGCTGGACTCGGTGCGCCGGCTCGGCGAACCGGACGCGGGCGCCTACGACGACCCCGAACTGCTGCCCCTGGTGCTGCCGTCGCTGCGTGCCGACCACCGGCTGCTCGGCGCCTACCGCCCCGAGCGGCCGGTGCCGCTGTCCGCGCCGGTGACCGCGTTCGGCGGTGAGAGCGACCCGGCCTGCCCGGTCGAGGAGCTCGCCGGCTGGGCGGAGCTGACGACCGCCGGCCTCCGGCAGCGCACCTTCCCCGGCGGGCACTTCTACCTCGTGGAACACCGGGCCGAGCTCGTCTCCCTGGTGGGGACGCAGCTGACAGGTGCCCCGCACGGCCACTGACCCGCACCCCGTCATCCGAGGAGCCTCGCGGCGGTGCCGCCCATCAGCGCCGTGTGCTCCTCGGGGGTGAGCGGGGCGCCGTCGGGCCACAGGCCCGGATCACCGGCGAGTTCCGCCATCCGGGCCACCGAGGCGGTCATGGTGGCGAACGGGTAGTCGGTGCCCCACAGGATCCGGTCGAGCACGCCTGCCTTGCGGGCGTGCTCGAGCGCCGCGGCCACCGTCGGAGCCGGCCGGTACGAGCCGAAGATCGACAGGTCGGCGTAGAGGTTCGGGTGGCGCGCGAGCAGCTCCACGCACGGGCCGGTCCAGGGGGTGCCGAGATGGGCGAGGATCACGGTCAGGCCGGGGAAGTCGCGGGCCACGGGTTCCAGCAGCAGGGGGGAGAAGTAACGGGCGTCCGCCTTTTTCGAGGGCGTGTAGCCGGTGTGCACGAGCAGCGGGACGCCGAGTTCCTCGGCCGTCGCGTACACGTCGTACCAGCGCCGGTCCGCCGGTGACATGCGCAGGTAGCACGGGGCGGTCTTCAGTCCGCGCAGTCCGAGGTCGGCCACCGCGTGCCGGAGGTCGGCGGCGGCGCCCGGACGGCCGGCGTCCACCGAGGCGAAGCCGACGAACCGGCCCGGGTGCCGGGCACACATCTCCGCCACGAACTCGCCGGGCACGGAGAAGCCTTCCACCCGGCTGACCTCGAAGGCCAGCAGGAACGCCATGTCGACTCCGGCGGCGTCCATCTCCGCGATCAGCGCGGCCTCGGGAGCCGACAGCGCCTGCGGCGGCCGCCCGGTGGTCGCCATCATCTGGTCCGCGAACTCGGCGGTGTAGTGGCGGTGGTACTCGCCGGCGTGGACGTGGGAATCGATGATCACGTTGGCTGTTCTTCCGTTTCGGTACGGGAAGCGGGTCAGGCGTTCCAGCGGACGAGGAGGACGCCTTTGGGTTCCAGGACGACCTCGGTCCCGGCGCGCTCGGCGGCGGGCCCGCCGGGCCGGCGCAAGGTGGTGAACACGGTCGCGGACGCGTGGTTGACCACCACCGCGCAGCGCTCGGCACCGCGATGCAGGACGGTGGTCTCGACGGACGGCTCGTCGGCGGTGAACTCCCGCTCGACACCGGCGGCGTCGGCGAGGCCCGCGTACAGCAGGTGCCAGGGTGCCTGCTCCAGCCGGTAGGGGGCGTTGATCCCCTCTTCGAGCGGTGCGCTCAGGTGATAGGCGGTGCCGTGGCCGTAGCGGTGCCGGGTCAGGGCGGGCGCGCCGCCGGGGAAGGCGGCGAGAACGTCGGCGCCCGCGGCCTGAAGGAGCGGGATCTGGCCGGGCGGACGGTGCACCGGGTAGCGGACGCCCTGCCAGGTGAACGAGTCGGCGGCGGCCGGGTCCAGGGTGTAGTCGCGGATCCGGACGCCGAACAGGTCCTCGCCGCCGAAGGCGTGGAGCAGGTCGCCGGTGCTGTAGAGCAGGGTGCCGCCGCCGGCGACGTAGGCGCGCAGCCGCTGCTGGTCGGGCAGGGACAGATGACGTACGGAGGGGCAGATCACCAGGGCGTACCGGTCCAGCTCGTCCGGACGTGCGAACGCGTAGGGCAGGTGGGCGCGCTGGAGCAGCAGGTGGGCGTAGAAGGCGGCGGCCTCGCCCGAGCCGCCGGTGGCGAGGTAGGCGGCTTCGCCGGGGTCGTCCTCGGGCAGGAAGACCCCGACGGCGGCCGGGGCGGGGGCGAAGCCGGCGAGTTCGCCCGTGGCCCGGGCGGCGAACTCCCGGTAGGCGTCCATGGCGGGCTTGAGCCGGCCGTCGGCGGCGACCAGTCCGACGAACCGCTCGTTGGGGCGCAGCGCGTAGGGCTTGTCCTCGGTGGTGAAGTCCTGCCAGCACCACACGGTGGTGCCGGCGGCGCCGGCCGCCAGAGCGCTGTGCGCGGTGGCCCGCAGGTACCGTGCGGCCGTGGCCTCGTCACAGCCGTAGCTGCCGAGTTCGTCGACGAGGACGGCCGCGTCGGCACGGCCGCGTCGGACCAGGTAGGGCACGAACGAGCTGGCCTTGACCGAGTCGACCGCCTCGATGTGGAACGGGGTCCACACCGGGAACCCGTGCAGGCCGACGAGGTCGAGCGGGCCCGCGTGCTCGGGGCGGAAGGCGTGGCCGCCGGTGACCGCGGTGGCCTCGTTGGCCTGGAGGACCAGCGCGGCGGGGTCGGCGGCGCGGATCGCCCCGGCGAGCAGCGCCCACCAGCGGCGGACCTGGTCCGGGGACAGCGCGGCGGACGCCTCGGAGTCCACGTGGATGACCTCGTCGCCCAGGTCGTAGGCGAGGACGTTGGGGGCGTCGCGCAGCACTCCCGCGATGTGTTCGACGAAGGCGCGCTGGCGCTCGACCATGGACTCGTCGTGCCACAGATCGCGGCCCCGGCGCCACGGGGGCTCGAAGCGCTGGCCGTTCATCCAGATGGTGAGCAGGGAGGGCAGGCAGTGCAGGCCGTGCCGCTCCGCGATGCGGACCAGTTCGCGCAGCCGGCCGGTCTTCTCCGCCTCGTACACGCCCTCCACGGGCTCGAAGTCCGCCCAGAAGACAAAGAACCGGACGGTGTTGAAGCCGAGTTCGGCCATCCGCCGGAAGTCGGCGTCCAGGGTGCGCGGGTCCCAGGTGCGCCAGTAGGCGCAACCGGCCTGCGAGGGATGGTAGTTGAAGCCGACGGCGAAGTACGGGCTGCCGTCGCGGCGGAACGTCCCGTCGGCGAGCGAGACCCGGGTGGGCGGGGTCACGGAGCCGTCCATGCCTGCTTCACCGCCTCCACGACCAGCGCGGCCTCCTGGGCACCCATGCCCGCGTAGAGCGGCAGGCTCAGCTGGGCGTCGGTGACGCGCTCGGTGACGGGCAGATCCCCGCGGCCGGTGCCGAACCGTTTGCGGTAGGCGGTGAAGAGGTGGCTGGGCGGGTAGTGCACCCCGGTCTGGATGCCGGCCGCCTTGAGCCGTTCCTGGAGCTCCGCCCGGTTCGTGCCCTCGGGCAGCAGGACGGGGAAGAGGTGGTGGGCGCTCTCCTCGACGGGGCGGCCGGCGAAGGGCAGGGTGATGCCGGGCAGTTCGGCGAGGTGGTCGCGGTAGTGGCGGACGACGGCCTGGCGGCGGGCCTGTCCCGCGGGCAGGCCCGCGAGCTGGACGCGGCCGAGGGCACTGCCCATCTCGGTGGGCCGGTAGTTCAGGCCGAAGCCGTCCACGTCGTAGACGGAGGGCCCGCCGCGGTGCCGGTCCTGCGCGCTGACGGTCAGGGCGTGCGAGCGCAACCGACGGATCTCGGCGAGCACGGCGGGGTCACGGGCGACGACCATGCCGCCCTCACCGGTGGCCAGGTTCTTGGTGGCGAAGAAGCTGTAGCAGCCGATGTCGCCGACGGTGCCGAGGACGCCGTGCGCGGTGCGGGTGGCCGGGGCGTGGGCCGAGTCCTCGATGAGGGGAATGCCGCGGGAGCGGGCCAGCTCCGCGAGGGCGGTGAGGTCGGCGGCGTACCCCCCGTAGTGCATGGCGACGATCGCTTTGGTGCGCGGGGTGATGCGGCGGGCGGCGTCCACCGGGTCCAGGCACAGATCGTGCGCGGAGGAGATCTCGGCGAACACCGGGGTGGCGCCGGCCAGGGTGACGGTGGCGGCGGCGGAGACGAAGTTGAGGGAGGGCATGACGACCTCGTCGCCGGGTCCGATGCCCAGGGCGAGGAACGCCAGGTGGAGAGCGGCGGTGCCGTTGCTGACGGCGACCGCCCCGGGGACGCCCAGGGTCTCGGCGTAGGCGGCCTCGAAGTCCTGGGTGACGGGCCCGTTGGAGAGCCAGCCGGAGCGCAGGACCTCGGCCACCGCGTCGGCCTCGGCAGCGCCGATCTCGGGGCGGTACAGGGGGACCTTCCAGTCACTCATCGGCGGACGGTCTCCTTCGGGGCGGGGCTGTCGGCGGCGGGCCCCTGCGCGCCGAGGTAGCGGGCGCGGTCGGCGCGGAAGGCCCGCGTGGCGCGCTCCAGTTGCTCGGGGGTGCCTATGTCCCGCCATTCACCGTCGAAGACGTAGCCCTCGATGCGTTCGCCCGCAGCGCGGGCGGTCTCCAGCAGGGCGGGCATGTCGTGGCGGCCGGTGGACGGCAGGAAGCGCAGCAGTCCGGGGTCGAGCACGTAGATGCCGCCGCTGACCAGGAACTCCATCCGCGGCTTCTCGTGGAAGTCCACGACCTGGCGGTCCTGATCGATCCGGACGACGCCGTGGGCGATGTCGATGCTCTGCGGGGTGAGGGCGATGGTGGCGGCGGCCCCGGACTTCTTGTGGCTGGCCCACAGATCGGCGAAGTCGATGTCGGTGAGCAGGTCGGCGTTCATCACCAGGGTGGCGTCGTCGAACGGTTCCAGCAGGGCCAAGGGGCCCGCTGTGCCGAGCGGTTCGGTCTCCAGGCAGAAGTCGAGCCGGAGGCCCTCCCAGTGGTTGCCGCCGAAGCTGGTCTCGATCATGTGGGCGCGATAGCCCAGGGAGAGCGTGACGTGGGTGAATCCGGCGTTGCGCAGCTGTCGCAGGATGATGTGGAGGATCGGCATGCCGTCCACGCGCATCAGGGGCTTGGGAACGGTCAAGGTGGCCGGACGCAGCCGGCGCCCTTCTCCCCCGGCCAGTACGACTGCTTTCATCGGGCCCCCTCCTTGTGACGCTGTGCGGAAACGAGTGCGGAGTAGACCTGCCGGACGCGTTCGGTGGTCGCGTCCCAGGTCAGCTCGCGCCGGAGCTTTTCGTTGCCCTGCCGTCCCATCCGGACCCGCTCGGCCGGATCGTCCAGGAGCCGGCACACGGCCTCGGCGACGGGCCCGGGGGCGGCGGCGGCCACCAGGCCGTCGTGGCCGTGGCGGACGACCTCCGAGCTGCCCGCGAAGTCCGAGGCGACGACGGGCTTGGCGCAGGCCCAGGCCTCGGCGTAGACGAGGGGGAAGACGTCGACCGTGGAGGGCAGGCACACCAGGTCGCATGCGGCCAGGGCGCTGTGCTTGTCGTCCTCGTCGACCAGGCCCTCCTCGATGATGCGCGGGTCGGCGTGGGCGCGGAACTGCTCCAGGCAGTCGTCGTCCCAGCGCGGCCCCAGGAACACCAGGTGGGTGTCGGGGTGCCGCTCCCAGATCGCGGGGGCGGCCTCCAGCAGCACCGTGTAGCCCTTGGAGCGCATCTTGCGGCCGAGGAAGAGCACCATCGGCCCGCTGATGCCGTGGACGCTCCGGAACCGGCCGGGATCCGCGGTGCCGGGCAGGTGCGGGCCCTGGGTGACCATGTGCAGCGCCCTGCGCGGGACGCCCTCCGCGTCCATCATGTCCCGTTCGGCGGTGGTGAGGACGAAGACGGCGTCCGCCTGGCGGCAGGCGTCGAGCACGGTCTCCCGGTCGGGCCAGACCCCTGGCGCGGAGGCGGGGGTGACGGCGAACGGGACGCCCCAGGCGCGGGCCAGCTCCAGGCCGGCCCGAAGGTCCTCGGGATGGAAGGCGTCGAAAGCGTGCACCACGTCGGGCCGGTCGGGGTCGCCGGGGTCCACGGTCCGCGGGAGGGGCTCCACCCGGATGCCCATCCCGGCCATGAACCGGGCGGAGTCGTCGTCCATGCGGCCCGAGTGCATGCGGACGTCGAGGCCGCGCCGGGCCATGCCCTCGGCGAGGTACTGCGTCATGAGCTCCGCTCCGGCGCGCGCCGGGAAGTACCCCCGGTGGACGTAACGGACGCGCATCGCCGTCACCGCTGCTTCACGGCACGGGCGGCGATGTCCCGCGCGTACCACTCGTACGTACGGCGCAGGCCCTCGGCGAGGTCCACCTTCGGCGTGTGGCCCGTCAGTTCCCGCAGCAGGCCGACGTCCGGGAGGCGCCGGGCCGGGGAGAGCGGGGGTGCGGGGTGGACGTCGGTGGCCGGGGACCGGCCGGCGGTCTCGAAGACCTTGCGGGCGAGGTCCTCGATGAGGATCTCCTCCTGGTCGTTGCCGATGTTGACCAGCAGCGGCTCCTTGGTGGGCAGCGCGGTCAGCGCGGCGATGGCGTCGACGGCGTCGCTCACGTAGCAGAAGGCGCGCGTCTGGTCGGCCCCGTAGATCGCGAACGGGTCGGCGCCCGACAGCAGGCGTTCGATGAACTGCGGGATCACGTGCTCGTATCCCATGCGCGGGCCGTAGACGTTGTGGAAGCGCACCATGCGCAGCGCGAATCCGTGGGCCTTGGCGTAGTTGCGGCACAGCAGCTCGCCGGCGATCTTGCTGAAGCCGTACGAGGAACGCGCCACGGTGGGGTCGGAGACGACCAGCGGGACGTCCTCGCCCGTGGGGACCTCGGCGACGCCCGCCTCGACGCTGCCCGCGTACGCCTCGCTGGAGGAGGCGAAGCACAGGGTGGCGTCCGGGAGGGTGGCGAACCAGTCGAGGACGTTGATCGTCGACAGGAGGTTGGTCCGCAGGACGCGCTGCGGCTCCTCGTTGGAGTAGACCACGCCGACGACGGCCGCGAGGTGGTAGACCTCCGTGTAGTCCCCGTCGAGGAGTCCGTCGGGGATCGGGGTGGTCAGGTCGTGCTCGACGAGCCTCACGTGCGGGCGCACGGCTGCCAGCCGGTCGTCGGAGCGCCCTCGGCTGAAGTCGTCGAGGAGAGTGACGTCGCAGGTGGCGACGAGCTTCTCGGCCAGGTGCAGGCCGATGAAGCCCGCGCCGCCGGTGATCAGGACCTTCTTACGCAACTCCGAGCCTCATTACGTTCGTCGAGGGCGGCAGGACCCGCCAGGTGTCGTAGACCAGGGCGGGCTGGGCCATCCTGAGGATCAGGTCGTCGGCGTCCAGGCCGCGGTAGCCGAGATGGTCGTTGAGGATGAGCGCGGCGTGCGCACCGGTGAAGCCCTCCTCGATGGTGACGGGTCGGACGCCGAGCGCCGCGATCCGCTCCGGGGGGACCACGAAGTCGTGGCCGACGATCTCGCCGACCCGTCCGCGCAGCAGTTCCAGCAGCGGTTCGTACGGGGCGCCGCGCAGATCGTCCGTCTCCGGACGGCCCTTGTAGGCGAAGCCGGTGAGCAGGACGGTGGCCGTGGCGGGGTCGCAGCCGGCCTCCCACAGGGCGGCCAGGACGCGTTCGCCGACCCGGCGCGGCATGGACTCGTTCAGGGCTCGGGCGGCACCGACGAGTTCGGGCACGTGCCCGTGGCCGGCCAGCGAGTGGCGCAGCAGGTAAGGATCCTTGGTCAGGCAGCTGCCGCCGACGAAGCCGGGCTTGTTGATGTCCGGGCGCGGGTAGTCGCGGTTGGCGGCGCCGATGACCTCCATGGCGTCCAGGCCGAGCTTCTCCGCGATGAGGGCGACCTCGTTGCCGAAGCCGTAGATGAGGTCGGTGTGACAGTTGCACACGAGCTTGACCAGTTCCGCGGCCTCCAGGGAGGAAACGGGGACGACCTGATCGGTGACCGTGGCGAAGAGGTCCGCGGCCAGTTTGGCCGCGTTCTCGTTCAGTCCGCCGACGATCTGCGGCAGCGACAGCAGTTCGGCGAGCGCCTGGCCCTGGATGGTGCGCTCCGGCGCGAAGGCGAGGAGCGGTTCGGCGACGCGGGTGCGCAGCGCCGGCAATACCAGGTTCCGCGTGGTGCCCACGGGGACCGTCGAGCGGACGACGACGAGGGTGCCGTTGTCGATCCCGGCGGCTATGGACTCGGTCGCGGCGGCGAGATGGCCGAGGTCGGGCGTGGTGCCGCCGTCCTTGATCGGCGTCCCGACACAGACGATGACGACCGGCGGCAGCCGGTGTCCCTCGATGTCGGCCGTGACGTGCAGCGCGCCACTGGCGGCGCTGTCGCGGATCAGGTCCTCCACGCCGGGCTCGGCCAGGACCAGCCGGCCCTGGGCGAGTTCGGCCGCGACCGCCGGGTTGGCCTCGTAGCCCAGGACCCGCTTGCCGGTGGACAGCAGGGCCGCCGTGAGCGTGACGCCGACGTATCCCATGCCCACGACGCAGACGTCGAATTGGTGAAACGGTGTGCGCGATTCCATTCTGCATATCCCCTAGTGATATGGACCGGTCCGGCCTGCGAACGTCACCCGACGACCCAGTGCGTCTTTTCCGCCCTGCCGCCGAGTTGTCTCTTCTGGTCGTCGAGGCCCTTGACCTCGGACCCGCCCGCATCGACTTCGCGAATGCCCTGGGCCCACATGCGCTTGAACACGGTGAGCCAGACGTACTGGGGAATCGCGGTGAATCCGGTGGGGTCCTTGAATATGTCGGTGAGCCGCTCGGGGAAGCGCATCGACATGGTGCAGTAGAGCGCCGCGCGCCGTTCTCCCGTGCGTTCGCCGGCGAAGAACATGACGGGCACCTCGTCCTGCCCCTCGACGGCCATCTGGCCGAGGTAGGCGAAGTAGTCGCGCTCGTTGTCACCGCCGGGCTTCTGGGTGATCAGCGCCATGTAGTCCTCGGGCGTGGAGCCGACGAGCATGCCCTGCTCGCGGCGGGCGGCGAAGTAGCCCTCGACGATGCCGCGGGCGGAGGCCGCCTCCTCGGCGGTGTGCCCGTAGGGCCGGATGCGGAAGTCGAGGTGGTCGTTGCGCTCCAGGAAGTTCTCGAACCGGCGGAAGGCCAGCCGGTTCTTGGTCTTGTACTTCCGGTGCTCCTCGCTCTTGAGGGTGCGGATCCGCAGGCCGCCGTCCGGCTCCTCCTCGAAGAGCTGGTCCAGGTAGTAGACGCGGTTGGGGAAGGTCTCGTCCTCCTCCGGAGCTCCGGGGTGCCAGGGGTCGGTGGTCACCGGGGCGAAGCCGGCGGACAGGAACAGCTCGTGGTCCTCGGGCGACAGGTGGCGCACGTAGACGGAGTTGGGGGCCAGGCCGGCCTCACGGACGTCGGCGATGAAGGCGCGCACGGCCTCCAGGCGGCCCGGGCCCCTGGGCGCCACGATGTGGAGGTGCTTGGCGAGGTGGCCTTCCTTGCTGAAGTAGCCGACCCCGAACAGGTTCTCCCCGTCGTGGAACACCAGACCGTTCCGGTACTGGATGCTGGAGCCCCGCAGGTTGTAGCCGTTGGCGTAGAGCATCAGTCCGAGATGCCCCATGGCGAACGATCCGTCTTTGAAATTGTCAATGGTGTCGAAGGATTCCTCGACAGGCCTCAGCTTGTCCCCGAAAAGACTCAGCAACCGCAATTCGAAGTGATGCCGTTCATTGGCCAGGAGACGCATAGATTCTCGACCGTTCGATAGTCGGATTACTCGTTCACCATAACGTGCGGAGTGCGGTTGACCAATAGAATCTCCGGTCAACCGGCGGTATCTCAACGGATTTTCACGCGGGCCCGGGCGGCCGGTTTCGGCAGGGCGTTCCTGTCGATTTTTCCGGCCGGGGTGCGCGGCAGCTCGGCCAGCGCGACGAACACGTTGGGCACCATGTACTCGGGCAGCGTGCGGCGGACGTGCTCGCGCAGTTCCCCCGCGGCGGGCGCGTCGGGCCCGTCCGGCGTGGTGTACGCCACCAGGCGGGGGCCGCCGGGCACGTCCTGGCGCACCACCACCGCCGCGTGCACCACACCGGGGTGTGCCCCCAGTGCGTGCTCTATCTCGCCCAGTTCGATCCGGAAGCCCCGCAGCTTCACCTGGTCGTCCCAGCGCCCGAGGAACTCGTACGGTCCGCCGCCCGGGCGGCGGCGGACCCGGTCCCCCGTGCGGTACATCCGGGCGCCGGGCGTCCCCGCGAACGGGTCCGGCAGGAACTTCTCCGCCGTCAGCCCCGGCCGGCGCTGGTAGCCGCGGCTCACCTGCCGCCCGCCGAGGTACAACTCCCCCGACTCGCCGTCCGGCACCGGGCGCAGGTCCTCGTCCAGCACGTAGGCGTCGACGGCGGGCAGCGCGTCGCCGATGGGGACGGCGGCCTCCTCCCCCGTCACGGCGGCGGCGATGGCCACCACGCTGTTCTCGGTCGGGCCGTACATGTTGAACACCGCGGTGACCCCGGCGTCGAACATCGCCCGCACCAGCGGCCCGGGCAGCGCCTCCCCGCCGGAGAACACCGTGCGGGCCCGGCCGGCCAGGCCGCCGAGCGCGGCCAGTTGGGCCAGCGCCGAGGGCACGCTGGAGACGGTCGCGGCCGACACCGGAGCGTCGGCGTCGCACACGGCGAACACATCGTCGGCGAGGACCACCGAGCCGCCCGCGCACAACGGGACGAAGATCTCGTACACGGACACGTCGAACGAGGTGGGCGTGGCCGCGAGCACCGCGTGCAGCCGGTCCGTGCCGACGAGGTCGCCCAGGCCCGCCACGAGCTCGGACATGCCGCCCCGGGTCACCATCACGCCCTTGGGCCGGCCGGTGGACCCCGACGTGAAGATGACGTACGCGAGTTGGTCGCGCACCGGCCGCGCGTGCGGTGCGGCGGGGGTGGCGGGCCACTGGCCCATCTCCTCCAGGAGCAGCACGGGGCCGTCGAAGGGCACCGTGCCGACCAGCTCGCGGTGGGTCAGCAGAGCCGCCGCACCGGAGTCCCCGAGCATGTGCGCGCAGCGCTCACGCGGATAACCGGGGTCCACGGGGACGTATCCCGCGCCCGCCTTGAGGACGCCGAACAGGGCCGCGACCATCTGCGGGGTCCGCCCGGCCAGGACCGCCACCCGGTCGTCGCGCCCGATGCCGGCCGCACGCAGCCGGGCCGCCACCCGGTCGGCGGCCTCGTCGAGCTCCTTGAAGGTCCAGGTCCGGCTGCCCCAGGTGAGCGCCGGGCCCTCCGGGTGCTGCGCCGCCCGCGCCTCGAACGCCTCGATGACGTCCGGGACTTCCCGGCCCGTGCGGCCGGCGGGCACGTCGTACTGCTCGGAATCCGTCATGGTTCCCCCGTTCGATGTGGTGCCGTGGAGCGGCGTCACCGGGCACCGCCGCTGATGTCGCCGAGCCGGGCCAGCAGGTCGTCCAGACCCGCCGATTCCGGTGCGCGCCGCACCGCCCGGATGCCGGGCTGGGCCGACGAGGCCGCCACCGCGCCGGGCTCCTCCAGGCGCCGGGCGAGCTCCGCCACCGTCGGCGCCTCGAAGAGCGACCGAATGGTGATCTCCACACCGAACTGCTCGCGGATGCGGTGGGTGATCACGGTGGCGAGCAGCGAGTGCCCGCCGAGGTCGAAGAAGTCGTCGCGGGCGCCGACCCGGGGCACCTGGAGCACCTCGGCCCAGATCCGGGCCAGGCTCTCCTCGGTGGCACCGCTGGGTGCCACGTACTCCTGCGCGGAGCCGGGCGGCGCCGCCTCGGGCAGCGACCGCAGATCGGGTTTGCCGTTCGCCAGCCGCGGCAGTTCCTCCAGGACCGACCAGGCCGTCGGAACCATGTAGTCCGGCAGCAGGCCACGGACGTGGCCCCGCAGCTCGCGCGGATCGAGGGCGGCGGTGGACGGCCCGGCGGGTACCACGTGGGCGACCAGGCGCATCCCCGTGCTGTCGGGCGCCGCCACGACGACGGCGTCGGCGACCCCGGGGTGGGATCGCAGGGCTCGCTCCGTCTCGCCGGGCTCGACGCGGAAGCCCCGGATCTGCACCTGCCGGTCGACGCGGCCCACGAACTGGACGGTGCCGTCGGGGCGGTAGCGCCCGAGATCGCCGGTGCGGTACTCGCGCTCGCCGCCGGGGCCCGCCGGGAGGAAGCGCTCGGCGGTCCCTTCCGGGGAGCCCGGATACCCCAGGGCCAGGTGGGGGGAGCGCACATGGATCTCGCCGAGTTCGCCCACGCCGGTCTGCCGCCCGGCCCGGTTGCGCAGCACCAGCTGGGCGCCCTCGACACCGGCGCCCAGGGGGATCTCGGCCGGGACGCCGGACGGGGCGCCGGCGCCGGGGACCGGCACTTCGTAGGCGCTGACCGCCTGCGGGGTCTCCGTCGCCCCGTAGAAGTTCACGCACCGCACGCCGGGGGCGTAGGAGCGGGCCCGCTCGACGTGGCCGCCCAGCAGCCGGTCGCCGCTGAAGCACAGCAGCCGCAGGCTCGTGTTGCGGATGCCCTCGGCGCCCGAGAGGACGAAGTCCAGGGTGGCGGGGGTCATGTTGGCGACGGTGATCCGCCGCTCGTCCAGCCAGGCCGCGAGCTCGCCCGGCTTGAGGGAGGAGTGGTCGGGGACGTACAGGGCCGCGCCGAGCGCGAGCGGGGTGAACACGTCACGCAGCATGGGGTCGTGGCCCGGTGCGGAGAGCAGCGCGAACCGGTCCTCGGCGGTCAGCCCGTAGTCGCGGGCGTACCAGGAGACGAAGTGGGCCAGCGGGCCGTGCCCGCCGAGCACGGCCTTGGGGCGGCCGGTGGAGCCGGAGGTGAACGCGGCATAGGCGACGGTGTCCGGACCGCACTCCGCGGCGGCCCGGTATTCCGTCGCGGACGCTTCCGGCCCGGATCCGGCGGCCGCCGGGGTGAGGCGGACCGCCGCCGTCTCGGTCAGGGCGGCCTCCAGCTCGGGGGCCGGCCCGTCGGGGGCCTCGCCCGGCGTGGCCACGGCGATCCAGCCGCGGATCCCCGCGGTGCGTACCTGGTCGGCCAGCCGGACGGCGGGCTCGGAGGGGTCGAGGACCACGAAGCCGGCTCCGGCACCGAGCACCCCGAGCAGAGCCGCCACCAGGCCGGCCCCGCGCGGGCCGTGCACGGCCACCAGGTCGCCCGGGCCCAGGCCCGCGTCCCGCAGCCGTGCGGCGATCCCGCCCGCCCGCCGGGCGAGTTCGCCGTACGTGAGCGACTCCGCGGGGTCGCACACCGCGACGGCGTCCGGGGTCTCGGCGGCCCGGCGCGCGAACATCTCGTGCACCGGAACGTCCCAGGCGGCCGGCAGGGGCCGCTCCGGGTCCGGCAGCAGCTCCCGCGCGGCCGTGGTGACCAGCGGGTACCGGGTGAGCGGCCGGCCGGCGTCCAGCGCGACCGCGGCGAGCAGCTCCCGGTACTGCTCCAGCAGCTCGGCGGCGCGCGCCGCGTCGAACAGATCGGCGTTGTGGACCAGGGTGAGCGTGCCGCCGTCGGCGCTGACGTAGAGGGTCAGGTCGAACTTGGCGCCGGTCTCCGGGACGGAGACGATCTCCGCTTCCACGCCGGGCAGTTCGAGGGCCTGCGGGGAGTACGGAACCATGTTGAAGAACACCTGGAAGACCGGGGTGCGGTCCAGCCGGCGCTCGGTTCTCAGTTCGGCGAGGACCTGCTCGAAGGGGACCTCGCTGTGCGCGTAGGCGTCCAGGGCCGTGTCGCGGACCCGGCGCAGGGCGGTGCGGAAGTCGGGGTCGCCGGAGAGGTCGGTGCGCAGGGCGAGGGTGTTGACGAAGCAGCCGATCAGCGGCTCGGTCTCCGAGCGGTTGCGGCCGGACTCGGGGATGCCGACGACGAGGTCGTCCTGGCCGCTGTGACGGGCCAGGAGCGCGCTGAACGCGGTGAGCATCGTCATGAAGAGGGTGGCGCCCTCCTCCTGGCTGAGGCGTTTGAGGGCGGCGGTGGTCTGCGGATCGAGCCGGCCCTCGGTGCTCATGGCGCGGAAGGTCTGGACGGCGGGGCGCGGCCGGTCCAGGGGAAGCGCCAGGTCGGTCGGGGCGTCGTGGAGGCGGTCACGCCAGTGGGCCAGCTGCCCGGCGGGACCGTCACCGGCGAGCCATTCGGCCTGCCAGGCCGCGTAGTCGGCGTACTGGATCTCCAGAGGCGGCAGCGGGGAGCCCGTGCCGCGCGTGAAGGCTGTGTACAGCGCGCCCAGTTCACCGATCAGGACGGACACCGACCAGCCGTCCGAAATGATGTGATGCATCGTCAGCAGCAGCACGTGCTCGTCGTCGGCGGACCGCAGCAGCACCGTGCGCAGCAGCGGGCCGGCCGCCAGGTCGAACCCGCGCCGGGCCTCCTCGGCCCCGGCCCGGGCGACCTCCTCGGCCCGCTCCCGCGGCGGCAGGTGCCGCAGGTCGCGCAGTTCGAGCGGGATGGCCAGGGAGTCGGCGACATGCTGCTCGGGACGGCCCCCGACGGCGCGGAAGGTGGTGCGCAGCGCTGCGTGCCGGTCGGTGATCTCCTGCACGCAGCGCCGCAGGACGTCCACGTCGACGGGGCCCCGCAGCCGGACCCCGGCGTGCATGCCGTAGGCCGCGTTCCCGGGATCCATCTGGTCCAGGAGCCACAGCCGTTGCTGGGCGGCCGAGAGCGGGGCCGGGCCGGTGCCCGGGCGGCGGCCGATCGGGGCCTGGGCGGCGCGGGCGCCGAGCAGGGCGACCAACTCGTCCTTGGCGGCGCGCAGCTCGGTGCGCAGCTCGGGGGTGAGGGCGCCGTCGGGTGCGCTGTAACGGAGCCGGCCGTCCTCGGTCCACAGCCGGATGTCGAGCGTCCGCAGGCGTGCCATCAGGTCGGTCACTGACACTTCGTGGGTTCCCTTCGCTGGGAGTCGACCGCGACGATGCGGAACTCGCTGGTGAATCGGTTGCCCTGGTGGTCCGTGAGCCAGGTGTGCTCGGCCGTGGGGAGCATCTCGCTCACCGTGAACGCGGGCCGGGCACCGGGGGCGGGGGCCGGAGCGGCCCGGACCGCGTGGGCGAACGCCTTGGTGAAGACCGGACTGTCGAAGTCGACGTAGAACGGCTTGGTCTCGTGAACGGCCTTGACGAAGACGAACCTCGGCATCCCGTGGTCGCGCGCCCACCGGCGGACGGCGGTGAACTGTTCCAGCTCGTCCTCGATGCCGCCGAAGGGCAGTTCGGCGGCGTGGAAGCGCCAGGTCTCGCGGCTGATCACCAGCCGGTCGACGGTGATCCGGGGGGTGTGGGCGAGCGGGGCCATCGGCTGGAAGCGGCTGACGACCTTGAAGCTGAGCGCCTCGGCGAGCAGGTCGACCATGTCGAAGACGGTGCCGCGGTCCACGTCACGGGCGACGACGGCGCCTTCGGGGGTCCGCTCGACGACGAGGCAGCCGACGGGCAGCGCCCGGTCGTCGGCGGTGTACCAGGACGACTCGTCGCTGAGCAGCAGCCGGTGGTCCTTGTCGGAGGTGAGCAACGGCACGAAGCGGGTCGAGTAGAGCCAGTACTTCGGCAGCACGGGGACGACGCGCGCCTCGGGTATGTCGGCCGCGACGGCCGCCATCAGCTCGTCGGGCCGGGGGTGCTGGTTGACGAAGAGCAGGTTGCGCAGGGTGTTGGCGCCCGCGTGCAGTTCGCCGAGGACCAGCTGGTACTCGCCGCGCTCGACGGCCTCGGGGCTCTCGGCGGCGAGCATCACGTCGGGACACTGGTGACGGGCGGCGGGCCAGCCGGCGTCCGGGGCGGCGAACCGCTCGGTGACGGCGTCCCTCAGCTCCGCCGCGGTGCGGGTGATGCGCCGTGCCCCGTCGAAGGGGCCGAGCACCTCCGCCCAGCGGCGCTGGAGTTCGGCGACGGCCGTCTCGATGGGCTGCTGGACCTGGCCCAGCAGCAGCGGCTGGAGGGACTGCCAGAAGTCGGTGAACCGCACCTCGGCACCGTCCGCGGCCAGTTCCCGGTGCAGCCGGTCGAAGACGGCCCGGTAGCCGGTGGCGACGGTGTGGGTCAGCCAGCGGGCGGAGTCCAGCATGAGGGTGAGCGGGGGCCCGAGTTCGGCGCGCAGGCGGGCGCCGAGTTCCACCGTCCCGGCGCGGCGGGTGTCCTCGTAGACGAGGGTGCGCGCGCCGTAGGTCTCGCCGCGGGCGCGGGTGGCCGCCGTGCCCGTCAGTTCGGTGAAGGTGGACTCCAGGTGCTCCAGGGCCCGTTCGAGCTCGGCGGGCTTGCCCGCGGCCCCCCGGACACCGGCCCGGGCCTGGGCGAGCAGGTCCAGACGGGCCAGCGCGGACTCGCGCAGCCCGGTGTCGCCGATCCGCCCGAGCTGGCGCCGCAGGGCGTGCTCCGGTTCGGGCTGGAGCGGCAGTTCCAGGTCCCAGGCGATCAGGCCGCTCTCGCACATCGAGGCGAGCAGGCCGGCCACCTGCTGCTCCCCGCCGTTCAGACCGGGCAGCAGGCGGGCGGCCTCAGCACCGACCTCCAGCGCGGTGCGGGTGCCGTCGCACAGGTCCAGGACGGTCCCCAGGGTGGCGACCTGGGCTTCGGGCAGGGTGACCGGGCCCGCGGGACGGTGCAGCACCCGGCCCTCCAGCCGTACGGCGGGCAGCCGGCGGGGGGCGATCCAGCGGCGCAGCGACGGATCGGTGCCCAGGGACCGGGCGAAGGAGTCCATGCACCACTGCTCGAAGTACACCTCGCGGGCGGCGAGCAGCTCCGTCTCGGTGCGCACGGCCAGCGGTGCGCCGTCCTCGACGAAGGAGCCCCAGCCGATGGGGCCGAAGAAGCCGATGGAGTCGTTCTTGACGCAGTACCGCTGGAGGTATCCGGCGGCCAGTGCCTCGTGTTCGCGACGGCGTGCGTTGCGGTGCACATTGCCGGGGCGGGCCAGGCGGCTGATCCCGGTGGTGTACGCCGCCCGGTTCTGCCAGATGACGGCCTCTTGGAACAGCGGGTCGGCGGCGGCCTCCCGCAGACCCTCCGAGAGCCGTTCGATGTCGGCGTCGAACGCGGCGCGTGCGGTGGCGAGTTCGGCGGCGGCCCGTTCCTCGGCCTCGGCCAGGGCCGCGTACTGCGGGCGGGCGGGATCCGGGCCGGGCAGCCGGCCCTTGTTGAGCCGGGAGATGGCGCGCAGCAGGGGGCGGCGGCGGGACAGGTCGTCCCACTGGCCGCTCTCGCGCAGCGCGTCCAGTTCGGCGCGCAGCGCGGCGAGGGCTTCCTCGCGCCGCTCGGCGGCCCGGGCGCGGGCCTGGGCCAGGCGGTCGGCGGCGGCCGCCGCGCCGGGTGCGGCGAGGCTCAGGACACGGGCTGCGGGGAAACCGGCTCCCCGGACGCCCAGCAGGCGCCAGACGTTCCAGTCGCCGCCGGGCAGCGGCAGCACGTGGCCGGCGGGCTCGGGGGTCACGGTCACAGCTCGCCCTCCTCTCGTGCGGCCGTGGTGGCGGTGGGTTCCTGGGTGCGGGCGCTCTCGCGTGCCCAGAGCAGGGCGTCGACGAAGGCGGCGCTCTCGGCGAGGGTCCGGGACTGCATGACGGCCCGGACGGGCGCCTCGACGCCGAAGGCGTCGCGTATGGCGCTGATGAGCTGGGCGGCGAGCAGTGAGTGACCGCCGAGTTCGTAGAAGTCGTCGTGGGCACCGACGGGTTCGACGCCGAGGATGTCCTCCCACAGGGCGGCCAGGACGCGTTCGGTCTCGGTGCGCGGCGGCGTGTAGCCGTCGTCCCCGGACGGGTCGCCGACGGTCCGGGCGGCGGTGCGTCTGGCCAGCAGGTCGGGTGGGCACAGGTCGCCGATCCGGGTGTCCGGATGGGCCAGGACGTCGGCGAGGGTCTGCCGGAAGTGGGCGGTGAGCCGCTCGGCCGTACTGCCGGCGTAGACGTCGGTGGTGTAGTGCAGTGAGCCGTCCAGGCCCGCCCCGGTGTCCACCAGGGTGAGCGTCAGCTCGTAGGGCGCGGTGTGCTGTTCGACGGCCAGCGGGGCGGCCCTCAGGCCTCCCCAGGCGACCGTGCCGGAGCCGGCACCGAGGACGAACGGCGCCGCGGCGTGCCCGGTGTGCGGCTTCTGGAAGAGGAAGGCGGCCTGGAAGAGCGGGCTGCGGCCGGGCACGCGGCGTGGGCGGAGGTGCTCCAGGATCAGCGGAAGCGGGTACGCCTGGTGGTCGAGGTCGCGGACGGCGTCGGCGTGCAGGCGGGCCAGCAGGGTGGCCGGGGTGTCCTCGGGTGCGAAGGTGACCCGGACGGGCAGCGGGTTGACGAAGTAGCCGATGACGTCCTCGTCGGCGCTGCGGCCGCGGTTGGCGGCCGGGGAGCCGACGACCAGGTCGTCCTGCCCGCCGGCGTGGTGCAGGGTGATGTGGAAGGCCGCCAGCAGCAGGCTGTACAGGGTGACGCCGCGGTCCGCGGCGAACGCCCTGAGCCGGTCGGTGAACTCGGGCGCGAGGGTGAAGGCCCGCCGCCCGGCCCGGTGGTCGACCAGCGCGGGGTGGGGGGCGTCCGTGGGGAGATCCAGGACGGTGGCGGCCCCGGCCAGCCGCCGCTCCCAGTAGGCGCGCAGCCGGTCCCCGGCGGGGCCGGCGAGCAGCGCGGCCCGGTGGGCGACGTGGTCGGCGTAGCCGTGGAGGGGGGCGGCGGGCTCCCCGGGATCCACCGCGGCCTCCCGGCCCGAGGCGGTCCTCGCGGCTTCCTCCTGGTAGAGCCGGCCGAGCTCGTCGGTCAGCAGCACCGCGGACCACAGGTCGCCGGCGATGTGGTGCAGCGTCAGCAGGACCAGGTGGACGTCGCCGGGACGGGTCAGGAGCAGCGCGCGCAGCACGGGCCCGCGCTCCAGGTCGAAGGGCTCGTGGACGGCCTGGGTGAGGCGGTCGCGGACCTGCTGCTCGTCCCAGGTACGGGCGTCGGCCCGGGTGAGGGGAACCTCGGGGGCGTCGGCGGTGACCGGCACCGGCCGGCCGTCCCGGACCCGGTAGGAGGTGCGCAGCACGGCGTGGCGGCCCGCGAGCCGGCGCAGGGCCGCCTGGAGGGTGTCCGCGTCGAGCGCGCCGTGCACACGGAACGGGATCGCGATGGTGTAGGCGGACCCGCCCGGGTCCTCCTGGTGGGCCTGCCACAGGGCGTGCTGGCCCGGGGAGACCGCGGTCAGCGCGGCCTGCGGGCCGAGCGGGGCGGCGCCCGCGCCGTCGGTGGCCTGCGCGTCGACCGGGCCGTCGTCGAGGACGGCGGCCTCGGCGGCCCGGGCGAGCGTGGCCCCGCCGAGCAGCTCGCTCAGCGGCAGGGTGACGCCGAGCTCGTCCTGGACCGCGTTGGCCAGGCGTACGGCGGCCAGCGAGTCGAGGCCGGCGGCCGCCAGGGGCTGGTCGTGGTCGACGGAATCGACCGGGACACCGGTCGACCGGGCGATGCGGCCGGCCAGCAGGGCGCGCAGGAACCGCGTCCGCCCGGCCGGGTCCAGGGCTGCGAAGGCGGCCCTGTCACCGGCCGGCCGGTCCGTGCCCGCCTCGCCACCGGCACGGGTGCTCGCGCTCCACAGCGGCTCGAACTCGCCTGCCGTGTAGCGCGCACGGGACAGCCGGCGCTGGATCTTGCCGCTGGTCGTCTTGGGGATGCTGCCCGGCCGGACCAGGACCACGTCGTGCAGGGCGATGTCGCACTGCTCGGCGACCGCGGCGCGGATCGCGGCCACGGCCTGTTCCCCGTCCAGTCCGCGCAGGCCCCGCCCGTCCACCTCCTGGACGAGGACGAGGGCCTGTTCCCCCTCGTGCTCCACGGTGAAGGCGGCGCCGCAGCCCTTGCGCAGCCCGGCGTGACTGTGGTCGGCCGCCCGTTCGATGTCGGTGGGGTAGAAGTTGCGGCCCCGGATGATGATGAGGTCCTTGCGGCGGCCGGTGACGAACAGCTCGCCGTCGGCGAGGAAGCCGAGGTCACCGGTGCGCAGGTAGCCCGTTCCGGCCTCCTCGCCGGCCGGGACGGCTCCGAAGGCCTCCGCCGTCTGCTCCGGGTCGCCGAAGTATCCCGCGGTGACGCTGGGGCCGCGCACCCAGATCTCGCCGACCTCGACGTCCGGGAGGGTGCGCAGGGTCTCGGGGGAGACGATGCACACGTCCTGTCCGGCGAAGGCCCGGCCGCTGCCGACCAGGGCGCGTGCCGGGCCGCCCGGGGCGGGTGCGTCGGCACGGCCGGCCCGGAGCGCCGCGGGGTCCACGGTGCGGACGGCGGGCTCCCGGTGGGCGGCGGTTCCGGTGACGAACAAGGTGGCCTCGGCCAGCCCGTAGCAGGGCAGGAAGCTGCTGCGCCGGAATCCGCAGTCGCCGAACGCCTCGGCGAAGGCGTCGAGGGTCTCCGGGCGGATGGGTTCGGCGCCGTTGAACGCGACCTTCCAGGAGCTGAGGTCGAGGTTCTCCCGGTCGGCGTCGGTGACGGCGCGTACGCACATCTCGTACGCGAAGTTCGGACCGCCGCTGACGTCGGCCCGCTCGTCGGAGACGGCCCGCAGCCACTGCATGGGGCGCCGCAGGAAGTTCATCGGCGACATCAGCGTGACGGGGAAACCGCCGTACAGCGGGGTGAGGATGCCCCCGATCAGACCCATGTCGTGGTACGGCGGCAGCCACACGACGCCGCGTGAGGCCGCCGTCACCCCGAACGCCCGGCTGATCATGTCGACGTTGTGCAGGAGGTTGGCGTGGGTGACCACCACGCCCTTGGGAGTGGCCGTCGACCCGGAGGTGTACTGGAGGAAGGCCGTGGCGCCGGATTCGGGGTCGTGCGTCCGCCACTGGGCCGCCAGTGCGGGGTCCAGGACGTCGGTGGCGACACCTCGCAGGGCCGCCAACGGGGTTCCGGCCACGCCCTGTTCCAGCACCGGAACGATGTCCGCGGTGGTCAGGGCGAGCCGGGCGCCGCTGTCCAGGGCGACGGCGGCCAGCCGGCCGACGGTGCGGGCGGAGCCAGGCGGGTACGCCGGGACGGGGACGGCCCCCGCGTACAGGCTGCCGAAGAACGCCGTGACGTAGTCGAGGCCGGGCGGGTAGAGCAACATGACGCGATCCCCGGCCCCGGTGCCCGCCTGCTGGAGCCGGGCGGCCACGGCGCGCGCTCCGGTCTCCAGCTCGCCGTAGGTGATCTCCTGCGGGCCGACATCGGCCAGGAACCGGAAGGCGGTGTCCGCCTCCTGCTTGTCCGCGCGCTCGCGCAGCAGTCGTACCAGTGTCCCGCTCATCGGTCGTCCCCCCGTGCCGGTGTTCCGTGATGGTGGTGTGGGTCCCGCAGGGCGGCGCGCCGGATCTTGCCGGAGGAGGTCCGGGGCAGCGCCGCGACGAACTCGGTGCCCAGGGGCACCTGGTGGGCCAGCAGGCGCTCGCGGCAGTAGGCGGTCAGCTCCCCCGCGGTGAGCGGGCCGGCGGCCACGACGGTCGCCCGGACCCGCTCTCCCCCGCCGGGCAGTTCCTCTCCCCAGACGGCGGCCTCGGCGACCAGCGGGTGACCGGCCATCACGGCCTCCACCTCGGCCGGATTGACCTTCTTGCCGCCGACGTTGATGAACGAGTCCTTGCGGCCGACCAGGTGCAGGCGACCGTCCCCGTCGGTACGGGCGACGTCACCGGTGGCGTACCAGCCGTCCACGAACGCCGCTCTCGTGGCCTCCGGTCGCCGGTGGTATCCGGCGAACATGGCCGGTGTACGCACCAGCAGGGAGCCGGGCCGCCCGTCCGGTACCGGCAGGCCGTCCTCACCGACCAGGCGGATCCGCACCCCCGGCACGACGTGGCCGACGCCGCGGTCCTCGGCGGGGTCGTCCGAGCGCTGGGTGGCGATGATCCCGGCCTCGGTCGATCCGTAGACCTGCTGGATGCGCAGGCCGGTGGCGGCGTGGAACCGCTCCGCGGTGGTGCGGGCGAGGGCCGCCCCGGAGGACAGGCACAGCCGGACCGAGCCGGTCGCGCCCGGGCGGGCGGCGACCGAGCGGGCCAGCAGGTCGTAGGCGACGGGGGCGGCGACGAGCACGGTGGCCCGTACGGCGGCCAGTTCGCGCAGCAACGCGCCGGGCGCGAAGCGCCCCGGCAGGGTGAGGCAGGCGCCGGTGAGCAGGGAGGTGACCAGGCCGGACACCATGCCGAAGGAGTGCAGCAGGGGCACCGCGAGGAGCACGCGGTCCTGCTCGCCGTAGCCGTGGACCCCCGCGTAGATGCGTGCTCCGCGTACCAGGTTCGCCTGGGTGTGCACGGCGGCCTTGGGTTCGCCGGTCGACCCGGAGGTGTACTGGTGCAGGAACGGCTCCTCGCCGTCGGCCGGGGCCGGCAGCGGGTGCTCTCCCTGCCCGGTCCGGGGCGCGGCGGCGGCCGCCGTCCGGTGCGCGGGCCAGGCTCCGGCCGCGGCCAGGGCCGTGAGGCGGGAGGCGGCGCCCACGAGGACCGCTCCGTCCGGGCCGTCGTCCGGGGTCTCGTCCAGGCCCTCGCGCAGGGCGGTCAGGGCGGCCGGTGCGGAGTCCGGCTCGGCCGGCACCAGGCGGGCGCCCAGCCGTGCGGCGGCCAGGAAGGCGACCGCGCATTCGACGGTGTTCTCGAAGAGCAGCACCACCGTGGAGCCGGGCCGGACCCCGGCGCGCGCCAGCCCGGCCGCGCCGCTCGCCACCGCCTCGCGCAGGGTGTGGAAGGTGTGCTCGGTGTGCGCGTCCCGCAGGACGGGCAGCGCCGGCCGGGTCCGTGCCCCGGCGTCGATCAGCGACCAGAGGGAGGGCCGATCCTGCTGGTGGTCAGCCTGCGGCGGCATCGAGCACCTCCCGTCGCCCGGCCTGCCCGGCGGGGTCCGTGGCCGCGGGGTCGAAGTCGGGCTGCTGGTGACGGAAGTAGGCGTCGTACAGCGCCGCGTACGCCCCTCCCCGCTTCAGCAGCGTCTCGTGGTCTCCCTGTTCGACGACCACGCCGTGGTCCAGCACCACGATCCGGTCGGCCTTGCGCACGGTCGGCAGGCGGTGCGCCACCACGATCGTGGTCCGGTCGGCCGACAGGGTGTCCAGGCCCTCCTGGACCAGCGCCTCGGTCAGGGGGTCGACGCTCGCGGTCGCCTCGTCCAGGACGAACACCGCCGGGTCCTGGAGCACCACCCGGGCCAGCGCGATCAGCTGGCGCTGTCCGGTGGACAGGTTGCGCCCGCCCTCGGTGGTCGGGGTGGCGAGCCCTTCGGGCAGCAGGTCGACCCAGTCACCGCCGGCCACCGCGCGGGCCGCCGCCTCGATCTCCGCCGGGGCGGCGCCTTCGCGCCCGTGCCCGATGTTCTCCCCCACGGTGCCCGAGAACAGGTACGGCGTCTGCGCGACGACCCCGAGGTGCGCGCGGTACTGCGCGAGGTCCAGCTCCCGCAGGTCCCGGCCGTCCACCAGGATGCGGCCTGCCTGGAACTCGTAGGCCCGCCCGATGAGCCGGACGACGCTGGACTTGCCCGCGCCGGTGTGGCCCACCAGCGCGACCGTCTCGCCGGGCCGGACGACCAGGTCGCACTCCTTGAGCACCGGGTCGCCGTCCCCGTAGCCGAACGTCACGCCCTGGAACTCGATCCGACCCTGGAGTTCGGGCACCGGCAGCTCGGCCTTCTGGACGACGCCGGGCGTGCGGTCCACCAGCGCGAAGATGCGTTCGGCGGCGGCCAGTCCCTGCTGGAACTGGCTCCAGTACGAGGCGATGGCGGTGAGCGGGAACCAGAACATGGTCAGCGCCTCGAAGAACAGCGCCCATTCGCCGGCGCTGAGCCCGCCCGCGGCGGCGTTGCGTCCGCCGAGCCAGGCCACGGCGACCGTGCCGAGGCCGGTGAGGGTCAGCAGCAGCGGGAAGATGCCGCTGAAGAGGCGGTTCATGCGCAAAGTGGCCCGGAACCAGCGCCGGTTGACCTCGACCAGGCCGTCGTACGTCGACTTCTCCTGGCGGAAGTTCCGGGCGACGGCGATGCCGCGCAGGGTCTCCTGCACATAGGAGTGGATCTCCGCCAGGGAGCGCTGCTGCTGCTGCGAGGCCCGGCGCGAGACCCGGCGGAAGAGGAGGCTGACGCGGACGATGGCGACCGCGACCAGGGCCGTGACCACGGCGAGACCGGAGTTGATGACGAAGAGCGCCAGCAGCATGATCCCGACCATCAGGATCTGGCCGACGACGTTGAGGGTCAGCGTCAGCAGCGTGGCGAAGGCCTGGGTGTCGGAGGTGACACGGCTGGCGATGGCCCCGGTGGTGTGGGTGTCGAAGAACGCCTGGTCCTGCCGGAGCACGGCGCGGAAGGCCCGGTCGCGCATCTGCAGCACCACGTCTCCCACGAGCCGGCCGACCGCGCGCGCCTGGACGAAGGTGAACAGCCAGGCGGCGACGCCGGAGAGGACGGCCGCCAGCACCAGCGGCACGACGCTCTCGCCCACCGAGTCGGCGGTGTCGACGACCATCGACAGCACGATGGGCAGGGTCACGCCGGCGGCCGCGGTGCCGAGCACCATCACGGCGATCAGGACGACCACCCAGCGGCGCGCGGTGAACAGCGGGCGGATGCGGCGCAGCAGTTCACCGTCGCTGTAGGCGCGGTCGTAGCTCTCGGGGTTGAGACCCTCCAGGATCGGCGCCATCACCGGTCTCCTTCTGCGGACGGGGCCGTGGCCAGGTACGGCGCGAAGATGCGGTGGTAGAGCTCGCAGCCGTCGATCAGGTCCTCGTGGCGGCCCTGGCCGACGATCCGGCCCCGGTCGAGGACGATGACGTGGTCCGCGGAACGGATGCGGGACAGCCGCGGGGTGATCAGGAAGGTGGTGCGGCCGGCCGATGCCCGCTGGACCGCCCGCTGGATCTCCTGCTCGGTCGCGCTGTCGACGGCACTGGTGGAGTCGTCGAGGACCAGGATCCGCGGGTCGGCGAGCAGCGCCCGTCCGATGGCGATCCGCTGCCGCTGGCCGCCGGAGAGCGTGACGCCCCGCTCGCCGACCAGGGTGTCGTAGCCGTCGGCGGACTCCATGATGAAGTCGTGGGCGCTCGCGTCCCGGGCGACCCGCTCCAGGTCGGCGCGGCTGGTGCCCGGCGCGCTGCCGAAGGCGAGGTTGTCGGCGATCGAGGAGGAGAAGAGGACCACGTCCTGCTCGATGACGGCGATCTGCCCGCGCAGCGACTCCAGGTCCCAGTCGGCGACGTCCACACCGTCGACGAGGACCCGTCCCGAGTCGGGCCGGTAGGTGCGGTTGAGCAGGTGCAGCAAGGTGCTCTTGCCGCTGCCGGTCGGTCCCACCAGCGCCACCGTCGCCCCGGCCGGGACGCTGAAGGAGACGTCGTGCAGGACGGGGGTGTCGCCGTACCCGAAGGTGACCGAGTCGAAGCGGACCTCGCCCGCCACGGTGGCGGCGTGGCCGCCCTCGCGGTCGTCGCTGTCGGAGCGGTCGTTGATGATCTCCAGGATGCGGCGGGCGCCCGCGATGCCGTAGTAGAGCAGCCCGATGCTGAAGGCGGCCAGCTGGGTGGGGGCGCGCAGGGCACCCATCAGGCCGAGGTAGGCGATGAAGTCACCGGTGCTCAGGGAGCCTTCGCGCACGAGCACGGCGCCGTGCAGCAGCGCACCGGCGATGGCCAGGTTGATCAGCAGCGGCGGCAGGTACAGGGACTGCACGTCGGCCTGGCGGACCGTGGCGTCGCGGTACTCGCGGGCCAGGTCGCCGAGTCTGCGCCGGGCGGTGCCGGCGCTGCCGGTGGCGGCCACGGTCTCGATGCCCGAGAGGGTCTCGGAGACCTGGGCGCCGAGCTTTCCGTTCGCCTCCCTCACCTGGCCCGACACGGGCTCCAGCCGCCGCCCGTGAGCGAGCAGGACCAGCACGAAGAGGATGACGAACGTGACCGGCGAGAGCAGCAGTTCGGGGTCGATCAGCGCGATCGCGACGATCGGGACGAGGATGCTCAGCAGCATGTCGATGGTCATGTCGGCGCCGGGCGACAGCATCAGGTTGAGCGCCTCGGCGTCGCCCGTGACCCGGGCGGACAGGTCCCCGATCGGGCGCCGGTCGTAGAACGACTGGCCCTTGCGCAGCAGCGCGGAGAACAGCCCGGCGCGGGCGTCGCGTTCGGTGCCGCTGGCGTACGCCTCCAGCGAGTAGGTGCTGGTGAAACCGGCGACGCCGCGGACCACGACCAGCGTCAGGATGAGCAGGATGGCGCTGGTGAAACGCTCCATGTCCGGTTCGTCGGCCAGCGCCGCGTCGATCGCGACGCCGATCGCGATCGGGACCGCCGCCGACAGCAGGTGCCAGAGCACGCCGGCCGCCAGGTGTGCGGCGATGTGTCCCTTGAACCGGGACAGGTGGGACCAGAGCCAGCTCCCGACGCTGTCGGTCGGGGGCCGGCCGGAGTCGCGGTCCGGAGGGGACTGCGCGGTCATTCGTTCTCCTCGTTCCGCTCCCCGCCGCGCGTGGGCGCGGGCAGGAAGCCGATGTGCACGAGGTGCGCCAGGTATGCGCGCACCAGAGCTTCGTCGACGGGCGGGCACGCCACCGCCGTCGCCTCGTAGGCGTTCTCCGCCGGCCCCGCGCAGGGCGCGCCGCCCGGCCCCTGGTCCAGGGCCCCGCCGAGGGTGGAGACGAAGGGGTGAAGGGCGTTGTCCGCCGAGCGCCGCGTGGACTCGACCAGTTCGGCCAGCCACTGATCGGACGGCAGGCGGCGCACGTCGTAGCCGAAGTCGCGCACCCAGTCGAACAGCTTCCCGAGGGTGACCGGCTGGGGGTGGGCCAGGTCGAACGCGCGGCCGGCTCCGCCGTCCCCGGCCAGTGAGGCACTCACCAGGGCGCGGACGACCAGGTCGACGGGAACCATCTGGACCGGCAGTGCGGTGTCCGGGCAACTGCCGAGCTGGACACTGCCCTTGATCATGGCCCAGATCAGGTCCTTGGGGTTGCCGCGGCCGGAGACGCTGTGCCCGGCGACGTAGTCGGGACGGTGCACGGCGACCGGGACGCCCCGCTCCCGGGCCTGGACCGCGAGCCGTTCGGCGACCCACTTCGACTGGTTGTACCCGCCCTGGAGCGCGGCGGCGGTCTGCTCGTCCGGTCCGGTCGCGGCGACCGGGACGGCCGCCGTCGAGACGTGGTGGACGCGGGCGCCGCCGGCCCGGGCGGCGAGCCGCAGCACCTCCTCGGTGCCCCGCACGTTGGCCGCGGCGAGCGCCTCGTAGGGCAGGACGAAGTTGACGCGGGCGCCGCTGTGGTAGATCGCGTCCAGGCTGTCGGCAAGGGCGTCGAAGTCGTCCCCGGACAGCCCCAGCAGCGGGGCGCCGAGGTCGCCGTGGACGATCTCGACGCGGTCCTCGTGCCGGATCCGGACGGCGTGCTCGTCGGCCGCCCGGCGCAGGCGCTCGCGGGCCGCCTGCGTGCTCTCCGCCCGGACCAGGCAGTGCACGACGGCCTCGGTGCCCTCAAGCAGCGCGTCCAGCAGGTGGACGCCGAGGAAGCCGGTGGCGCCGGTCAGCAGGATCTTGCGCGGGGGGTGGGCCGGGGTGCGGACCGCACCGTCGGCGACCGCGATCGCCGGGTCGAGGACGGCGCCGAGGTCGGGCGCTTCCTGCACCGCGGCGCTGCCCAGGCCGGCGCCGGCGACCAGCCGGGCCTGCGCACCGACGGTGGTGGCCTCGAACAGCTCGACCAGGGGGATCTCGGCCGCGAAGCGGCGGCGCAGTTCGAAGGCGATCCGCGGCACCAACAGGGAGTGCCCGCCCAGCCCGAAGAAGTCGTCCTCGGCTGTGACGTCCTCCACGCCGAGCACCTCGCGCCAGATCTCGGCGATCCTCAGCTCGACCGGGTCCACCAGCGGGGTGCCGGTGCGGTCGGCGGTGCCGTCCGTCTCGGCGGGGTCGGGCAGCGCCTTGCGGTCGTGCTTGCCGTTGGAGTTGAGGGGCATCCGCTCCAGAACGGTCAGGGTACTGGGGACCATGTAGTACGGCAGCTGCCGGCGCAGGTGTTCCGTGAGGTCGGCGGGGTCGGCGGTGCGGCCCGGCCTGGGCACCGCGTAGCCGGCCAGCCGCTTCTCGCCGCGGTCGTCCAGGCGGACGACGACGGCCGCGTCCTGGACGTCCGGGTGCTTGCCCAGGACGGCCTCGATCTCCTCCAGCTCGATGCGGAACCCGCGGATCTTGATCTGCCGGTCGACCCGGCCGAGCACCTCGACGTCACCGCTGGGCAGCACGCGGGCCAGGTCGCCGGTGTTGTACAGGCGGGCGCCGGGCTCCTTGGCGAAGGGGTGCGGGAGGAACCGTTCGGCGGTCAGTCCGGGCCGGCCCACGTAGCCGCGGGCGAGTGCCAGTCCACCGATGTAAAGGGTGCCGTTGACGCCGATGGGCACCGGCCGGTGGTGGTCGTCCAGGACGTAGAACTCGGTGTTGGGCAGGGGCCGGCCGATCGGCACCGGCTCTTCCAGGCCGCGGCCGGGCATCGGGGTCTCGAAGAGGCCGCTGTCCACGGTCGACTCGGTGATGCCGTAGGAGTTGACCAGGCGGGTGCCGGGCGGGCACAGGGCGTGCAGCGCCCAGTAGTCCTTCATGAACCAGATGTCCGCGCCGACGGCGAACACCTTGAAGTTGTCCAGCAGCCTGCCCTGTTCGGCCACGTGTCCCGACAGCAGCCGGACGACGACCGGCACGAGGTCGGCGAAGTCGACCCGCTCACGCTGGAGCAGCCCGTACAGCTTCGCCGGGTCCAGCAGGACCTCGCGGCTGCACAGCACCAGCGAGCCGCCGGAGCACAGAGCACGCACGAGGTCGCCGGTGAACACGTCGAAGGCGAGGTTGGCGGCCTGGAGGTGACGCCGGACGACGGTGCCGAGCTCGTAGACGCGCTCCCAGGAACGGAACGCGCTGACCAGCGCCCCGTGCGTGATCATGCCGCCCTTGGCGCGACCGGTGGAACCGGAGGTGTAGACGATGAAGGCCAGGTTCGAGGCGACCGCCGCGGGCCCGCGGTCGGGTCCCGTCGCGGCCGGCAGGCCTTCCTCGCCTGCGGCGAGCCACTCGTCGTAGAGGCCGACCGGCACGTCCGCGCCGAGGCCGGGCACGGCCTCCGCGGTGGCCCGGTTGACGAGGAGGACCTTCACCTCCGCGTCGGCGATGACGAAGTTGAGCCGGTCCACGGGGTTGGCGGGGTCCAGCGGCACGTACGCGCCACCCGCCTTGAGCACGCCCAGCAGCGCGGCGATCGTGTCGGCCGAGCGGGGGCCGCACAGGCCCACGCGCACCTCGGGTCCCACGCCCATGGCGCGCAGCCGGCGAGCGATCAGTTCGGCGCCGCGCTCGAGTTCGCCGTAGGTCGTGCGCCGGTCGCCGTCGACCACGGCGACCGCGTCGGGGGTGAGACGGGCGTGCTCCTCGAACAGCCGGTGGACGCACGCGTCCGGCTCCACGGCGACGGAGATCTCGTTGGCCTCGGTGAGCAGCGCCTGGCGCTCACTGCCGGAGAGAAGCGGGATGTCCGCGACGGTCAGGCCGGCGTCGGCGGTGACGGCGGCCAGCACCCGCTCGAAGTGACGGGCGAGCCGGCCGATGGTCTCGGCGTCGAAGAGGTCGGTGTTGTACTCCCAGTCGCAGCGCAGACCGCCTGCGTCGTCCTCGGAGACGTCCAGGGACAGGTCGAACATCGCGCTCGCAGGGCGGACCTCGCCGTAGCGGGAGAGCCGCAGGCCCGGCAGCTCGATCTCCTCCGTCCGGGCGTTGTGCAGGTTGAGCATGGTCTGGAAGAGCGGCGCCCGGCTGAGGTCGCGGTCGGCTCGGACCGTCTCGACGATCCGCTCGAAGGGCACGTCCTGGTGGGCGAAGGCGTCGAGGGCGAGCTGGCGGACCTCGGCGAGCAGGGTGCGGAACGGGGTGCCGCCCTCGACGTGCAGGCGCAGCGGGAGGGTGTTGACGAGGAAGCCGATCAGCGGCTCCGTCTCGGGGCGGTGCCGGCTGGCCGAGCTGGTGCCCACGATCAGGTCGGAGCGTTGGGAGTAGCGGTGCAGGAGCACCCCGTAGGCCGCGAGCAGGGTCATGAAGAGGGTGGCGCCCTCCTGCCGGGCCAGCGCGCGGACACGGTCGGCGCGGTCGGCCGGGAGCACCCGGGTGAGCACGGCGCCGGCATGGGTCTGCACCGGCGGGCGGGGGCGGTCGGCGGGGAGCTCCAGGCTGGGCAGCTCGCCGGCCAGGCGCTCGGTCCAGTAGGCGAGTTCGCGGGTGAGGGTGTCCTCCTTCCCGTAGCGCTCGCGCTGGCGGAGGGCGTAGTCCCCGTACTGGGAGCCCAGTGGCGGCAGCGGGTCGCCACCGCCCGCGGTGAAGGAGCCGTAGGCGAGGGCGAACTCGCGGACGAGGATGCCGATGGACCAGTCGTCGCCGACGATGTGGTGCAGGTTGAGCAGGGCCACCCACTCCTGGTCGGCGAGCCGCAGCAGGGCGACCCGCAGCAGGGGCCCGGTGGCCAGGTCGAAGGGGGCGGTGGCGTGCTCGGCGGCGAGCCGGGCGGCCTCGGCGTCCCGTTCTCCGTCCGGCAGGCCGCGCAGGTCGGTGACGGGCACGTCGATGCCGGCGGGCGCGGCGACGACCTGCCGGGGCCGGCCGTCGACGGCCGGGAAGGAGGTGCGCAGCGTCTCGTGCCGCCGGACGACGGCGCCGAAGGCGCGGCCGACGGCGGGGACGTCGAGGACTCCGGTCAGCCGGATGGCGTGCGGCATGTTGTAGACCGGGCTGCCGGGCGTGAGCTGGTCGAGGAACCACAGGCGTTCCTGCGCGAAGGACAACGGCTTCTCGGAGGTGGCCGGTTCGGCCGTCTCCCGTTCGCGCAGGGTGCGCAGCAGCAGGGCGTACTTCGCCGGCGAGAGCTGCCGCAGCCGTTCCAGTTCCGGCGTGGATCGGGTCACGGGGTGCGCTCCTGGAGGTTCTGGGCGTGGTTCGTCAGCCATCCGGCCACCTGCTGCGGCGTCCCGCTTCCGGCGGGTTCGCGGCGCGGCGGCTCGGTGCTCCACCAATCGAGGGTCAGCCGTCCGTCCCGCTCGGACAGGACGACCTCCAGCGGGTGGTGCCGGCCGGCCGGTGCCGTTTCGAGGCTCAGGCCGGGGATCCCCGCGGCCCGGAACGGGGCGCCCCCGGGCACGGGGACGGTGGCGTCCCCGACGTGGACCAGGCCGACGGACGGCCGGCCCGGGCCCGCGGCGCCGGTCGGCAGGGTCACGGTGCGCGGGACGGTGGTCGCGCCGACCAGGCGCCCCGGCCGGCCGGCCGTCTCGGTGTGGTCGGTGACGGTCAGGGTGAGGGCCGAGCCGCCGTACGCGGCGCCGAGCACCTCCTGGAGTGCGGCGGCCACGGCGAGTGCGGTGCCGCCGGGGGCGGCGGCCAGGGCGCGGCTGTCCGCCGCGGAGAGGGTGGTGCTCTCCACCCTGACCGGCTGTCCCCCGGTGGCCGGCAGCACGGTGTGCCCGTCGGCCGCCGGTGCCTCCTCGGTGACGACGCCTTGGGCGGTGCCGTCCGCGGGGGGCAGCTCGCGGACCACGGTGCCTTCGGCGGCGCCGTCCGCGGTGGGCCGCTCGCGGGCCCCGGCCGGCGGCAGGCTGACGGGGACGCCGTCGCGGACCTGGGTCAGAGCCGTGGCCAGGTCCTCCAAAAGCACCGGCCAGGAGGCCGTGTCGGCGGCCAGCTCGTGCACCACCAGCAGCAGGCGAGGGGGCCGCTCCCCGCGTTCGACGAGGACCACGTGGGCCAGGGGGCCGGCGGCGGGGTCGAGGCGTTCGCGCAGGCGGCGCTCCAGTGCGCGCAGCAGGGCGGGTTCATCCTGGCCGGCGCGGCGTGTGAGGTCGACGGCCGCGACCGGTACGGCGGAGGCCGCGGCGGCGGTGGTGCGGAGCCACCGCCCGTCCTCCGGGTGGCACGTGTAGCGGGACCGGAGTGCCTCGTGGTGCAGCACGGTGGCCAGCACGGCACGCCGGACCTCGGTCAGCGCGGGGCGGTGGTCGAGGTCGAGGAGCAGCGCTCGGGCTCCGGCCCGGCCGGACTCCAGCAGCGCCTGCTCGGCGGCCGTCACGGGGGCGCTGCCGTCGGTGGCCTCGGCCCGGGCGGCACTGCCGTGCGCCGACAGCCGGAGCCGCTTGCCCGTTCCGTCGAGCGGATCGGGCAGTTCCTTCCGCTCGACGGCGCCCCGTGAGCGCGGGATCCGGCTGAGCGGCACCCAGTGTTCGGGGATGAGGAACTCCGGCAGTCGTGCGGAGGCCGCGGTCCGCAGCTCGCTCTCGCCGGCGGTCGCGCCCTCCCGGGTCACGAAGTAGGCGGCCAGTCGGGTGCCGAGTGCGTCCCGGGCGCCGGGGTCGGTGTATCCGATGCGGCTGAGCATGGACTTGACCCGGTGGATGTTGACGGGGGTGCGCAGTTCGGCGTCGGCCTCGGCGCGCGCGAGGTGGCCCAGCCGGACCTCCCAGCGGGTGGGCGACTCGTAGTTGTGGAAGCCGCGCTCCAGCTTGTGGACGTACACGCCGACGTCGTTGATCATGCAGTTGGAGCTGCAGAACCCGGTGTCCTTGGGGGCACTCCACAGCTGCGACGTCTCCGCCAGCAGGGCCCGGATGTCGTCCTTGGTCACGTCGGAGTAGCGGTAGTAGTCGACGACCTCCACCTCGTCCACGGCCCGGTCGGAGCCCGAGGCGATCCGGTCGCCGACGCGGTGGTAGATCTGCCGGCCGACGGCCAGCTGCTTCTCGATGTACTGGGCGTCGAAATCGCCCTGGCGGTAGAACCACAGCAGCCGCTCATCGATGATCTGGCCGCGGGAGAGGCCGGTGACGATGCTGGGGATGCCGCGCTCGTAGGCGAGCTGGTTGGCGAGGTCCAGCAGCGAGCGGAAGCAGCCGTTGCAGACGCTCTTGTGCTCCTTCAGGCTCTGGACGAAGATCCGGTTCTGGTCGGCGCGGGTCGAGGTGACGTGCTCGATGCCCAGGGCCGCGGTGATGTTCTCGACGTTCTCCAGGGCGGTACGGGAGATGAACCCGTTGTCGAAGGTGAACGTCATGACCCGTAGGCCGAGGCGCACCAGCTGGTGCAGCACGTAGGTGCTGTCCTTGCCGCCGCTGAAGAGCAGCAGGCAGTCGTAGTCGGATCCGGCTGCCCGGGCGCGCTCGCGGATGCGGGCGGTGAAGGCGTCGACGTCCCCGAAGTAGCCGTGGATCTCCTCGCGGTGCTGCTCGTACATCGTGCACAGGCTGCATACGCCGCTGTCAGCGTCCAGTTCCAGGCCCGGGTAGCGGCCGTCCATGCCGCAGCGGACGCAGATCTCGGGCGGGACGTCCTCCAGCGTGCCGCCGCGGAAGACGACGGCCGCGTCCAGGACGTCGGGGTGCTCCAGCAGCGCGCTCTCGACCTGGCGCTCGATCAGCCGGACGTTCTCGGGCGAGGGCAGGTCCTCGCCGGCCTGCGCGGGGTCCTGCGGCGCGTCGTCGTGGGTCACGGTCCGGGACATCTCAGGCACTCCCTTCCTTCAGCAGGCGTTCGGCTTCTTCCTCGTCCAGGCCGTCCAGCGAGTCGAGGAGGTCGTCGAGCGAGTCGCCGCCGGTGAGGATGGCGGTCTCGATGCGCTCGGCGAGGGCTTCGACGGTCGGGGCGGCCAGGAAGTCCTGGAGCGGGATCTCGACGCCGAACTCACTGCCGACGCGCGACAGCAGACGCATGACCAGCAGCGAATGCCCGCCGGACGCGAAGAAGTCGTGCCGCACGCCCGCCTTCTCCACCGGCAGCAGGTCGGCCCAGATCCGGGCCAGCGTGACCTCGGTGGGCGTGCGCGGGGCGACGTACTCCGTCGTGGAGGCCTGCTGCGGAAGGATCGGGGCGGGCAGCGCGCGCCGGTCCACCTTGCCGCTGATGGTGCGGGGCATCCGCTCCAGCGGGACGAAGACCCGGGGCACGGCGACGGCGGGGAGTCTGCCTGAGAGGTGTGCGCCGACCTCCTCGGGTTCGACGGCCCAGGCCAGCTCCACGAAGGCGCACAGGTGCGCGATGTCGCCGTTGCCGTCCTTGACGGGGACCACGGCGGCCTCCCGCACCGCGGGATGGGCGCGGATCAGGTGCTCGACCTCGCCGAGTTCGACCCGCACGCCACCGATCTTGATCTGGTGGTCCTTGCGGCCGATGAATTCCAGCGATCCGTCCGCGAGGATCCGGCCGAAGTCGCCGGTGCGGTAGACGATGTCGTCCGGGTCGTCGCCGAGCGGATTGGGCACGAACGTCTCCAGGGTGGCGTCCGGGCGCAGGTAGTACCCCAGGGACATGAAGGGCGTGCGGATGTAGATCTCACCGGCCGTGCCCTGCGGGCTGGGCTTGCCGCGGCCGTCGAGCACGGCGATCCGGGCCCCCGGCATGGCCTTGCCGACCGGGATGAGTTCACGCTCGGCGTCGGCGGGGGTGACCTTGTGGAAGGTCTTGGTCATGGTCGTCTCGGACGGCCCGTACAGGTTGATCAGGCTGATGCGTTCGCCGTGCCGGGCGAACCAGCGGCCGGCGTCGGCGGGGGCGAGGGGCTCGCCGGCGGTCAGGACGGCGCGCAGCTCGGCGAAGCCGGGGCTGTCGGCGGACTCGGCGGCCGCGGCCAGCCCGCGGAAGACCGAGGGGACGCAGTGGACGAGGTTCAGCCGCTGCCCGTCGATCCAGCGGCCGAGCCCGGCGCCGTCCAGGAGCAGGCCGGGCGGGGGGACGACGACGGTGCCTCCGGTGGCCAGCGGGACGAACAGGTCGCGCAGCACCGCGTCGAAGGCGACGGAGGCGAACTGGCTGACCCGCCAGCCCGGTTCCACGCCGAGCAGGTCCGTCTCCCAGCGGATGTAGTGGTCGATGCCGCGCATCCGGCCGGCGATGGCCTTCGGCGTGCCGGTGGAGCCCGAAGTGAAGAAGAGGTACGCCGGGTCGTCGGGAGCGGGCACGTGCGGGTCGGTGAGGGGCTCGCCCCCGGCGGGCACGGCGAGGTCCACGGCGAGCCGGCGGGCCTGCGGCACGGCGGAGGCGAGCAGCTCGTTCACCCGCTCGGTCTCGTCGGCGCCGGTGACGGCGAACTCCGCGGCGGTGCCGGAGAGGGTGTCGCGCAGCCGCAGGTCGGGGCCGTCCAGGTCGAAGGGGACGAAGACCGCGCCGGTCTTCAGGATGCCCAGCACCGCGACGGCGAACTCACGCCGGTCGGTGGTGATCACGGGCACCAGGGCCCCGGGAGTCACCCCGGCCGCCCGCAGCTCGTGGGCCAAGCCGTCCGAGCGGGCCACCAGGTCGCCATAGGTCAGTTCGCCCAGCGGGGTCTGAACGGCCACGTGCTCCGGGTACTTCTCCGCGGCCTGCCCCACCAGGGCGTGGATCGGGTCGAACGCCATCGTGCTCTCCTCCATCGGTCAGGGCCGGCGGTGCCGCCCCGGTGGGTCATGAGTGGTCGGGCAGGCCGAACGTGTCCAGCAGGACGCCGAACGTGAGGACCACCAGCAGCAGGTCGTCCCCGAGGTGCGGATGGACCTCGAAACCGGGCTCGGTGTAGGTCTTCTTCAGCAGTTCGGTCACATCGGGGTTGAAGTAGCCCTGCCGCTTGATGCGGTCGTAGGCGAGCATGTCGCCGATCCACTCGTGGTTCTGCCGGAGCAGCTGCGGGCTGCCCTGCGCGCGGAAGCCGAACTTCTCGCGCCGGATGATCGGTTCGGGAACCAGCCCGCGTGCCGCCTGCTTGAGCACGTACTTCTCCGTGCCGGCGCGGACCTTGAGGCGGGCCGGGATGCGGGCGGCGAAGCGGACCACGTCGATGTCGAGGAACGGGTAGCGGGCCTCCACGGAGTTCGCCAGGGCCATCCGGTCGCCGTGGTCGGTGAGCAGGTGGTCGGTCAGGCGCAGTTTGACGTCGAGGTAGCTGCGCTGGTGCAGGGGGTGGCGTCCGCGCAGCATCGCGCCGTCGGCCACCGGGTGGCGCAGGGCGTCGAAGTCGGGGAAGGCGTCGACGAGGCCGGGCGCGTAGAGGTCGAGCTTGGACTCCCGCCAGGCGTGGTAGTCGCGTTCGTAGAACACGCCGGGGTCGCCCCACAGGGTCTGGCGGACCTCGCGCTCCAACTGGCCTTCGAGGCCGGCGCCGTGACCGTCGCGGTGGCCGGCGTGGTCGAAGCGGTAGCCGAGGTAGCCGCCGAACAGTTCGTCGGCGCCCTCACCGGTGAGTATCACCCGGGTGCCGGAGCGGCGCACGGCCCGGGACAGGGCCAGTGAGCACGTGTTGTAGGTCTCCTTGACCGGGGTTTCGGCGTGCCGGACCATCCGCCGCAGTTCGCCTTCGATGTCGGCCGGTTCGAAGCGGGTCTCGTGGTGCTGCGGCCGGAGGAGGTCCACCATCATCCGCTGGTGGGCGGACTCGTCGATGCCGCTGTCGCCGAAGGCGATGGAGAAGGAGTGCGGGCGGGCGTCCGGCTCGGTCCGGTGGACCAGCGCGGCGATGAGTGAGGAATCCAGTCCGCCGCTGAGGTAGTACCCGACCGGGACGTCGGCCTGAAGGCGCCGGCGCACCGAGGTGGCGAGCAGTTCGCGCAGGGTCTCGGTCCAGTACGCGTCGGTCTGCTGCTCCTCCTCGCCGTCCGGGGGGTAGTCGAGGTCCCAGTAGGTCGTGGTCCGCACCGACCCGTCCTCGACGAGCAGGTACTCGCCGCCCTTGAGGCCGCTGACGCCGCGGAAGACGGTGCGGGGGCTGACCGGGCCGGGGAAGGTCAGCACCTGGTCGAGGCCCGTGAGGTCCACCGCCCGCTCGACGGCGGGGTGTTCGAGGACGGCCTTGATCTCGGAGCCGAACACGAGGTGCTCCGCGGTCCGCGCGTAGTACAGGGGCAGAATGCCCATGTGGTCGCGGGCCAGCATGAGGCGGCGCCGGTGCCGGTCGTAGAGGGCGAAGGCGAACTGCCCGTTGAGCCGGTCCAGGAGGCCCACGCCGTGCTCCTCGAAGAGGTGCACGATCACCTCCACGTCGGACAGGGTGGTGAACCGGTGCCCCTTGGCCTCGAGTTCGGCGCGCAGTTCACGGTGGTTGAAGATCTCGCCGTTGCAGACGAGGACGAGTGAGCCGTCCTCGTTGCTGATCGGCTGGTCGCCGTCCTGGACGCCGACGATGCTGAGGCGCCGGAAGCCCAGGCCCGCATGGGCGTCGAGGTAGCGCCCCGCGGAGTCGGGTCCGCGGTGCAGCAGTGTGGCGGTCATGGCGTCGAGCGTCCGGGCGTCCACGGCGGGAGCCCTGCCGAGGGCGACCACTCCGGTGATTCCGCACATGGCGTTTCGTTCCCCCTGTTCCGGCTTGGTGGATGACGGGACGTCAGGCGCGGATGCCGCGTCCCGCCGCGGTGACGTCGGTCAGTGCGTCACCGTGGGTGCTCCAGGTCAGGTGGGCGGGCATCGGTGACAGGTCCGGCGACTGCGGCAGTCCCGGGGTGTAGCCCGTGAGCCAGAGCGGGACCCGGCCCTTCCCACTGACCCGCAGGGTGATCTCGACGCCTTCCTCGGGGACGCTGTACAGGGCGAACCCCCATTTCCAGGGCCCCTCGGCGTAGGGGCGGTTGACCCCGCCGTCCACCTTCACGCCGAGCAGGGAGGCGCCCTTGACGGTGTGCCGGGAGACGTCCGCCATCAGGGTGACGTAGGAGGTGCCGGGGGCGGGGACGACCTTGAGACGTACGGTGCGTTCCGAACCGGTGGCGGCCTCGGCCCGGGCGGTCACCTCGGGGGCGGCCGGGCGGGGCCCCGCGGAGGACTCGCTGTGGGCGGCGTGGGGCAGGACGGGCGGGAAGGTCGGGAACCGGTCGGAGACGGGGCCGCGCTCCGGTCCGGTGACCTTGCGCGTCCAGGCGGGCGGGGAGGCGTCGGAACTCGCCCAGGTGCCCTTGGAGCGGTCCGCGTCCCAGAGGTAGGCGAGGCTGGTGTGGGCCGGGCGGTCGGGTGCGAAGCCGTCCACCTTCATCCCGGTCAGCGCCAGGGCCGTGCCGGCGGCCGTGGCGACCAGTGCGGTCAGGCCGGGGACTCTGCGGGGCAGGACCCCGGCGAGCGGCGCCAGCAGGACGGTCACGAAGGCGCAGAGGATCAGCGGCACGGGCCCGGCGCTGACGCCGAGGGTCGGGAAGATCAGCACGATCACGGGCAGGAAGAGCACCAGGGCCGGCAGGGCCGCGACGGAGGCGCCGACCGGGTGCCACGCGCCGTCCGGGCCGCCCCAGCGCAGCGCGGCGGCCAGAGCGGCGCAGCCGACCAGCAGCGGCCAGGTGAACAGATATGCGGCACCCGGTGCGAGGACGGCGGTGAGCAGGGCCAGGAAGGCGAACCAGCCCCAGGCGCCCAGGGTGAGCGCGAGGACGGGGATCCGGCGGCGCAGGAGCTGGTACCAGGCGATGACCGCGGCGAAGCCGAAGGCGAGGAAGGCGGCCCTGTACCACTCGGGCCGGTAGGTGTCGCCCATGAGCAGGTTGTCGTACTCCGGCCGGATCAGCACCACGAGCGACCAGAGGCAGAAGGCGGTGAACCAGGACGCGACCAGCGCGCCCAGGAAGCCGAAGGCGCCCTTGACGCTGCCGCCGCTCAGGGCGCCGGTGCGCCGGGCGTACCAGACGGTGGCGACGTAGGCGAGGACGGCGAGGACGGCGAGGACGAGGACGAGGGACTGCGCGTAGTGGACGAGGAACCCGAGGAAGGTGAAGTACGTGTCCTCACCGCCGTCCAGGGAGCCCAGGGACGCCCCGGACAGCGCCCTGGCGACGGCCAGCACCGAGTCGCCCTGGTGCTGCACGCTCGCGCGGTCGACGTTGGCGACCGTGTCGCCGCTGGTGTGGTAGCGCGCGGAGCCGTCGAGGAAGGCGAAGTTCAGTCCGGTGAAGCCGGCTTCCTTGAACTCGCTGAAATCGGTGTGGTTGGACAGCAGCCGGTAGATCTCGTCGGCGAGGGAGGTCGCCACGGGGCGGCCCGCGTCGCTCAGGGCCGGCAGCACCCCCCTGTTGCGGGGGCCGGACTCGAACATGATCGAGGGGCCGGAGACGCCGCGTGCCTCCAGGTTGACCACCACCGTCTTCGCGGGGTCGGCCGACTTCTTCGTGACGAAGTCGTGGGCGCCCAGCAGGCCGGCCTCCTCGCCGTCCGTGAAGAGGACGTCGATGGTGTTGCGGGTCGTCGTCCCTTCCGCCCTCAGGGCGCGCACGACCTCCAGGATCGCCGCGACGTTGACGCCGTTGTCCGCGGCGCCGGGCCCGGCGGGGACGGAGTCGTAGTGCGCCACCAGCAGGACCGTTCCCGTGGGATCGGTGCCGGGGAAGCTGGCGAGGACGTTGGTGACCTCGCCGACCTTGGCGGTGCCCTCCTCGTTGACGGCCACGGTGCCGGTCCGCACCGACACCCTGCCTCCGAGGGCCGTCAGCCGCTTCTGGAGATGCTTGCGCACCTCGGCCGCGCCCGCGCTGCCCATGGGGTGCGGGGCATGACCGATGACCTCGGCGTCCTTCATGGCGCGTGCGGCGGAGAAGTCCTGCGCGGGAGCCGCGACGGAGGCGGGGGCGGAGGGCCGGAGGGTGTACAGCGACCACCCGGTGAGCGCGATGACCAGGAGCATCACGACTGTCGCTGCTCTCCGGGGAGTTATGCGTGCCACGTTGTACCCAATCGGTGCTGCTCGAAGTGCGTGCGTGCGGGAGGGACGTACGACCGCCGGGCCCGGCGGGGTGGCTACCGGCTCTGCCCGGCCTTCCGGTTGCGCTGCGCCTCACGGGCGATCAGACGGAAGAAGGCGGGGTAGCTGCGGTGCGAGTGGACGGCCAACTCCACGGCCACCGGATGGCGTTCGGGAAGGCGGTTGATAGGCACCGACATGGCGGCGTGGTGCTCGACGTGCAGGTTGTTGCCGTTGGTGTACCAGGTGCTGAACCGGCTGCCCGTGATGGTGCGGGTGTTGCGCAGCACGTCGGTGCTGGCGTTGTCGCAGAGGATGTGCTCGGGCAGTTCCACGACGAAGTGCAAGGGGACCGCCACCACCAGGGGCAGCACCCACAGCAGCAGGACCTGCTCGCCGAAGCCCGCGCAACCGGCGACGACAGCCGCCAGCAGGCACAGCGCCATGATGCGGTACTCGCTCATGACTTCGCGGCGACGGCGTTCGGGCACCTCTCCCATGTCGTACGTCCAGGTTCCGCGGATGCTGCGTGCCATCTCGCCGAGCACCGTGAGGATGCGGCCGAAGTTGAACATCTCGCGCAGCAGGGCGCCCCAGGTCACGGGTTGCCGGGTGTCGAAACCGAAGAACTCCGAGTCCTGCGGGGTTCCGAGGTACTTGTGGTGCTGAAGGTGCCTGATCCGGTAGTGGCTGTAGCCGACGAACAGCGGGATCCCCAGCGGGATTCCGACCAGCCGGTGCAGCCGGGGGTTGAGGAAGGCGGAGTGGTGCAGGCACTGGTGCTGCAACTCCACCGTGTGGGTGTACATGGCGCCGAGCAGGAACACGCCCGCGATCCGCGCCGGCCAGTACGGCGCTAGAGCCAGAAAGGCACCCGCCGCGATCAGAACGAGGGCAATAACCAGTTTGACGACGAAATCTGATTGGTCCTTCGACGTCACTCGGGCGCGTTGCCACAAAATATTGGATGCAGCGTCACTCACCGGACTGGTCAATGTTCACTGCGCCTGGATCGACATGTTCCGCAGCAGGCATTCCGCCTGAGCGGCCGCCGTGGGCCTCTCGAAGAGCTCGTTGAGGAGAAGTCCTTCGAGTTCCTGACCCTCCTCCTCGCCTATTCCTTGTCCGGCGAGCAGCCGGGATATCGACTGAAGGACGAGGAGCGAGTATCCGCCCAGCGCGAAGAAGTCACTTTCACGCGGGTCGATGGTGGAGCGGTCTATCTCCAGGACGTCGGCCCAGATATCCACGACCATATCGGTCACTTCTTCAAGACGCGCATGATTCGACGCATCGTCGAAGCTCATGAAGCTTCCCCCTACAGAACCTGCACGCGTGAATCCCCCGGTGCAGCTGAATGAATGCGCACGAAAGGCGACAGGATCCCCCTGAACGGAGTGGCCGCGCCCCCGGTGCCGCTCGTTGGGCGTTATCCAAACACACGGCCGATCTCCGGTTCAAGGCTTTCCGGCTGTCGATTCTCGCCCGGTGTCGCCGGCGAGAGCGGCGGCAAGCGGCACCATAACCACCGGAGATTCGGACAACCTGGCCGGTAGTCGACTACGGAATGAGTCGCTCCGGCGCGAGAACGCGGTCGGCCACCTCGCCGGCCGTGGCGAATCGGACATCCCCGCATTCCTGAGCGAACCGGATGAAGCTCTCCAGCGCGCGCAGTCGCGAAGGACGTCCGGTGAGGAAGGGGTGGACCGTCAGGACACAGAGGGAACCGTGCTCCCGCATCGCGTCGAGCTCAGAAGTCCACAGGTCAACTACTTTGGAGGGAGCCTCGATCAACTGCCCGATGTCGGGCTCGGGCAGGAAGGCGTACTGCTCCCAGTCGTCCAGCAGCCAGTGCACGGGCAGCTCCGCGACCCGCTGCCGGCCCTCCCCGGCCAGCACCACGTACGGCCGGTCGTCGTCCATGAGGGAGGAGTCGTACGCGAGCCCGTACTCGGGCAGCAGGTCGAGGGTGTACCGCGTCATTTCCCAGTTGGGAGCGCGATATCCGCGCGGTGTCACACCGAATCGCGCGAAGGTTTCGAGGCTGTTCTCCAGCTCCGCCCGTTGTTCTTCCTCGGAGAGATGGACCGGGTGGCGGTGCGTGAATCCGTGCAGGCCGATTTCCTGGCCCCGGTCGCGAACGGACTCGACGACCGAGGGCCAGCGCTCCGCACTCACCCCGGGTATGAAGAATGTGGACGGGACGTCCAAGCGTTCCAGCAGGTCCAGAATCCTGGGAACTCCGACCCGCGGACCGTAGGCTTGGTGGGACATCGTCGTCAAGTGGTTGATGTAGTGCTCGCCCCGGGCCAGCACCGGGGACTCGGCGTCGACGTCCACGGATATGACGACGACGGCCTTGTCCCCGCCGAGCCAGTCACCCGATTCGGCCCGGTCCGGCCAGGGGACAACCGGCACGTGGGCGGCATTGCATTCACTGTTCAGCTCACCGTCGCCCTGCGCCACTTGGCTCATGTAACGTACCTCCGAAGTTCGGTCCACCATCGCAGCTTTCGTTTTCGATGCCGCGGTCCGGCGCACTATAGCTAGCACGGCGGGACAAGGGGAGAAGCGCAATGAGCGAGCTGAATCAGGACGCTGTGTCCTATCGAGTCGTCGTGAATCACGAAGAGCAGTACTCGATCTGGCCATCGGAAGCGGAGATTCCGGCCGGCTGGCGCGCGGCCGGCAAGGAGGGCACGAAAGAGGAGTGCCTGGCGTACGTGGACGAGGTCTGGACGGACATGCGGCCGCTGAGCCTGCGTCTGCACATGGAGAAGGCGGAATCCGCGTCGTGATGATCCGCATGACCGTGGCGGGGGCCCGCGTGGACACCGCCGGCCGACTGCCCGTCGAGAACCCGGCCACCGGCGCGGTGTTCGCCGAGGCACCCGACTGCACCGCGGCCCAACTGGACGAGGCGGTCGCTGCTGCCGGCGCGGCGCAGCCCGGCTGGGCGGCACTCACCGAGGACGAACGCCGGTCGCACCTCCTGGAGTGCGGGAAGCGACTGGGCGCGGTCGCCGACGAGACGGCCCGTCTGCTGTCGGCCGAGCAGGGCAAGCCGCTGAGCAGCGCACTGGCCGAAGTCGAGCTGTCGGCGGGGTGGTTCGGCCACACCGCCGCACTGTCACTGCCCATCGAGGAGCTCGTTCGGGACCCGTCCTGCGGCATCACCCTGTCGCGCGAGCCCTACGGGGTCGTCGCGGCCATCGCGCCATCGAACTTCCCGATCATCCTGGCCATGTGCAAGGTCGCCCCGGCTCTGCTCGCCGGCAACACGGTCGTCCTGAAACCCTCCCCCCAGACTCCGCTGTCGACGCTTCGGGTCGGAGAGGTCCTCCAGGACTGCCTGCCCCCGGGTGTGCTCAACGTGGTGTCCGGCGCCGACGCCCTCGGGGAGGCGCTGACCACTCACCCGGGTATCCGTCTGATCTCCTTCACCGGCTCGGTGGAGACCGGGCGCACCATCGCCCGGCACGCGGCGGGCCGCTTCACACCCGTGGTGCTCGAACTGGGCGGCAACGACCCGGCGATCGTCCTGCCGGGCGCCGACGTGGAAGCGATCGCCCCGGCGCTGTTCGGTGCCGCGATGGCCAACAGCGGACAGTTCTGCGCCGCGATCAAGCGCGTCTACGCGCCGAGGGCGCTGGCCGGGCGACTCGCCGAGCTGCTGGCGGAACGGGCCGGGCGGGCGGTCGTCGGTGACGGCTCCGACCCCGCCACCGAATACGGGCCGCTGATCAGCAGGGCCCAGCGCGACCGGGTCGCCGCCCTGGTCGACGCCGCGGTCCGGGCGGGCGCCCGGGTGCTCACCGGCGGCTCCGTCCCCGACGGGCCGGGCCACTTCTACCCGCTCACCGTGGTGACCGACCTGCCGCCCGGCACCGCGCTGGAGACGGAGGAGCAGTTCGGGCCGGTCGTCCCGGTCCTGGCCTACGACGACATCGACGAGGCCATGACCCGCGCCAACGCCACCGAGTTCGGCCTCGGCGCCTCACTGTGGGGTGACGAGCGCCAGGCGCGCGAGCTGGCCGACCGCCTCGACTGCGGCACGGTCTGGATCAACACCCATGGCGACCTCCGGCACGACGTCCCGTTCGGCGGTACGAAGAGTTCCGGGGTCGGCGTCGAGTACGGGCACCTGGGCCTGCTCGCCTACACCCGCCCGAAGGTGCTGAACGTGTCCGGCCCTCGGGGCTGATTGCGTCGCGGCGGGGACGGCGTCGGCCGCACGGCACCCGACGCCGTCCCGGTGCGGGCTATCGTCCGTCGCCGTCGGGCCCGTCCGCGGCGACCGTCCGGGCCAGCACCTGACGCAGTTCGCCGTACGTCGGCGCCAGCTGCCGCAGACCGGACACCAGCGTCGCGTCGTCCCCGGTCACCAGCGGGTACTGAAGGCTGCCCAGGAGCATGGCCTGTGCACGCAGCAGCCGGGCCACCTCCTCGTACCCGCAGCCGGACAGGGCCACGGCTGCGTCGGACAGCCGCCGGGCACCGACCCTCACCGAGAACCTCTCCAGCATCTCCCGCATGTCCTCGGGTAGTTCACCGGTGGTGATCTGCTCGGCGAGGCGCTCCAGCCCTTGCTCGTTGGCGAGCGTGCCGGGCGGAACGTCACGATCCGCCCGGATGCCGAGCCAGGCCAGAGCGCCGGGCAGCGACGCACGCAGCGCCTCGTCCGCGGTCACCTCTCGGCGGCGCTCGAACGCCGAGCGCAGTACGAAGGAGCTGTCGATGTAGGCGACCTTCTCGGCCCGCCATGCCTGGAGAAACGCGGCCGTCGGCAGCGTCGCGAACGGGTGGCCGTGCGGGTCGTGGAAGACCACCGTGTCCTCGGTCATCGCCACGACCGTCACGTAATGGTCCGCTCCGGTGGCGGAAGCGCTGTCGGGCTGGTGCAGCAGCAGGCCCATGTCCAGTGGTCCGGCCAGCGCGGGTCCACGCTCCAGTGCCGTCTTGAGTCCCGCCAGTGCGTCGTCGGCGTCGTTGCCGTCAGTGCGCTCGCACACGTAGCCGAGCAAGTCGATCGCGGCGTCCAGGCCGGCTTCCGGGTCCCAGCCGAGCGGATCGAACAACGGCACCTCGTCGGCGAGCAGTTGGAAGCCGAAGGGTGAACCGGTGAGCACCTCGAGGAAGGTCGGCGGTGGCGCGCTCTCCCCCAGCGTCATGCAGAGCGAGTTGGAGAAGCAGTACGGACCGGAGCCGACGTAGGGAGTCAACACAACCTCAGAAACTCACGAATGTGGACGGTGGCCACAGCCAGAAACGGGCGCTTCACTCTAATGCGTGGAGCCGCCTCTGCACACGGTCTGGTCGGGGACGACCTCGTAGGGCATGAGCAAGCTTCGGCCCAGTAGTCGCATGTTTGACGCCACGTCAGAGCCGGGAGCCGGACGAAACCCGCTAGTAGCCAAGTCTTCCGTGTCGCGGGACTAGACAGGAGCAACGCCCATATCCGTTAATCCATCCCATGTATCACTCGAGAGGGTCGATCGAACCCAGACCCCAACGGATGAGCACGTGACGCGTCACGCCCGAACGCACGACCTGTGGGCGAACGCACCGAAGAGAACAACTCCACCGCCGTCGGAGCGTTCGCGGTGCAGGACCCGGATGACGGTACCGCTGACAACCGCTGACAACCGCCGGCGCCTCGTGCGGAACTGAGGCCGCCTCGAAGTCGGGCGCGGTCGAGCTCCCACCCTCCCGCATGCACGACATCCCGACCATTGATCGATATGTCGAACGTCCGCTCAATCAAGAGATGAGGCCCCATGCGCAGACGTGGTTCAAGCCTCAGGCGACTGTCTGTGGTGCTCGCGGCCCTGGTCGCTTCGGCGGCGACGCTCGTCGCCAACCCGGCTCAGGCGGACACCAGCGGCACGTTGCGCGGCGCCGGTTCCGGACGGTGTCTCGATGTGCCGAACGCCGGCCAGACGGACGGCACGAACCTTCAGGTCTGGGACTGCACGGGTGGGACCAACCAGCAGTGGACGCTGACGGACGACAACCGGCTGACCGTGTACGGCAACAAGTGCCTGGATGTGCCCGGCCACGCCACCGCGGCCGGTACGCGGGTGCAGATCTGGGCCTGCCACGGCGGTGCGAACCAGCAGTGGCGGGTGAACTCCGACGGCACGATCGTCGGCGTGGAGTCCGGGCTCTGCCTGGACGTCAGCGGCGGCGCCACGGGCAACGGCACGGCGGTGCAGCTCTGGAACTGCCACGGCGGCAGCAACCAGAAGTGGACGGGCCTGTCCGCGCCGCCGGGCGACACGTGTGCCCTTCCGCCGGCGTACCGGTGGTCGTCGACCGGCCCGTTGGCGCAGCCGTCGAACGGCTGGATCGCGCTGAAGGACTTCACCACAGTGCCGTACAACGGCAAGCAGCTGGTCTACGCGACCACTTCTGACGGATCGTCGTGGGGCACGATGGCGTTCCGTCCCTTCACGAACTGGTCGGACATGGCGACGGCCCCCCAGACCGGGATGAGCCCGGGCCTGGCGGTGGCGCCCAAACTGTTCTACTTCGCGCCCAAGAACATCTGGGTGCTGACCTCCAACGGGTGGGGTACCGCCTGGCCCTTCACCTACCGCACGTCCAGCGACCCCACCGACCCCAACGGCTGGTCCGCCCCGCAGCCGCTGTTCACCGGCAGCCTCCCCGAAAGCGGCCCGATCGACCCGACCGTGATCGCCGACGACCAGAACATGTACATGTTCTTCGCCGATGACAACGGCAAGATCTACAAGTCGACCATGCCGATCGGGAACTTCCCGGCCAGCTTCGGCTCGTCGTACACCACGGTCATGAGCGACACGAAGGAGAAGCTGTTCGAGGCGCCGGAGGTCTACAAGGTCAAGGGCCAGAACCAGTACCTCATGATCGTCGAGGCGATGGGCGCGAACGGCCGCTATTTCCGCTCCTTCACCGCCTCCGGCCTGAACGGTCCGTGGACAGTGCAGGCCGGCAGCGAGAGCAGCCCCTTCGCCGGCAAGGCCAACAGCGGCGCCACCTGGACCAACGACATCAGCCACGGTGACCTGGTCCGCACCAACCCCGACCAGACGATGACCGTCGACCCCTGCAACCTTCAGTTCCTCTACCAGGGCAGGACCCCCGCATCGGACGGCACCGACTACCTGAAACTGCCGTACCGGCCGGGTCTCCTCACCCTGCGGCCCTGACCCGCGCGCACGTGATCACGCCCTCCTGACCGCCGATCAGGCCCGCGAAGCGGCTCCGCTTCGCGGGCCGGGAAGGGGCCCCCATGGTTCCCCTGCACAGACGACTGCTGCGGCTCCTCACGGCCACCGCACTGACGCTGAGCGCCTGCGCCACGGCCTCCGCCGGCACGACCGCCCAGGCCGCGCCGGGCAGTCCCGCGCTCACCCCGCCGCTCGGCTGGAACAGCTGGAACAGCTTCGGATGCGGGATCACCGAGGCGCAGGTCCGCCAGGCCGCCGACGCGATGGTGTCCTCGGGCATGAAGGCCGCGGGCTACCAGTACGTCGTCGTCGACGACTGCTGGTTCGACCCCCAGCGCGACGCGGCGGGCAACCTGCGGTCCAACCCGGCCAAGTTCCCCAGCGGCATGAAGGCGCTCGGGGACTACATCCACGGCAAGGGGCTGAAGTTCGGCATCTACCAGGCGCCCAACGAGAAGACGTGCGCCCAGGGTGTGGGCACCTACCCCGGCTCCACCGGCAGCAAGGGCCATGAGGCCCAGGACGCCGCCACGTTCGCCTCCTGGGGCGTGGACTACCTCAAGTACGACTGGTGCTCCGGCAGCGGCACTCTCAGCCAGCAGATCGCGCAGTTCACGACCATGCGCGACGCCCTGCGGGCCACCGGCCGTCCGATCGTCTACAGCATCAACCCCAACAGCTTCCACGCCCCCACCGGCGCCACCTACGACTGGGGGCAGGTCGCCGACCTGTGGCGGACGACCGAGGACCTGCTCGACATCTGGCAGAACGGCAACACCAACAGCTACCCCATGGGCGTCGGCAACGTCCTGGATGTCAATGCGCCACTGGCGGCTCAGTCGGGCCCGGGACACTGGAACGACCCCGACATGCTCGTCGTCGGCCGTCCCGGTCTGTCACTGACCGAGTCGCGTTCCCACTTCGCGCTGTGGGCGCTGATGGGCGCCCCTCTCATCGCGGGCAACGACATCCGCACCATGTCCGGTGACGTGAGCGCGATCCTGCGCAACCCGCGTCTGCTGGCGGTGAACCAGGACCCGCTGGGCGCGGGCGGTCGCCGGGTGCGCGACGACGGCGACACCGAGGTGTTCGCCAAGCGCCTGTCCGACGGCTCGGTCGCCGTGGGCCTGTTCAACCGCGGGAGCAGCACCGCGACCATCAACGCCACGGCCGCGCAGGTCGGCCTGACCGGGGGGTCGTTCACCCTCACCGACCTGTGGACCGGCGGCACGTCGAGCACCTCCGGGCAGATCTCCGCGAGCGTCCCGGCACACGGTGTCGCCGTGTACAGGATGACCGGCGGCAGCCCGCCGGCCTCCACCACCGGGCGCCTGCGCGGTGGCGGGTCCGGCCGCTGCCTGGACGTGGACGGCGCCGCCACCGCGGCCGGGTCGAAGACGCTGCTGTGGGACTGCCACACCGCCGCCAACCAGCTCTGGACCAGCTGGGCCGGAGGCGAGATCCGCGTCTACGGCGACAAGTGCCTGGACGCCTCCGGCCGGGGCACCACCAACGGCACGCCGGTCGTCATCTGGCCTTGCAACGGCCAGGACAACCAGAAGTGGACGGTCGGCTCCGACGGGTCGGTCCGCAACGTCCGCGCCGGGCTCTGCCTCGACGCCAAGGAGGCCGGCTCCGCCAACGGAACCCCGGTCATCCTGTGGACCTGCAACGGCCAGAACAACCAGAAGTGGACCACGCTCCCGTAACCCGTAACCCGTAACCCGTAACCGGTGACCGGTGACCGGTGACCCGTAACCCGTAAGGGCGCAGGGCCGGCTTGGCAGGTCCAGGAAGCACGTCGGCCACGGCGGGGCACAGGCGGTCGTGCCTGCGGCCCCGCTCGGGTGCCGAGGTCAGGACGGGTCGCCGTACTTCAGGCCGCGTCCGTTGGTGCCGACGTAGACGCGGCCGTAGGTGTCGGGAGAAAGTCCTGGCCGAGGAGCGGTCTTCCGGGATCCGCACCCCGGAAAGGGCGCAGATCCCGGAGCGGGGTCATCCGGCGGTCAGAGTGGTCCACTTCTGGTTGGAGCCGCCGTTGCAGTCCCACAGGTGGAGCTGCGTGGCGTCGGCCGTGGAGGAACCCGGAACGTCGAGGCAGCGGCCCGAAGCGGGGTTGCGGTAGCCGCCGTTGTAGGGCTGCCATACCTGGTTGGCGCCGCCGTGACAGGACCAGAGCTGCACCTTGGTTCCGTTCGCGGTGCCATAGCCGGCGGCGTCGAGGCACTTGCCCATGGAGCGCAGCGTGCCGTCGGTGTAGGCGGACCACAACTGGTTGGCACCGCCGCCACAGCTCCACGTCTGGACGGCGGTCCCGTCGGCTGTGGCGGCGCCTTTGACGTCCATGCACTTGCCGGCGATGCCGGACTGTACGCGTGCGGGGGCGGGGGCGGGGTTCTTCAGCCATCCGGCGCTGTCCGCGGCCCGGACGCCGCGGTGGAAGGCGTCGGCCATCTTCTGGTAGCCCGAGTCGTTGGGGTGCAGGGGGTCGGCCAGGTCGGCCGTGGTCAGGCTGCTCATGTCGACGTGGGCGACGTGTTTGCCCGCCGCTTGTGCCTCGCTGACGATGTGGCGGGTGGCCTGGTTGTACGCGCCCCGGAACCGCTCCTCCGAGGGACTGGTGGACACGACCAGGGAGGCGACGAGGACGGTTGCGTCGGGGACGTCGGCGGTGATCTGGTCGACCAGCGACTTCAGCCGGGAGATGGCGGTGTTGACCTCGGAGGCCCCCTGGAGGTCGTTGGTGCCGATGTGCAGCGTGACGACATTGGGCCGGTAGCGGGTGAGCGAGGCGTCGGCGAGTGCGGCGATCTGGTCGATGCGGTACCCCGAGTGTCCCTCGTTGTCGGGATCGGACATCGTGCCGGCCTGCCCGGTACCCACGAAGTCCAGCGGGTGGCCGTCCGCGGCGAGTCTGTCCCACAGCGGCGCCCGGTAGCCGTTGCCCGTACTGCTTCCCACACCCCAGGTGATCGAGTCGCCCAACGGCATGACCCGCAAAGGCGTGTCGGAGGCGGCGGAGGCAGGGGTCACACCTGCCGCCGTCAGCCCGAGCAGGGCGGAGACAAGCGCGGCCAGGGGCAGGATCCGGGACTTTTTCATGGGGGTTCCCTTCTTCTACGAGTGATCGCTGTTCAGCGGGGATGACCGCCGCCCGGCGGCATCTGGGTGCGGTGCGTCACGGTGATCCGCTCGGCGTGCGGATCGTCGAACCCGAGGGCACCGTGCTGCCCTCGCCGTTGAGGAAGGCGGTCTCCCTTCGGGTGGCCGGGGGCGGCCGTCGGGTGCCGGACGGTGAGGACGACGCCGGTGCGCATGACGTACCTCTGCCGTGTGCGAAGGAGACGGAAGGGGCGACGCCCACGAGGGGCGCGGGGACCTCGCCGGTGCAGTCGGCCACCGAGCCGTTCTCGACAGAAGGCCCGGCTGTGCCGTATCGCCGGCACTGCGCGTCGGGAGCGGCTTGTCGGCGGCCTTGCCCTAGGTGGTGAGCAGCGGCATGCCGTCGGCCACCGCTGCGCCGTCGAACGCCGTGAAGGCGAGGAAGCTTTTCCGGCTTGGTCCGGAGCGGGCGGAGGCGGCATTCGGCGTCATCGCGTCAACCCTTCATGGCGCACCAGGACGTCCGGCGGAGGGCCCTCGGCTGCGGTGTCGTGACTGGAACTGGCTGAGCTGGAAGCAGACATCCCATTGCTGCGACGTGATGCGCAGTCGAAGCGCTTCGACGTTGCTGCGAGGTTAAGTGAAGCCACTGAGGGCGCACAAGGGCCCGCTCCAAGATTGCTCCAGGGTGCAACAAGGGTGTTTCCGCGCGCTGTTCATCGCGGAGAGGCTGATCTCTTGACACTGTCCCGGAGCTCTGACGAGCATCGAAGCGCTTCCCCGCTCTTCTCCGGTCCGCCTCAGGGGAATCCCACGCCTCTGCCCGCACGCCGCACCCACCACGGTCGTTGCGCTGTCGCAACGACCGTTCCCCAAGCGCATCGACACTCGTCCGTCGCGGCTCCGCCCCGACGGAAAGGTGGGATCCCTGCACCAGCTCATGACATCCAGTCCTCCCGACCGCGCCTGATTCCAGAAAGGACAGCGTCATGTTCCCCGAGGCCGAAGAAGAGAAGCGTCAAGGATGTGCTGGTAGCGCTGCTGATGGGGATCTCGCCCCTGATCGCGGCGCTCGTAGTGACCGGCACAAGTGCGCGACGGTACGGCCGCTGTGGACTCCCGCCACCCGGCAGACCGGTTCCAGCCGGTAGGGGGGAGCGTTCCGGCCCGTCGGCGGGCGGGTGAGCGAGGTCCGGCGGGTGGTGCCGGCGGTTCTCGTCCGGTGGGATCGGCCCGTGGGCCCGACCGGGTCTGCCGGCCGCAGTCGCTTTCCGAACCGTTCGAGGATCACCCAGCCATGCCCGAGTTGTACCTTCGTCAGCCTGTCCGTGCTCTGCGCCGCTGTGCGGCGCAGCCCCATGTGCTGTTCGGGGGCGTGTACGGGGCGGTTCTGGCCAGCTCCATGGTGGCCGCCCTGACGGAGCAGGGTGAGACGGCGCCCGCCGACCGGTTCAGCAGCGCCCAGTGGCTCCTGGTCACGGCCGCCGCATCGGCCCTGGCGCACGGCTACGCACATCTGATCGCCCTGCGCGGCGACCGGGCCCATCACGGTGTGCGCGCCGCGTGGCGGCTGTTGCTGTCCGAATGGCCGTTGGTGGTGGCGACGTCGCCGACAGTGCTCCTGCTGCTCGGCGCGGGCTGGGGGTGGTGGCCCTCGGAGGGCATCGAGTCCGTGGCCTTCGCCGTGAACGTCGTGCTGCTGTTCGCCTGGGGCCTGGTCGCGGCCCGCGCCGCCGGTCGCACGTGGCGCTCCGCCTTGATGATCGGCACCGTGGACTCGTTGCTCGGGCTGGCGGTCGTCGTGGCCAACGCCCTCATCAAATAGGGCGGTTGGCCGCCCGGGCCCGCCGGCAGCCCGAGCCCGCCAGCCGCCCGAGCCCGCCAGCCGCCCGAGCCCGCCAGCCGCCCGGGCCCGCCCGCCGACCGGGCCGGCACTGTTCCGCCGGTCGGCTGGGTGGTCCCGGCCAGTCGGCGGGCGCGTCACCGAAGCCTGCCGGATGGTCCGCCTCCTGACGGCACCGAAGGATTCTGCGTATGACGCAGATACCGCCGCCACAGGAGACATCGGCCCCGCAGGAGAACTCGCCTCCACGGCCCCAAACCCCGTCCGGGGGCGCCGTGCGGGCCTCGCCCGGCCCCTCGATCGGACGCCTGGTCGGGTTGGACCTGGCCCGCGCGCTGGCGGTGTTCGGCATGTACATCGTGCACATCGCCCCGATGCCGTCAGCCGGGAACGACCTCGGCAGCTGGGTGTACTCCCTGGCGGAGGGACGCTCGTCGGCCCTGTTCGCCACTCTCGCCGGGTTCTCGCTGATGCTGATCGCAGGCCGCCTTGAGCCGAAGACCGGCCTGGCGGGCCGGCGGGCGAAGGCCCGGATCGCGATCCGCGCCGTGATCCTGCTGACGCTGGGCACCGTGCTGGCGATGGAGTACGGGGACATCATCATCCTCGCCTACTACGGCGTCTACTTCCTCCTCGCGCTGTTCCTGGTGCGACTGAGCGCCAGGACGCTGGCGATCATCGCGGCGGGGATCGCGCTCGTCATGCCACAGCTGGCGTTCGTTCTGAAGATGTGGCTGAGCGACTCCGTCCAGCAGAGCATCAACGCCTACGACCCGCTCGAGAAGCTCAGCACCGTGGGAGTGCTCGATCTGCTGCTCACGGGCCTCTACCCGACGATCACGTGGATGGCGTTCGTGATCGCCGGCATGGCGCTGGCCCGCCTCGACCTGACCGCCGCCACCGTCCAGCGGCGCCTGGCGGCGCTCGGTGCAAGCCTCACCGTGGGCGCCTACGGCCTGGCCACGCTGCTGGGTGGCACGAGCGCGGTGCTGAGCTTCAGGGGAGGCGGAGGGCCGTCCAGCGGCTCCGGATCGGGGCCCATGGGCAACGGGTCCATGGGCAGCGGGTCCGGAGCAGGATCCATGGGCAACGGGTCCATGGGCAGCGGGTCCGGGGCAGAGTCCATGGGCAGCGGGTCCGGGGCAGAGTCCATGGGCAGCGGATCCATGGGCAGCGGGTCCGGCGGGCCCGTGCAGTCGGCCTCGGACCTGCTGGGTGCCGTGTCGCACACCGGCACCACCCTCGACACCATCGGCTGCCTGGGGGTCGCGATCCTGGTGATCGTGGGCGCGACGGTGGCCATCGACCGCCTGCCGCGACTGCGCCGCCTGGCGAAACCGGTCATCGCCGTGGGCACCATGTCCCTGACCGCCTACGTCGGCCACTTCCTCGCACAGTCCGCGTGGCCCGCTTCCGGCGCCGGCACCACGAAGTCCTGGGTACCCGTGCTCACGTACATCCTGGGGGCGATCGTCTTCGCCGCGATCTGGTCCCGCTTCTTCCGCCGCGGCCCCCTGGAGTACCTGCTCAACGCAGCCACCAAGCCCGCCCAGTACATCCGGTGAGGTCAGGCCGGGGTGGCGCGCTCACTGTCCATCCCGGCCTGGTCAGCCGTCCGAGGCCCGCAAGGGGATCACCCCTGCGGGCCTCGGCTGTGGCCCCTGGCCGACTCATCCCAGCTCCGCCTGGCGCCGACCGGAGAGAGCTCGACGCTCGAAAGGCGCCCGGCCTCGGACGCGGTGCGGTCCTCAGGCTGATGCCCGGCCAGGTCGCCCGGTGCGCGGGAGTGCGTCGCGGCGCAGGCGTGCGTACTCCCCGAAACCCTCGCGTGCTGCGATCCGTTGGCCGGTTGCCGGGTGTCGGCGGCGCCGAGTGGTGCGGGGATCGTGCGCGCGTGCTCAGGCAGGGCGCTCGATGGCCTGGAGGAGGTCCGCGAAGGTGGTGCGGGTCGCCGGGTCGCCGATGACCTTCGTGATCCACGCGCCGGCTGCGCGGTCACCGCCGTCGTGATCAGCGCCATGGGAGCCCGCAGCGGGAAAGGCGCACCGGGGCGCGGAGTGGGCAGCCGGCCGATGCCCGTGCGCATCATGTCGATCGGGCGGTCGTCCGGCCTGCTCCGCGGGCCTGCTCGCCCTCGGCCCTGAGCACGGCACGGGGACTCCCGGGCGAGGGACGAACCAAGCGGGCAGGGAACCGCCGTAGCCGGCTGCCCCCGCCGTGCGGCGGGGGCAGCCGGTGGATGACGGCCGTCAGCACCGGCGAGCCCCCAGGTCAGGCCCGTCTCACCCCAAGGGGCGTCCCGCTGCGGTCAGGAACTGCGTCGCCGCGAGTTGCGCGTACAGCTCGTCCTCGGCCACCAGCTCCTCATGGGTGCCGACCGCGCGGACCGTGCCCGCGTCCATGACGACGATGCGGTCGGCGTCCGTGACGGTCGACAGGCGATGGGCCACCACCAGCACGGTCGTCTCGCGTGCCGTCTCGGCGATGACGTCCCGCAGTGCCAGCTCGTTGACGGCGTCGAGCTGCGAGGTCGCCTCGTCCAGGAGCAGCAGCCGGGGCCTGCGCAGCAGCGCGCGGGCGATCGCGACGCGCTGGCGCTCGCCGCCGGACAGTCTCGTGCCGCGGTGCCCGACCGGGGTGTCCAGGCCGTGCGGGAGACGCTCGACGAGGGCGTCGAGCCTGGTCCGGGTGAGGATCTCGCGTATCTCGTCGTCGGTCGCGCCGGGCGCGGCGAAGACCAGGTTCTCCCGCAGCGTGCCGGCCAGCACCGGCGCGTCCTGCTCGACGTACCCGATGACGGACCGCAGCTCGGACAGCGGCCACTTCGTCACGTCCTTGCCGTCGACCAGGACACGGCCGCCGGTCGCTTCGTAGAACCGCTCGACGAGCGCGAAGACCGTCGACTTGCCCGCGCCCGAGGGGCCGACGAACGCCGTCATTCCGCCGCCCGGCACCTCGAAGTCCACCCGCTGGTGGATGTCCGGCGACCCGGTCCCGTAGCGGAAGGACACCTCCTCGAAGCGAACCGACGCCGGACGTGGCGGCACCGCCTTGGCCGCCGCGGGCCGCGCCGGCCGGTGCCCGTCCTGCTTCTCCGTCGCCAGGTCGTCCACCTGCGCGATCCGGGCGATCGCGGCCGCGCCCTCCTGGTAGTGGGACGCTGCCTCGACCAGCTGGTACACCGGCTCCATCAGGAAGAAGAGGTACAGCAGGAAAGCGATCAGGGTGGACACGGGCAGGTCCCCGGACGCCACCCGCGCCCCGCCTACGGCGAGGACGGCGAGGAACGCCAGCTCGACGGCGAGGTTGTCCGCCGAACCCAGCAGGGCCTCCCACTTCGCGCTGCGCACGCCGTGGCGCCACGCCCTGCGTGCCGCCGCCTCGACGCGAGCGGTCTCCCGCTCCTCGGCGCCGGACGCCTTCACCGTACGGAACGCGCCGAAGACCCGCTCCAGGCCCGTGGACATCTCCCCGACAGCCGCCTGCGCACGCTCGGCGGCCTGCCCGATCTTCGGCAGCACCAGCGCGGCAGCCACACCGACGACCGCGACGACTCCGAGCGTGACGCCCAACAGGACGGCATCGAGGAACGCCATCACCACGACCGCCGCGACCAGCGTCACCGCCCCCGTCGCCGCGGAGACCACCGCCTGGGTGCTGACCGCCCGCAGCAGCGTGGTGTCGGAGGTCACCCGGGACATCAGATCGCCCGGCTGCATCCGGTCCACCTCCGCCAGGCGCAGCCGCAGCAACCGCCCCATGAGGCTGCGGCGGGCGGCGAGCACCACCGACTCCGCCGTCCGTTCCAGCACATAGGCGCCGAACGCCTCGGCCACCATGCCCAGCAGGACCAGGACGGTCATGGCCAGCAGGATGGTGCCGATCGTGCCACCGGACGAGAGCCGGTCGACCAGCGCCTTCGTGGCCAGGGGCTGGAGCAGCCCGCCGGCGGCCCCTGCCAGCGCCAACAGCAGACCGAGCACGACGGCCCACCGGTGCGGACGGACGTACCCGTACAGCGCCTTGAGCGTCTCGCTGGTGCGCAGGGACTCGGCACCCGTCGCCTCACGGGCGGATGCGGTGTTCACAGGATTCCTTTCCTACGTGGTCGGCCACGCACCGCGTCAGCGGCTGCGGGCACCGGCCCACTGGGGCGTGTCGTGCGAGGAGTTCAGGGCGTACGACGGCCAGGCAGATGCGGTCCAGCTTGGCTGGGGGGTGCACCCGACGAACGCCGGATGGTCGAACCCTCAGGGACCCTGAGCGGATGTGCTCGCCGATCGCCGGCTCAGTGGACCAGTGAGGCCGCGCGCGTGGCGAAGATGTGCGCCCCTGCCTCGTAGAAGTCAGGACGGACGACGAACAGGACACCGGCGCCCGCCACCAGCGTCAGGCCCAGGAGTTCCAGCAACCGGCCACCGCGAGGTGTGATGTCACGGCCGGGCACGTCGATGCCGGCCGACGCCCCGACGGTGGTCCCGGGCTCCTTGTCACGAACGTGCTGTGTCATGCCGCCAGCCTGGGCGCCCGGCCGTTCTCCGCACATCCGGCGACTGTCGGGTCCACCCCCGCCGGGTGGCTGGAGAAGACCGGCCTCGGGTAGGAGCCATGGAGCCGTCGCTCGGCCTCCCGGGGTGCCCACCCGCCGGGCAGGGCGAGGATGGCCAGGATGTGGCCCACGTAGAGGGTCAGTGACATCGTGCCGACGGCGATGACCGGTGCTGCCGGCCGGCGCCGCCACGGCAGTCGGTCCCACGCCACCGTCGCGCACAGGAGCACCGTGATCGCGATCCCCACGCAGCCGACGAGGTCGAACGTGGAGGCGCTGTGCGGCTCGGCCGCCAGCAGCCCCCATGCGTCGGGGCCCCACAGCCCACCGCCGACCGGCAGGTCGAAAGATCCCGCTGCGCTGCTCCAGCGGATGGTGGAGGGCCGGGCTGCTCGGCCGGAAGGCGGGCCGTGGGTTCCACACCTACGACCAGGGCTGCGGGCCTGGTACGAGCGGGCTGATGGGCCCGCGACCGCCAACGGGAGTGAGGTTCCCGCACGGCGTCACAGGGGAAGGGCGGGAAGCGCGCATGCGGAGCTTCCCGCCCTGTTGCGTATGCGCATCCCTCAGGTCCCGTCCTGCGCGTGCGCCACCTCACCATCCGAATGACGGGCGCCCTCCTCCCCTTCGACGCGCCACGCCGTAGGCTGACCGGTGCAGCTGGTTCGTCCCGTCCGCCAGGCGGGATGTCGTAAGAGGGAACCCGGTGGGAATCCGGGACTGCCCCGCAGCGGTGAGCGGGAACGACCGCCGTCATACGCACTGGGCCCACGAACAGGGCCCGGGAAGCGACGGCCAGTAGGTGTCCTCACATGGTGAGGACGTGCCCGCGAGTCCGAAGACCTGCCAACTGCCCGCGCGCGAACCACTCGTGCGCGGACATCCCGGTGACCTCGAGGGCGGGTCGGCGTACATACCAGGCGGACGACCGTGCCTTGCCGCGCAAGCTCGCGACCGTCCGGTACGTCACCCCTTCGCGCTCTCGTCCCGTCTCCGGGATCTCAGGGATTCATCTCGCGAAGGAGATCTCCGTGACCACCAAGACCGCAGCCGCGGCAGCACGGGCCACCGTGTACGGCTACCCCCGCCAGGGCCCGAACCGGGAGCTGAAGAAGGCGATCGAGGGCTACTGGAAGGGCCGCGTCACCGCCGACGCCCTCCGGGCCACCGCCGCCGGACTCCGTCGGAGCAACTGGCAGCAGCTCGCCGACGCCGGCATCCACGAGGTGCCCACCGGTGACTTCTCGTACTACGACCACGTCCTCGACACCAGCGTCATGGTCGGCGCCGTCCCCGAGCGGCACCGGGACGCCGTCGCGGCCGACGCCCTGGGCGGATACTTCGCCATGGCGCGCGGCACGCAGGACGTGGCGCCGCTGGAGATGACCAAGTGGTTCGACACCAACTACCACTACCTGGTGCCCGAGCTGGGTCCGGACACGGTCTTCACCGCCGACTCGGCCAAGCAGGTCGCCGAGCTCGAGGAAGCGCTGGCACTGGGACTGACCGCCCGCCCTGTCCTGGTCGGCCCGGTCACCTACCTGCTGCTCGCCAAGCCCGCCCCGGGGGTGTCCGCGGACTTCGAGCCGCTCACCCTCCTGGACCGCCTGCTGCCGGTGTACGCCGAGGTCCTCGCCGACCTGCGCGCGGCCGGTGCGGAGTGGGTCCAGCTGGACGAGCCCGCCCTCGTGCAGGACCGCACCCCGGCCGAGCTGAACGCCACCGAGCGCGCCTACCGCGATCTCGGTGCCCTCACCGACCGGCCGAAGCTGCTGGTCGCCTCGTACTTCGACCGGCTCGGCGAGGCTCTGCCGGTGCTGGCCAAAGCCCCGGTGGACGGGCTGGCCCTGGACTTCACCGACTCCGCCGCCGCCAACCTCGACGCCCTGGCCGCCGTCGGCGGCCTGCCCGGCAAGCGCCTGGTCGCCGGCGTGGTCAACGGCCGCAACATCTGGATCAACGACCTGTCGAAGTCCCTGTCCACCCTGGGCACCCTCCTCGCCTTCGCCGACCGGGTCGACGTGGCCGCCTCCTGCTCCCTGCTCCACGTCCCCCTCGACGCGTCCGCCGAGCGGGACATCGAGCCGCAGGTTTTGCGCTGGCTGGCCTTCGCGAAGCAGAAGAACGCCGAGATCGTCACCCTCGCCAAGGGCCTCGCCCGGGGCACGGATGCCATCACGGCCGAGCTGGCCGCCAACCGGGCCGATCTCGCCTCGCGCGCGAGTTCGCCCCTCACCAACGACCCGGCCGTACGCGCCCGTGCCGCCGCCGTCACCGAGGCCGACGCCCGCCGCTCCCAGCCGTACACCGAGCGGGCCGCGGCCCAGCGGGCCCACCTCGGGCTGCCGTTGCTGCCGACGACGACCATCGGCTCGTTTCCGCAGACCGGCGAACTGCGCGTGGCACGCGCCGACCTGCGCGCCGGTCGGATCGACGCCGCGGGGTACGAGGAACGCATCAAGGCCGAGATCCAGGATGTCATCTCCTTCCAGGAGAAGACCGGCATCGACGTCCTGGTGCACGGCGAGCCCGAGCGCAACGACATGGTCCAGTACTTCGCCGAGCAGCTGACCGGCTGCCTCGCCACTCGGCACGGCTGGGTCCAGTCCTACGGCACCCGCTACGTCCGCCCGCCGGTCCTGGCCGGCGACATCTCCCGCCCCGAGCCGATGACCGTGCGCTGGACGCGGTACGCCCAGTCCCTCACCGACCGCCCCGTCAAGGGCATGCTCACCGGCCCGGTCACCATGCTGGCCTGGTCCTTCGTCCGCGACGACCAGCCCCTTGGCGACACCGCACGCCAGGTCGCCCTCGCCCTGCGCGAGGAGGTGGGCGACCTGGAGGCGGCCGGGACGTCGGTCATCCAGGTCGACGAACCCGCCCTACGCGAGACGCTGCCGCTGCGCTGCACCGACCACCCGGCCTACCTCGCCTGGGCGACGGAGGCGTTCCGGCTCAGCACCTCCGGTGTTCGGCCGGACACCCAGATCCACACCCACATGTGCTACGCCGAGTTCGGCGACATCGTGCAGGCGATCGACGACCTCGACGCCGACGTCATCAGCCTGGAAGCCGCCCGGTCGCACATGCAGGTCGCCCGCGAACTCGCCGCCCACGGCTACCCGCGGCAGGCCGGTCCGGGTGTCTACGACATCCACTCCCCGCGCGTGCCGAGCGCCGAGGAAGCCGCCACGCTGCTGCGCACCGGCTTGAAGGCCATCCCTGCGGAGCGGCTGTGGGTCAACCCCGACTGCGGTCTCAAGACGCGCGGCTGGCCCGAGACCCGCGCCTCCCTGGAGAACGTGGTCGCCGCCGCCCGCACCGTCCGAGGTGAACTGTCCGCTTCCTGACCGCAGGGGTCCGGTGGGCCGGGACCTCTTGGACGTCCCGGCCCACCGGCCGCTGGTGCGGACGACTTCAGCCACCGTAAGCCCTGGCGGCCCCGCCGCGTACGCGCGCCCTGCCACCGCCGCCACTCAGGAAGCCGTCCGGCGGCGCGGCGGAGTGAAGGTGTACAGGTCGAGGATCTCCGGGCAGGGCGCGATGCCGGGGCCGCCCGCCCGTACCCAGGCGGCGATGTCCTCCGTCGCGTCCGGGTCGTTGACCAGTCCCAGCCACACCGGGCGGGCTCCGCCCGCCCGCCCGGCGGAGGAGGGCTGTACGACGATCACGTTGGCCTGCTCGCACACGTCCAGGCAGGCGGAGACACGTACGGGAGCCTCCGCACGCAGGCGCGCGGTCTGTGCGGCGTGGTCGACGCCGGTCACTTTCGCGGTGCCGCAGCAGCAGTCCCGGCACACGACGACGCGGCAGGGCACACCGCCGACCGGTCGCGCCGCCACCTCGGTGCCGTACGCCTCATCGCCCATGGTCTCGGACACGCCGAAACACCCCTCTCTTCCGGGGAGATCCGCCCCGGGTCGTTCGAGGAGGCGACGACGTGAGTCTCCTGGCTCTCGGGTCGCAGCTCGCCCCGGCCTTCCCGCCCTTGCGGGGCAGTGGCTCGTACGGGGTTCGCTCACCGATCACAGTGGCGGGACCGCGCCGGATTCGCACCGGCTTCCTCGGACCGTCGTCGCCCTGTCGCCGGCCATCATCCCATCGGCCGGCTGCCCCGGTCATTCCGGCTCGTGCGCGTGCGGACTCGTCGCGGGCGGCTCGGCCGGGCGTTCCCGGCCACCGTCATGGCCGGACGCCACCACGACGATCAGCCCCACCACGACGGTCCCGGCAGCCACCCGGCCGACGGCCCGCACCACCCAGCCCGGCGGCGACGCCCCCTCGCGCCGCCCGGGTGCGCCCAGTCGCTCGGCTCGCCGTGCGGGCCGTAGCAGGCGCAGCAAGAGCAGCACCGCGACCGGGAGTTGCAGCAGCCACAGCACGGTGCGCGGCCATTCGCCGTACCAGACGTTGGTGCCGTACAGCAGGGTGTGCCACACGCTCAGCACGTAGACGACGATCACGAAGCGGTGCAGTCGGCGCCAGGTGTTCGCCCCGATGCGGTGCCGGACGTAGAACAACAGGCCGAGCGGAACGGCCAGATAGAGGGCGCCCTGGCCGATGGGGATGGCGATGCGGCCGGTGCCGGAGTCGTACCAGCCAGGCACGAACGTGTCGGCGAAGCCCGCCCACAGCCGTTCGACCCACCCCAACTGAGCCTCGTAGCGGACGAGTTCGGCCGCGAACATCAGCGCGTGCGCGAACATCAGGGCCATCGTGGTCAGGCTCGTGGTGCGGTGCCAGCGCTCCAGGACCTGCCGCGAGACCGGCAGCCGTGCGGGGCGCGGCCCCGACAGCAGCAGGCCGAGCATGACCGTCCCCCAGGCCCACAGCAGTCCCGACCAGCCGAACGCCTGGCTGAGGAGGTACATCCAGTACGTGCCGGCATCGTCCATGAACGGCATGACCGCGACGGTCGCCGAGTCGCCCGACTCCATGCGCACCCAGAAGAACGCGAAGACGGCCGCCGTGACCACGACCGCCGCGGTCGCGTCGGGCAGCGCGGCGCGCAGGTCGGCACGCAGGGCGACGCGGTCGGGCGGACGCCTGTCGCGGGCGGGCGGCGCGGTCGTGCCGTCGTCCTCCGGCGTCGTCTCTGGCAGCATCCTGTGCCTTCCGGGGCGCGGGACACCGACGGGCGGTGTGCACGTGTGGTCGGAGCAACCAGTGTGTCCGAGGTGACCAGGTCGTACCGAGGCCACATCCGGCCACAGTGCTGGTGGGGGGAGGGACTCAATACCTCGGACTCGACGCCCGCCCGGGGCCGACCGCTTTCGGACAACCGACGAGACGCCCTCTGCCGAAGGCGCTCGGCCCGCCCTACGCTGATGCGTGCAGTCGGTTCGCGCCTCCTGTCCGACCGGACTTTCCGGGGCGCGACGCAAGAGGGAACCCGGTGGGAATCCGGGACTGTCCCGCAGCGGTGAGTGGGAACGACAGCCGTCAACAGCACTGGGCCCGGATCAAGCCGGGCCCGGGAAGCGACGGCCGGTAGGTGCCCTCCGGATCTTCCGGAGGGCGAGCCCACGAGTCCGAAGACCTGCCACTGCGCCCGTACGTGACGTGCGGGTTGTGCACGGTGACCTCGAGGACTGGGTCGGCGGTACGGACGGCTGCACCTGCGCTGCGCCGCGCCTCCTTCCCCACGCATCCGGGCTCGGGACAAGGAGGAGGAGGATGGCCGCGACCGTCTCCGGCGTCTGCCACGGCACCCTGGGCGAGCTGTACCAGGGCCCGCTGCGGGCGGGCCCCGATCCGGACATCGCTGTGGTGTCCTTTCCCGTGGACCGCCACTCCTGGGTCCACTTCGCCCCGGGCGGCGGCCCGCCGAACCCGCTGCCGCTGGGGAAGAAGTCCGCGACGGCGGCCCGGCTCTTCCTGCGGCACTTCGGGCTCACGCTGCCGCCGGGCCGCTGGGACGCCCACTCCGACCTGGAAATGGGCGTGGGGATGGCGAGTTCGACCGCCGACGTCGTGGCGACCCTGCGCTGTCTGTTCCGGCTTTTCGCGCTGCCCTACGACACCGACCTGGTCCTGGGCGTCCTGGCGGCGATCGAGCGTGCCGACAGTGTCTTCCTCGACGAGTTCGCGCTGTACCTCAGCGGCCGGCACCGAGTGGTCCGGCACCTGGGCACGGAGATCGGCTTCCACACCGCGTACATCACCGAGCCCGGGACCGTGGACACCACCGCCGTCACTGACTTGCTGCTGGATCACTATCGGCGGCACGGCGAGGAGTACGAGCGGTGCCTGACCGATCTGCTCAAGGGGTTCGCCTCGGGCGACCCGGCCGCCGTCGCACGGGCCACCACCACCAGTGCCGCGCTGTCGCAGCGGGCGCTGCCCAAAGCGTCGTTCGACAGCGTGCTCGCCCACCGCGAACGCTTCGGCGCCGACGGCGTCTTCGTCGCCCACACGGGCTGCCTGATCGGCTACCTCTTCCCCCACCGCCCCGACGCCGACCTCAAGTCGGAGCTGTCCGCGTTCTTCCACTCGCTCGGCCACCAGTGTTCCTTCGCCCAAGGAGGCTACGGGTGATCCACCCCCACATCGCCGACGCCCTCAAAGTTCCCGACCTGGTCCGGCTCACCGACGGAGTCGTCCTGATCCGGTTCGAGTCGATGAAGATCTACTCGGCCCTCGCCGCCGTACGCCATCTGCTGGAGCGGCGCTCGATCCGCCCGGGCCAGACGTTGATCGACAGCTCCAGCGGCATCTACGCCTACGCGCTGGCCCTGGCCTGTCACCGCTACGGCATGCGCTGCCACATCGTCGCGTCCACCACCGTCGACACCACCACCCGCGCCCAGTTGGAGATACTCGGCGCCACCGTGGAACAGGTCAGACCCTCCGAGAACCTCAAGCTGGACCAGGAGTTACGGGTGCGGCGGGTCAAGGAGATCCTCGCCGACCACCCCGACTGGCACTGGATGCGCCAGTACCACGACGACATCCACTACCTGGGCTACCGCGAGATCGCCGACCGGATCACCAGCGCCCTCCCCGGCGCCGCGCTCACCGTCGTCGGAGGGGTGGGCTCCGGAGCCTCCACGGGCGGCCTCGTGGAACGCCTGCGTGCCACAGACCCCTCGGTGCGGCTGGTCGGCGTCCAGCCGTTCGGCAGCGTCACCTTCGGCAGCCAGGACCACCACGACCCGGAGGCGATCATCGCCGGCATCGGGTCGTCGATCGTCTTCGACAACGTCCGCCACCACCTCTACGACACCCTGCACTGGCTGGACTTCAGCCACGCCATGTCCGGCACGGTCGCCCTGCTGCGCGACCACGCCGTCTTCGCCGGGCTGTCCACCGGCGCCGGATACCTGGCCGCGACGTACGAGGCGCGCCGCCACCCGGACCGACTGCACCTGGTGATCGGCGCCGACACCGGACACCGCTACGTCGAACGCGTCTTCGCCCGGCACCCGGAAGCCCTGGACCCCGCTGCCCTGAAGCCCGTCGAGGTATCCGCACCCGAGGAGATGACCATGCCCTGGTCCAGAACAGCGTGGCGGCGCACCGCCCGCCCGGCCGGCGGGAAGGAGCGAGCGGCGTGAGCATCGCATGCCTGGAATCCCTCACCTTCGGCCTCGGACACGTGGTCCGCGCCGCCGGCGCGCTCGGCGAGCGTCTGATCCTGCTCACCCGCGACCGCTCCTCCTACACCTACGAGTTGGAGCACCTTCCGCCGGACGCCCTGGACGTCGTGGAGACGGACACCTTCGACGTGGAGGGGGTGGCGGACGTACTGCGCCGGACGCCCCGGCTGCGCGGCCTGATCAGCTCCACGGACACCTGGACGCTGGTCGGCGCGGAACTCTCGGGCCGCCTCGGCCTGCCCGGGCTGGATCCGGCCGTACTGCGGGTGACCCGGGACAAGGCGACTGTGCGCAACCGGTTGCACGACGCCGGTCTGACGCGCGGACGGGCCGCGGAGGCGTCCGGGGCCGAGTTGCGGCAACTGGTGCCCAAGGAAGTCGGTCTGCCCGCCGTCCTGAAGGACACGGCGGGCACCGGCAGCCAGAACGTCTGGCTGGTCCGCGACGAGGCCGAGCTGGCGGAGGCCCTCGCCGAGGCGGCCGGGCGGGAGCTGAAGGGGCGGCTGTTCGCGGAGCCGTACTTCAGCGGGCCGGTGTACAGCGCCGAGACCCTCACCTGGGCGGGCCGGACGCGGCTGCTGGGCGTCTCCAGCCGGCTGATGTCGCCGGAGCCGTACTTCCGGGAGGAGATCACGGCGTTCCCCGTGGCGTTCCCGGAGGCGCGACGGGCCGTACTGGAGCGGTGGCTCGACGAGGTGCTCGCGGCAATCGGCTACACCGACCGCTTCGCACACGTGGAGTTCGTGCTCACCACCGGCGGCCCGGAGGTCGTCGAGATCAATCCGCGGATCGGGGGCGCCCTGGTCGGGGAGGGCATGTGCCGGGCGCTCGGCGTCAACGTGTACGAGGCGATGATCGAGACCGCGCTCGGGCGCCGTCCCCGCCTGATGGACGCGGACCTGCCCGGCGGCCCGGCGGTGGCCTTCGTCCTGGGCTACCCGGCGGCGCCCGGGGTGTTCACCGGCGTCGCCGGGCTGGACCGCCTTGCGGACCTGCCGGGAGCACCGGCCTGGTACCCCGTCAGGTCCCTCGGCGACCCCGTCGAGCACCTGACCGACAGCCGCGGATACGCGGGCATCGTCTACGCGGAAGGCGAGACCGCCGAACTGGCCACGCACCACGCGGTGGCCGCCGCCAACGCCCTGACGGTGCTCACGGAGCCGTTCCCGGAGGCCGGGAACACCGGTGGCTGACCGCGCACCGGGCGGCGACGGCCTGCGGGCCGCGCTGTCTACGCTCGACGGCCCCCTGCGGTTCCTGCTGCTCAGCTCGTTCCTGATCCCGCTCGGCAGCTTCATGGTCCTGCCGTTCATGTCGGTGTTCCTGCACGAACGGCTCGGCATGGGCCTCGGCACGGTCGGAGTCGTCCTCGCCGTGGCGTCCCTCGTGCAGTTCTCCGGAGGGGTCGTGGGCGGCGCCTTGGCGGACCGCATCGGGCTGCGCCGCACGATGCTGTGGGCGCTGGTCATCCGCACGGCCGGGTTCGTGGGCCTGCTCCTCGCCCTGCGCTGGCCGCCCCTGGCCGTCGGAGCGCTGGTGCTGACCTGCTGCGGGGCCGCGCTGTACCTGCCCGCCAACAAGGCGTACCTCGTGCACGGCGTGGACGACGAGCGCCGCCCGGCGTTCCTGTCGGCGGGCAACGCGGCCCTCAACGCGGGCATGGCGGTGGGTCCGTTGATCGCCGGGCCGTTCGTGCTGTCCTCGCCCGGCTGGCTGTTCATCGCCGTCACGGCGCTGTTCGTCCTGGTCACGGCGGGCCACGCACGGCTTCCCGCGACGACCGCACAGGAACATCCGTCCGAGCAGGGCCTGCTGACCGGCATCGCGCTCCTGCCCTTCGCCACCAACGCGCTCGCCTTCTACCTCTACTTCCACTTCCAGCACTTCTTGGCGGTGTACGCAGCCGAACGGGCCTCCAGCACGTTCTACAGCCTCGTCCTGCTCCTCTGCTTCGTACTGGTGATCGTCGTCCAGCCCCTCGCCTCCGGCCTGATCCGGCGCATGCCCTACGCGACGGCCCTGGCGGTGGGCTTCGGGGGCCTGGCTGCCGGGCTGGCCGTGCTGACGATCGGTACCCGGCCCGCGCTCCTCGCGGGCGGAGCGCTGATCACCCTGGGCGACATCGTCCTGTTCCTGAAGAACGACCTGGAGGCCCTGTCCCGCAGCCCGCGCTCCGACGCCGTGGTCTTCGGTCAGCAACGGCTGGCCGCGGGGCTCGGCGCCTGCGCCAGTGGCGTACTCGGCGGCCAGCTCTACGGCCTCACCGAACACGCCGGGAGCACCGGCTGGTTCTGGCTGCTGGCCGCCGCACAGTGCCTGCTGCTGCCCCCAGTACTGCTGGCGCTGCGCGACCGCACGCCGAATCACCCCCAACCACACGACGACGAAGGAGCACTGAGACCGCATGACACGGACGGGCGGGTTCCAGGACGATGACTTCTGGACGGAGTTCCACGACTTCCTCTTCTCCGATCAACGCCACACGCAGGCCGAGGAACTGCTGGCCACCTCTCCTCTGCTGTCCTTCCCGGCCGGCGCCCGGGTGCTGGACCTGTGCTGCGGCCCCGGCGTGTTCACCGTGCCGCTCGCCCGCCGCGGCCACGACGTCACCGGTGTCGACCTGAGCCCGGCCATGCTGGAACGGGCCCGCAAGCGAACCGCCGAGGCAGGCGCCCAGGTCACCTACGTACAGGCCGACGCACGGGCATACGAGGCACCGGGCGCCTTCGACGTCGTCCTCAACATGTTCACCTCGTTCGGCTACTTCGAGGATCCCGCCGACAACGCCCGTGTGCTGCGCGTGATGCACGACTGCCTGGCTCCCGGAGGCACCCTCGTCCTGGACCTCGCCGGCAAGGAACTGCTGGCCCGCAAGGTCACCCCGCCGAAGGTGGTGCGGCGGGGCGAGGACCTGATGGTGCAGACCGACAGCGTGCAGGACGACTGGGCGCGGCTGCGCAGCGACTGGGTGCTGGTGCGGGGCGAGCGAGTGACGCGGGCCACCCTGGTGTGGTTCGTGTACAGCGCGGTCGAGCTGCGGCGCATGGCCGAGGAGGCGGGGTTCGGCCGCGTGGAGGTCTTCGGCGGGTTCGACGGCCGCCCCTACGACGAGAACGCCGAGCGGCTGGTGCTGCGGGCGGTCCGCGAGGGGTGACCGGTGGCACGGGGGCGTGCGATCGGGCCCGCGCGCCCTTTTGGCCTGGACTCGGCAGATCGTAGTATCACCGGGTCATCGCCGCGACGGGAGACAGGAAGCCGGTGCGAATCCGGCACGGTCCCGCCACTGTGACCGGGGAGTGCACCCTTCGACACGCCACTGCGCGCCGCGCGGGAAGGCAAGGGGGAGCGTCGATCCGGGAGTCAGGACACTGGCCTGTCGCGGGCCCGATCCGAGGAGCGCGGACTCCGCAGGAGGCTTCACGTGTACGACCGTCCCCCGCTGTTCACACCTGCCCGCAGGCGGCATGCCCTGCGTGCGACAGCCGCTGCCGTCGCCGCGTGCGCGGCCCTGCTGACCGCTGGCTGCGGCTCGTCGCAGGACACCACCGAGGACACGAAGGCCCCGGCCCCTTCGGCGGCGGGCTTCCCCGTCACGATCGACAACTGCGGTGTGAAGACGACGTACGACAAGCCGCCCTCCCGCGTCGTCACCATCCACCAGCACCCGGCGGAACTCATGCTCGCCCTCGGTCTGAAGGACCGTATGGTCGGCACCGCCTTCCCCGACTCGGCCGTCCTGCCCGAACTGAAGAAGGACTACGAGGCGATCCCGGAACTGGCGAAGAAGGAGCCGTCGTTCGAGACGGTCCTGGAGGCAGAGCCCGACCTCGTCTACGGCGGCTACGGCAGCGCCTTCGCCGAGAAGGAGGGCCGCTCCCGCAAGGCGTTCGCCGACGCCGGCATCGACACGCATCTCAACCGCGAGTACTGCGGCAAGAAGCGGGTCACGATGAAGGACACCTACGACGAGATCCGCACCATCGGCAAGATCTTCGGCGTCCCGGACCGGGCGGACGAGCTGGTCGCCGACCTCACCGGTCGCGTCGACAAGGCCTCCGCCAAGGTCGAGGGCGAAGCCGAGGTGCCCGTCTTCGTCTACGACAGCGGCGACAAGACCGCCTTCACCGCCGGGGGGAAGAGCCTCGGCACCGAGCTGATCCGGCTGGCCGGCGGCAAGAACGTCTTCGCCGACCTCGACGACGTCTTCGGCGACGTCTCCTGGGAACAGGTCGTCGAACGCAAGCCCGAAGTCATCGCCATCTACGACTACGCCGGCGCCGGAAGCGTCGAGCAGAAGAAGAAGTTCCTGCTCTCCCAGCCCGCCCTGGAGGACGTGCCCGCGGTCAAGAACAAGCGGTTCGTCGTCCTGCCGCTGACCGCGACGCTGGTCGGTATCCGCTCGGCCTACGCGGTCGAGGACCTGGCCCGCGGCATCCACCCCGAGAGCTTCGCGTGACGACTCCGATCGTCCGAGCCGACACCCGACGGGCCGTGCCACAACAGCACAAGGGCGACGGGCGAGCCGGCCGGGCCGGTCTCACCGTCACTCTCGTCGCCCTGGCCGCCCTTCTGGTGATCTCCGCCACCGCCGGCCTGGCCATCGGCTCGGTGCAGGTGCCGCCCGGCCAGGTGTGGGGCATCGTGACGCACACACTGGGGGCGGGCTGGGTCGAACCGGACTGGTCGCGGGCGCGGGAGACCATCGTGCTGGACGTCCGCGCGCCGCGCGTGCTGCTCGGCGCGGTGGCCGGCGCCGGACTCGCCATGGTGGGCACCGCCCTGCAGGCCCTGATCCGCAACCCGCTCGCCGAGCCCTACCTGCTCGGCGTCTCCTCCGGGGCGTCCCTGGGCGCCGTCACGGTGATCGTGTTCGGGGTGACCCTGTTCGGGCCGGTGTCGCTGTCGGTCGCCGCGTTCGCAGGCGCGCTCGGCGCGCTGCTCCTCGTCTACGCCACCGCCCGCACCGGCGGGCGCATCACCTCGGCACGGCTGGTCCTCTCCGGGGTGGCCATCGCCTCGGTGCTCACCGCCGTACTGGACCTGCTGCTGCTCACGACCGACCGGGGCAACGAGGCCCGCGCGGTCCTCGCCTGGACCCTCGGCGGCCTCGGCGGTGTCAACTGGGACACCCTCTGGCTGCCGAGCGGCGCCCTGCTCCTGGGCATCGCCGTCCTCATGGTCCAGGCCCGCAACCTGAACCTGCTGCTCGCCGGAGAGGAGGCCGCGACCACGATGGGGCTGGACGTGGCCCGCTTCCGCGCCCGGATGTTCGTCCTGCTCTCCCTCGTCACCGGCATCCTCGTCGCGGCGTGCGGACCGATCGGCTTCGTCGGCCTGATGCTGCCGCACATCGTCCGCCTCGCCGTCGGAGGCGACCACCGACGTGTCCTGCCGACGGCAGCCCTCGGCGGCGCGGTCTTCCTCATCTGGGCCGACATCGCCGCCCGCGTCGTCGCCGCGCCCATGGAGATACCCGTGGGCGTGCTCACCGCCCTGTGCGGCGGCCCGTTCTTCCTGTGGCTGATGCGCCGCGACGCCCGCCGGAGCACCGATCGAGGAGGGTCATGACCGGCACGGAACTCGTCATCGACACGGTCACCCTCACCGCCGGCGCGCACCGCCTGGTCGAGGACGTCTCCCTGACCGCCCGCCCCGGCGAGGTCATCGGCCTGGTCGGACCGAACGGCAGCGGCAAGTCCAGCCTGCTGCGGGCCGTGTACCGCGTCCTGCGCCCCACGACGGGCCGCGTCGGTATCGACGGCACCGACGCCTGGTCGCTGCCCGTGCGGCAGCTGGCCCGGACGGTGGCGGCGGTCGTCCAGGAGTCGGGCGGCGACTTCGACCTGACGGTGCGCGAGGTCGTCGCCATGGGACGCACCCCGCACAAACGGCTGCTCGACGGCGACACCCCCGAGGACGCCGACCTGATCGAGTCGGCGCTCGCCACGGTCGACGCCACCGGCCTGGCCCACCGCCCCTTCGACCGGCTCTCCGGCGGCGAACGCCAGCGCGTCCTCATAGCCCGTGCCCTCGCCCAGCAGCCGTCCCTCCTCGTCCTGGACGAACCGACCAACCACCTGGACATCCGCCACCAGTTGGACGTCCTGGGCACCTTGCGCGGGCTTCCCGCGACGGTTCTGGTGGCCCTCCACGACCTCAACCTGGCCGCGTACTACTGCGACCGCCTCTATGTGCTGAGCGATGGCGAGGTCACCGCCTCAGGCCCGCCCACGGAGGTCCTCACGCCCCAGCTCCTGGCCGACGTCTACGGCGTGACGAGTGAGGTCACCGTCCACCCTCGCACAGGCGCACCGCAGGTCACCTTCCTCCCCGGGGAGCCTCGGGCACCCGCGCCCTGTGGCCGAACGCACTAAGGGGTCCTTTCACTGTGCCCGTCCGTGTCGGACGGGCACAGTGAAAGGACCCCGATAACCCGGCACGCGGGGAGACGCAGGGGCACCGGAACATGACCCCGTCGTTCCCCGGACGACGTGCGGCTCGGGCGGCGACCGCCCCGGGCGCTCAAGGCCCGGCCGCGGCCGGAAGCACCGACTGATCCAGCCGCTCGGGGGCCATCGGGACGCTGAGCACCATGGTGAGGCCGCCACCGGGCGTGTCCTCGGCGTGCACGGTGCCGCGCACGGCCTCGGTGAAGCCGCGTGCCACCGCGAGGCCGAGGCCGACACCCACGCCGCGGGGTGAGTCGCCGTAGCGCTGGAACGGTTCGAAGATGCGTTCCTTGGCCTCGTCCGGTACGCCAGGACCGCGGTCCACGACCCGCAGTTCGACCCGGTCGCCGAGGGCACTGGCGGAGACCAGGACCTTCTCTCCCGGCGGGCTGTGCTTCACGGCGTTCTCGACGACGTTGGCGACGGCCCGTTCCAGGAGCCCCCGGTCGACGTGGACCATGGGGAGTGTCTCGGGGATGTCCAGCTCGACGCTGTCCTCGGGGACTCCGCCGAGCGCCATGGGGACGACCTCGTCGAGGTCGGTCTCGCGCAGTACGGGTGTGACCGTGCCGGTCTGCAGACGGGACATGTCGAGCAGGTTGCCGACCAGTTGGTCGAGCCGGTCGGCGCCCTCCTCGATGGCCTCCAGCAGTTCCGCCTCGTCCTGCTCGGACCACTCGACGTCGTCGGACCGCAGCGACGACACGGCGGCCTTGATCCCGGCGAGCGGCGTGCGCAGGTCGTGGCTGACGGCGGCGAGCAGCGCCGTGCGGATGCGGTTGCCCTCGGCCAGTTCCTCCGCCCGGTCCGCCTCGCCCTTGAGTCGCTGGCGGTCCACGACGACCGCGGCCTGGGCGGCGAAGGCGGCCAGGACCCGTCGGTCGGCGGCCGGCAGCACCCGGCCGCGCAGGGACAGGGCCATGTGATCGCCGACGGGCACATCGACGTCCGCGTCGTCGGGGGCCCCGGCGGGGAGGGGCCCCACACTGTCGACGCAGGTCCAGGGAGCCTTCTCGCCGGTCCGCTCCAGCAGCGCGACCGACTCCATGCCGAAGGTCTCGCGGACGCGTTCCAGCAACTCCTCCAACCCGGTCTCGCCCCGCAACACGTTCCCCGCGAGGAAGGACAGGATCTCCGACTCGGCCCGCAGCCGGGCGGCCTGGTGGGTGCGGCGGGCCGCCAGGTCCACCACCGAGGCCACCGCCACGGCGACCCCGACGAACACCACGATGGCGACGATGTTCTGCGGGTCGGCGATGGTCAGGGTGTGGACGGGCGGCGTGAAGAACCAGTTCAGCAGCATGGAACCGACCACCGCGGAGGCCAGCGCCGGCAGCAGTCCGCCCAGCAGCGCCGCCGCCACTGTCAGAGTCAGGAACAGCAGCATGTCGTTGGCGAGGCCGACGTCCGGCACGGCGCCGTTCAGGAGCCAGGTGAGCAGGACAGGGCCGAGCACGCCGGCCACCCAGCCGCCGACCACCCGGGCGCGCCCGAGGCGTGCGCCGCGCGCCACCGGCAGGCCGCGGCCCTTGCCGGCCTCGGCGTGCGTGATGAGGTGGACGTCCAGGTCGGGGCCGGACTCGCGGGCGACCGTGGCGCCGACGCCCGGCCCGAAGACGTACTGCCAGCTTCGGCGCCGGGAGACGCCGAGGACGATCTGGGTGGCGTTCACCCCCCGGGCGAAGTCGAGCAGGGCGGCGGGGATGTCGTCACCGACGACGTGGTGGAAGGTGCCGCCCAGGTCCTCGACGAGGGTGCGCTGGAGGGCCAGCTCCTTGGGGGACGCGGCGGTGAGGCCGTCGCTGCGGGAGATGTAGACGGCCAGGACCTCCCCGCCGGCGCCCTTCTCGGCCAGTCGCGCGGCCCGTCGGAGCAGGGTGCGCCCCTCCGGGCCGCCGGTGAGGCCCACCACGATCCGTTCCCGCGAGCCCCAGATGGCCGAGACCCGGTGCTCGCTGCGGTACTCGGTCAGGTAGGCGTCGACCCGGTCGGCCACCCACAGCAGCGCCAGTTCGCGCAGGGCCGTGAGGTTGCCGGGCCGGAAGTAGTTCGACAGTGCCGCGTCGACCTTGTCGGGCTTGTAGATGTTGCCGTGCGCCATACGGCGGCGCAGCGCCTGCGGGGACATGTCGACCAGCTCGATCTGGTCGGCACGCCGTACGACCTCGTCGGGGACGGTCTCGCGCTGGCGCACCCCGGTGATCGACTCGACGATGTCGCCGAGGGACTCCAGGTGCTGGATGTTGACGGTGGATACGACGTCGATGCCGGCGGCGAGGAGTTCCTCGACGTCCTGCCACCGTTTGGTGTTGCGGGAGCCCGGCACGTTGGTGTGGGCCAGCTCGTCGACCAGGGCGACCGCCGGGGCACGGTGCAGGACGGCGTCCACGTCCATCTCGGTGAAGGTGCCGCCCCGGTACTCGATCTCCCTGCGCGGGAGTTGTTCGAGGCCGTGGAGCATCACCTCGGTGCGCGGCCGGTGGTGATGCTCCACGAAGGCGACCACGCAGTCGGTGCCCCGTTCGACGCGTCGGTGGGCCTCCGACAGCATCGCGTACGTCTTGCCGACGCCGGGTGCCGCGCCGAGGTAGATCCGGAGCGTGCCGCGTGCCATGTCGTCTCAGCCTTCGAAGCGGTAGCCCATGCCGGGCTCGGTGATCAGGTAGCGAGGGTGGGCGGGGTCCTTCTCCAGCTTGCGTCGTAGCTGGGCCATGTAGACCCGCAGGTAGTTGGTCTTGCTGCTCTGCGTGATGCCCCAGACCTCGTTGAGCAGGTGCTTCTGTGTGATCAGCCGGCCGGGGCTGGTCACCAGTATTTCCAGCAGGTGCCACTCGGTGGGGGTCAGCCGCACGTCCCTGCCGTCGCGCACCGCCCTCTTGGCCAGCAGGTCCAGGGTGAAGTCCCGGGTCTCGACGAGCGTCACCGCAGGACCGGCCGGGGTGTCCTCGGTACGGCGGACCGCGGCCCGCAGGCGGGCCAGCAGTTCGTTCATGCTGAACGGCTTGGTGACGTAGTCGTCGGCACCGGCGTCCAGCGCGGCCACCTTCTCGTCGGACCCCTGCCGGGCGGAGAGCACCAGGATCGGCACTCGGCCCCAGCCCCGCAGGCCCTTGATGACGTCGACGCCGTCCATGTCGGGCAGGCCGAGGTCGAGCAGGACCACGTCGGGCTGCCGTGCGGCGGCGAGCCGCAGGGCGGTGGCACCGTCGGGCGCGGCGTCCACGTCGTAGTGACGTGCCTGCAAGTTCAGGACGAGGGCCCGCACCAGCTGCGGGTCGTCCTCGACCACGAGCACCCGGGTCATGGGTGTCTGCCTCTCCTGTCGTACGTCGTGCCGTGCACGTCCGGAAGCGGGGCGCCCGACGTCGCGGCCGCGGGAGCCGGCGGGGCCGGGAAGTTCCCGCACCCGCCGGCTCCCGAGGACATGGCGCGACGTCATCAGCTCTTCGCCGTGAGTTCCTTGAGGGCGATGTTGAGCTCGAGAACGTTCACACGCGGCTCGCCCATGAAGCCGAGGGTGCGGCCCTCGGTGTGCTCGTCGACGAGTTTCTGCACCTCCGCGGTGGACAGGCCGTTCTTCTCGGCGACCCGGTGGACCTGGAGATCCGCGTACTGCGGGGAGATGTCCGGGTCCAGTCCGGACCCCGAGGAGGTGACCGCGTCCGCGGGAACCTGGGACGGCTTCACCTTGTAGGTGCCGGTGGAGTTGTCCTTGACGACGGCCGCCTTGGCGTCCTTCACCCACTGGATGAGCTCTTCGTTGTCGCCGGAGCGGTTGGTAGCGCCGGACAGGATGAGCTTGTACCGGGTGTTGACGCTGTTGGTGCCGAGGCCGTTCTGCGGACGGCCCTGGAACCACCTCAGGTCCGGCTCTGGGGTCTCCTGACCCTCCTTCAGCGGCAGGTTGTAGGCCTGCCCGATCAGGGAGGAGCCGACGACCTTGCCGTCCGCCGTGATCTCGGAGCCGTTCGCCTTGTCGTGGAACAGCCCCTGCGCGATGCCGGTGACGACCAGCGGGTAGAGGACACCGGTCACCAGGGTCAGCACGAGGAGGGCGCGCAGGCCCGCCCCGGCCAGCCGGGCGGTGTTCGTGACGGAGTTGTTCATGGCGTTCAGCCGATCCCGGGGATGAGGGAGATGAGCAGGTCGATGATCTTGATGCCGATGAAGGGGGCGACCAGTCCGCCCAGGCCGTAGACCGTCAGATTGCGCCGCAGCAACTTGTCGGCGCTGACCGGCCGGTACTGCACGCCCTTCAGGGACAGCGGCACCAGGGCGATGATGACGAGGGCGTTGAAGATCACCGCGGACAGGATCGCGGAGTCCGGTGAGGACAGGCCCATGATGTTGAGCTTGTCCAGGCCCGGGTAGACGGCCGCGAACAGCGCCGGGATGATCGCGAAGTACTTGGCGACGTCGTTGGCGATGGAGAAGGTCGTCAGCGCGCCCCGCGTGATCAGCAGCTGCTTGCCGATCTCCACGATCTCGATCAGCTTGGTCGGGTTGGAGTCGAGGTCGACCATGTTGCCGGCCTCCTTGGCGGCCGACGTGCCGGTGTTCATGGCCACGCCGACGTCCGCCTGCGCGAGCGCCGGGGCGTCGTTGGTGCCGTCGCCGGTCATCGCGACGAGCTTGCCGCCCGCCTGCTCCCGCTTGATGAGCGCCATCTTGTCCTCGGGAGTGGCCTCCGCGAGGAAGTCGTCGACGCCCGCCTCCTCGGCGATGGCCTTGGCCGTCAGCGGGTTGTCGCCCGTGATCATGACGGTCTTGATGCCCATGCGGCGCAGTTCCTCGAACCGCTCCCGCATGCCGTGCTTGACGACGTCCTTGAGGTGGATGACGCCCAGGACACGGGCCCCGCGCGCGTCCTCGACCGCGACGAGCAGCGGAGTACCGCCCGCCTCGGAGATGCGGTTGGCGATCTCGTCGGCGTCCTCGGCGATGGTGCCGCCCTGCTCCTGGACCCAGGAGATGACCGAACCGGCCGCGCCCTTGCGGATCTTGCGCCCGTCGACGTCCACCCCCGACATACGGGTCTGAGCGGTGAAGGCGATCCACTCGGCACCCACCAGTTCGCCCTGGTGACGCTCGCGCAGGCCGTACTTCTCCTTCGCGAGGACGACGATCGATCGGCCCTCGGGCGTCTCGTCGGCCAGCGACGACAGCTGCGCCGCGTCGGCGACCTGTGCCTCGGTGGCGCCCCGCACCGGTACGAACTCGGCCGCCTGCCGGTTGCCCAGTGTGATGGTGCCGGTCTTGTCCAGCAGGAGGGTGGAGACGTCACCGGCGGCCTCGACCGCGCGGCCGGACATGGCGAGCACATTGCGCTGCACCAGCCGGTCCATCCCCGCGATGCCGATCGCCGAGAGCAGGGCGCCGATCGTGGTCGGGATCAGACAGACCAGCAGGGCGACCAGCACGACCATCGTCAGGTGCGTGCCCGCGTAGTCCGCCAGCGGCGGCAGCGTGGCGCAGGCCAGCAGGAAGACGATCGTCAGCGAGGCCAGCAGGATGTTGAGGGCGATCTCGTTCGGCGTCTTCTGCCGGGCCGCGCCCTCGACCAGGTTGATCATCCGGTCGATGAAGGTCTCGCCGGGCTTCGTCGTGATCTTGATGACGATGCGGTCGGACAGGACCTTCGTGCCGCCGGTGACCGCCGAGCGGTCGCCGCCGGACTCCCGGATGACGGGCGCGGACTCGCCGGTGATCGCCGACTCGTCGACCGAGGCGACACCCTCGACGACGTCGCCGTCACCGGGGATGATGTCGCCCGCCTCGCAGACGACCAGGTCGCCGATCCTCAGCTCGGTACCGGGCACGCACTCCTCGGCCGAGCCGCTGAGCCTGCGCGCCACCGTGTCGGTCTTGGCCTTGCGCAGCGTGTCGGCCTGCGCCTTGCCGCGGCCCTCGGCGACGGCCTCCGCCAGGTTGGCGAAGATCACCGTCAGCCACAACCAGGCGCTGATCGTCCAGCCGAACCAGTCGCCCGGGTCGGTGAAGGAGAAGGCCGTGGTCAGGACCGATCCGATCCACACCACGAACATCACGGGCGACTTGACCATCACCCGCGGGTCGAGCTTGCGGAAGGCGTCCGGCAGCGACCTGACCAGTTGCTTGGGGTCGAAGAGGCCCGCGCCCACGCGGCCCTCGGGGGCCTTGTGCCCGGTGGGGGCGTCCTGGTGGGGAGCGAGGGTGGGAGTGGACATGGAGTCCTGCTTCTTTACGTCGGTGGTCATCACGCCAGCCCTTCGGCCAGCGGTCCCAGCGCGAGGGCGGGGAAGTACGTCAGACCGGTGATGATGATGATCGTGCCGACCAGCAGCCCGGTATACAGCGGCTTGTCGGTGCGCAGGGTGCCCGCGGTCTCCGGGACCGGCTTCTGCTCGGCGAGCGAGCCGGCCAGCGCCAGCACGAACACCATCGGCAGGAAGCGGCCGAGGAGCATGCACAGGCCGAGCGTGCTGTTGAACCACTGCGTGTCCGCGTTCAGGCCGGCGAAGGCCGAGCCGTTGTTGTTGGAGGCGGACGTGTAGGCGTAGAGGATCTCGGAGAACCCGTGCGCACCGCTGTTGGTCATGGAGTTCGCCGGGGTCGGCAGCGCCATGGCGAAGGCGGTGAAGACCAGCACGAGGGCCGGGGTGATCAGGATGTAGCAGGCTGCCAGCTTGATCTCACGGGAACCGATCTTCTTGCCCAGGTACTCGGGCGTACGGCCGACCATCAGACCGGCGATGAACACCGCGATGATCGCCATGATCAGCATGCCGTAGAGGCCGGATCCCACACCACCGGGCGCGATCTCGCCCAGCATCATGCCGAGCATGGCGATGCCGCCGCCCAGGCCGGTGAAGGAGGAGTGGAAGGAGTCCACCGCACCGGTGGAGGTGAGCGTGGTCGACGTCGCGAAGATCGCCGACGAGCCGACGCCGAAGCGGACCTCCTTGCCCTCCATGGCGCCGTTCGCGAGTTCGAAGGCCGGGCCGTGGTGGGCGAATTCGGTCCACATCATGAGCGCGACGAAGCCGACCCAGATGGTGGCCATGGTGGCGAGGATCGCGTAGCCCTGCTTGACCGAGCCGACCATGATGCCGAAGGTCCGGGTCAGGGAGAACGGGATGACGAGGATCAGGAAGATCTCGAAGAGGTTGGAGAACGGGGTGGGGTTCTCGAAGGGGTGGGCGCTGTTGGCGTTGAAGTAGCCGCCGCCGTTGGTGCCCACCTCCTTGATGGCCTCCTGCGACGCGACCGCGCCTCCGTTCCACTGCTGCGTGCCTCCCATGAACTGGCCGACCTCGTGGATGCCGGAGAAGTTCTGCATCACACCGCAGGCGACCAGCACGATCGCGGCGACGAACGCGAGCGGCACCAGGATGCGCACCACACCGCGCACCAGGTCGGCCCAGAAGTTGCCCAGTTCACCGGTGCGGGAGCGGGCGAACCCGCGCACGAGTGCCACGGCCACGGCGATGCCGACGGCGGCCGAGACGAAGTTCTGCACGGCGAGACCGGCGGTCTGCACGACGTGGCCCATGGCCTGCTCGCCGTAGTAGGACTGCCAGTTGGTGTTGCTCACGAACGACGCGGCCGTGTTGAACGCCTGGTCCGGGTCGATGGCGGCGAAGCCGAGCGAACCGGGAAGGTGGCCCTGGAGGCGCTGGAGCAGGTAGAGGAACAGGACGCCGACGGCGGAGAAGGCGAGGACGCCGCGCAGGTACGCGGGCCAGCGCATCTCCGTGTCGGGGTCGGCACCGATGCCCTTGTAGATCCACTTCTCGACGCGCCAGTGCTTGTCGGACGTGTAGACCTTGGCCATGTAGTTGCCGAGCGGGATGTAGGCGAGCGCCAGTGCCGCTATCAGGGCGAGCAGCTGGAGCACGCCCGCGAGTACGGGACCCATCTCTTGTCTCAGAACCTCTCCGGGAAGATCAGGGCGAGGACGAGATATCCCAGAAGGGAGACGGCCACGACGAGGCCGACGACGTTCTCGGCGGTCACAGCTTGGTCACCCCCCTGGCGACAAGGGCCACCAGCGCGAAAACCGCGATCGTGGTGACGACGAAGGCCAGATCGGCCATCGCGAGCTCCTGGAGTGAGGTTCGGTTGGAACGGACGATTCGAGGGAAGCGCATCGGTGGCCGGATCAGACCGGTCGTTGACGCCTCCCTTACGGCCGGGCCCAGGACTTTGACGGAACCCTGACGGCACCCGGTCCGCCATGGTGAGCAGTCACGCCGTACAGGTAGGCCATCCGGTCTCACGGCAGCCGGAAGCGGAGACGGCAGATCACCGCGTCCGTCTCCCGTCGCAGAGCGTGTGCGACGACCGCGCCCCGCTGGTTCTGCAGCAGCCACTGCCACAGCCGCTCCGGCTCGGTCTCCGGGATCAGCACGGTGACCCGCGAGCCGGGCTCGGCCGCGCCCACGTCACGGACGCAGGCGGCGATGGGGGCCCAGTGTGCGCCGCTCGCAGTTCAGCCGGATCAGCGGCACCCCCGGGTTCCGCTCCCCGCAGGCCGGCTCCGACGCGTACCGGGTGGCCCGGTCCTCGGGGTCGGGTAGCAGACGGTCACCGCGCGGACCTCGTCGCCGAGGGATGCGGCGGCGGTCGGCTTCGTCCAGGACGAGGACGGGCGGGTCGGCGAGCAGCGCGCGGGCCAGGAGCAGGCTCCTGCGCTGAACCGCGACGCCCATCTGTCCGAAGCGGCGCTGAAGTTCCGGGAGTGCGTCACCCGCAAGCCGTTCATGACCCATCGCCTGCCCGCGCGACACCGGGCCCGCCCTACGCCATAGCCCGACGCCACAGCCCGACCGGATGCCGGCTTGTTGCCGTGCCCCGGCCACTGGGGCGCCGGCGCCATCCCGCCGCCGGGACCACGGAGGACTCCGCCGTGGTCCCGCCGCAGGCGCCCGCTCTGGTCCGCCTGCGAGGCGCGAAAGAGAACCGCGACAGAGCCGCCTTATAAGCCGGCCTTATAAGGCAGATCGGGATCACGTCTTGGACGCTCTGCCCGCCCCGCTGCTGCAATCGGACGTATGACGCACCACAACCACCGCATCGCCCTCATCCCCGGTGACGGCATCGGGACCGAGGTCCTGCCGCCCGCCCGGCGCGTCCTCGACGCCGTCGGCCGCCGCCACGGAATCGGCTTCTCCTACTCCTCCTACGACTGGTCCTGCGAGCGCTACGTACGCGAGGGCTCGATGATGCCCGAGGACGGCCTGGACCGGCTGCGCGAGGCGGAGGCGATCCTGCTGGGCGCCGTCGGCTACCCCGGCGTGCCGGACCACGTATCGCTGTGGGGGTTGCTGATCCCCATCCGCCGCACCTTCCGCCAGTACGTCAACCTGCGGCCGATCCGGGTCTTCGAGGGCGTGGACAGCCCGCTGCGCAGCGCCGCCGCGGGCGAGGTCGACCTCGTCGTCGTGCGGGAGAACGTCGAGGGCGAGTACAGCGAGATCGGCGGACGGCTGAACCAGGGAACGGCCGAGGAACTGGCCGTTCAGCAAGCGGTGTTCACCCGGGCCGGCGTCACCCGGATCGCCGACTACGCGTTCTCCCTCGCCACCCGCCGCCGAGGGAGACTCACCTCCGCCACCAAGTCCAACGGCATCATCCACACCATGCCGTTCTGGGACGAGCTGATCGCCGAGCGGGCTGCCGAGCACCCCGGCGTCACCTGGGATCAGGAGCACATCGACGCGCTGGCCGCGAAGTTCGTCCTCGAACCCGCCCGCTTCGACGTGGTCGTCGCCTCCAACCTCTTCGGCGACATCCTCAGCGACCTCGCGGCCGCGGTCGCCGGATCCATCGGCATCGCCCCGGCGGCCAACCTCAACCCCGAGCGGGAATTCCCCTCGATGTTCGAGCCGGTGCACGGCTCCGCACCCGACATCGCCGGGAAGGGCATCGCCAACCCGCTGGGCGCGATCTGGTCCGCGGCCATGATGCTCGACCACCTCGGCCACCCCGAGGCCGCCCGGGACATCGACAACGCCGTCACCGCCGTCCTGGCCAAGTCGGATGTGCGAACCCGCGACCTGGGCGGTACGGCGACGACCGACGAGTTCACCGAGAAGCTGCTGGAACTGCTCTGACCGTCCCGGCCCTTCGAACTGAGCACCCGGCTCCACCACGAATCGAACAGCCGCGCGTCGAGGGCACAGCAAGCGCCCCGGCGATACGAAAGGAAAGTCCCGTGTCAGCTGCGAAGAAACGCGTCGCCGTCGTCGGCGTCGGAACGATGGGCAGCCAGGCCGCCTGGCGGCTTGCGGCCCGCGGCGCCGAGGTCGTCGGGTACGACCGCTACGCGCCCGGCCACGACCGCAGCGCCGCCGGCGGGGAGACCCGCATCTTCCGCAGCGCCCACTTCGAGGACTCCCGTTACGTCCCCCTCCTCAAGCACGCCGACACCCTGTGGGAGCAGCTCCAGCAGGAGACCGGCCGCGAGCTGCGGCGTCTGACCGGATGCCTGCTCATGGGGCCGACCGAACACCAGCAGATGGCCACCGTTCTGCAGTCCATCGCCGAGCACGACCTCGACCACGAGGTGCTGGACGCCGAAGCCCTCGCCAAGCGCTTCCCGCAGTACCGGCTCGACGACGGCGACGCGGCCGTGCTCGACCGCCGCGCCGGCTTCATCCGCCCCGAGCTGACCATCCAGACCGCGGCCCGCCGCGCCGAGCAGCTGGGCGCCGTCATCCACCGCTACACCACGGTCCGAGAGATCGTCCCCGTCACGGGCGGCGTCGAGATCCGCACCGACGCCGGCAGCGACCGCTTCGACACCGCCGTGGTCACCCCCGGCCCGTGGGTCAACGACCTGCTGCCCGACCTGCCCTGGGAGGTGGAGGTCCGCCGCGTCATCAGCGCTTGGTACGTGCCGACCGCTCCCGACGCCTGGTTCGGCGGGGAGCGCCCGGCGTTCATCCGCACGGCACCCGCCCACTGGTACGGCCTGCCCTCCCCGGACGGCCTCTCCGTCAAGCTCGGCCTGAACCGCGTACTGCACCGGGTCGTCGCAGACCCGAACCAGCTGGAGCGGACGGTACGACCGGAAGAGCTCGAGATCTTCAGGGAGTTGATCGGCCGTTACCTGCCCGACCTGCACCCGGACCCGACCCGTCTCACGGCCTTCATGGAGGGCTACACCGAGAGCTCCCGCCCACTGGTCGGCCCGCTGCCCGGCGCCGAGAACGTCATCCTGCTCGCCGGATTCTCCGGCCACGGCTTCAAACTCTCGCCCGCCTTCGGTGACATCGCCGCCGACCTCGCCCTGGACGGCACCTCGCCCCAGCCCATCGACTTCATCTCCACCATCGGCCGCACGGAGGCCTGACCATGAACGCCTGCACCCGCTCCGTGGGCTCTCTGGAGGCCCAGCCCGGTACCAAGACGCGCGGCAGCGTCCGGGCCGATCTCGGCACCCTTGCCGTCGACATCCCACTGACCCCGGTCAACGGCTCCCGCCCCGGCCCCCGGGTCGTCATCACCGCGGGTGTGCACGGCGGCGCGTTCAGCGACTGCGCCGTCCTCGACCTGTCTTCCCCCTCCCCACAGGCACGCTCGCCGAGACATCGACCCGCCTGTGAACCAACCACCCCATGGAAAGGAACCACATGTACTCCATCGGTCCGCTCGCCGGCCGGCGCGCTAGCCCGGCGGCCGCGCCCTGGGCGCCACGCGCCGGCGGCGGGCGCCCAGGCTGCGGGCAGCCCGGCGCCAGGTGACCGGCGGGGCCGGGCGGCGTGCTGGCGCCCGGCGCGCGGCGGCGGGGGAGGCTGACCGTG
>NZ_JBEZWN010000032.1:0-87938 GCF_040637495.1 Streptomyces sp. NPDC029044
GGTTCGGCCTTACGGGCCGTGCCCCCGGGGGCCGGTTCAGCCGTATGGGCCCCGGAGCCGGAGCCGGAGCCGGAGCCGGAGCCGGAGCCGGAGCCGGAGCCGGAGCCGGAGCCGGAGCCACCGGGCCCCGGAGCCGGAGCCGGAGCCACCGGGCCCCGGAGCCACCGAGCCCCGGGCCCCTACGGCCGTACGGGCCGCACCCCCCGGCTCAGTCGGGCAGACCGCCGCCGAGCTCCGGCAGGACGATCGCGCCGGTCTTCGTCGGGACCGTGCCCGTGCCGGGCATGAGCAGCGCGGTGCTCGCCGCGCCGACGGCCAGGTCCGCCCTGCCGTCGGCGGTCAGGTCGCGCAGGCGCAGGGTGTAGCCGAATCCGGTGTGAGAGTCGGCCGGGCCGAGCACCGTCTGGGCGATCCACGAGGAGCGCGCGCCGCCGAGGCCGCCGGAGCCGCCGCGGAACACGTGGACGCCGCCCTGGTCCTCCTCGCCGTCGACGTCCTCGTGCGGCACGCCGACCGCGAGGTCCGCGTAGCCGTCGCCGTTGGTGTCGGCGGCCGAGATCGCGTAGCCGAAGTTGTCGTCGGCCTCCGGGCTGCCGGAGACGCCGGAGGTGGCCTGGGTGAGGGTGACGGACGTGCCCGGGCCCGACGACGTGCCGCGCCAGATCGTGACCGCGCCCTTGCCGTTGTCCTTGTCCGGCACGCCGAGGACGATGTCGCCGTAGCCGTTCTTGTCGAAGTCGCCGACGACGGGGCTCGGGTAGAGGCCCTGCTGCCGGTCGCTGAGCGTCCTGGACGCGCCCGAGGCGAGGCCTGAGGAGGTGCCCTTCAGGTACCAGGCGCGCTCGCGGATGTCGCTGCCGGTGATCTCCGTGCCGATGACCACCAGGTCGGTCCTGCCGTCCCCGTCGACCTTTCCGGCCCCGAGGGCAGAGGAGTACCAGCCGCCCGACCCCTTGTCGATCTTGCTGACCTTGCCGGTGGTGCCGGACTTGGTGAAGGGGCCGCGGTACAGCCACGCCTCCTCGCCGCCGATCAGGGCCAGATCGGGGGAGCCGTCGCCGGTGAAGTCGCCGGTGGCCAGGTCGCGGCCGAAGTGGCCGGCCGCGCCGCCGAGCGGGGTGATGTTGGTGCCGCCGGACAGGCCGGTCTTCGAGCCCCACAGGACGGTGACCGTGCCGCGGTAGTCGTCGCTGCCCACGTGCTCGGTGGGGTTGCCGACGACGAGGTCCGCGTAGCCGTCCTTGTTGAGGTCGGCGCTCGCCAGGGACGCGCCGAACTGGTCGTCCTCCTCGCCGGTGCCGGGGACGCCGGCGCTGTCCTGGTGGAAGCGCTTCGGGTGGGCGGTGTCGAGGCCGGTGGCGGTGCCGTACACGACGGTGATCGTGCCGCCCTCGCGGTCGACGTCGTTGTAGCCGCCGTAAGCGAGGTCGCGGCGGCCGTCGCCGTTGAAGTCGTCGTAGTGCTTGGCCGGCGCCGCGGCGGCGGTGCCGGTGAGGAGCACGGGGGTGACGCCGGTCGCCAGCAGGGCGGCGACCAGGGCGGTCGTGGTGGATCTGCGCATGGCGTCTCCTTGGCCGGTCAGCCGATGAGGTTGGCGCCGAACGCGCCGTACGAGCGGATCTGGCCGAGGCTGCCCGGGCCGAAGGTGCGGGCGCCGTCGGTGACGGGGCCGGTGGCGGAGCCGCGCAGGGCCGTGACGGCGCCGATGCCCTCGTCCTCGAAGCCCGCGGTGATCGTGAACTCGGCGTGGCCGTCCTTGGAGACGTCGGCCAGCAGGGTCTCGGAGCCGAAGTAGTCCGTGGCCTCGGCGGTGCCGGGGACGCCGGCGGTGTTCTGGGTGACGGTACGGGCACCGGTGCGCGAGACACCCGAGGCCGAGCCGTTCATGAGGATCGCGGCGCCGGCGTCCTCGGTGGTGCCGACGTCCTCGAAGCCGACACCGATGGCGAGGTCGCCGTAGCCGTCGCCGTTGGCGTCGCCGATGGAGACGGAGCCGCCGAAGTTGTCGCGCTCCTCGTCGGCGCCGGGGACGCCCGGGGAGTCCTGGGTGAGCTCGGCCATCGGCGCGTCGCCGTTGACGGGGCCGCCCTCGGAGCCACGGATGACGACCACCTTGCCGCCGAGGCTGCCGGTGTGGTCGCTGCCCTTGCTGAAGACGTTGCCGAGTGCGATCTCGTCGTGGCCGTCGCCGTCGATGTCGCCCAGGGCCAGGGAGGTGCCGCCGTTCAGGGCGCGGGGGGTCGTGGTGTCCGGGCCGGTGGGGGAGCCGAGGTAGGCGACGCCCTTGGACCAGCTGGTCGTCTCGCCGTCGTTCATCTCGACCCGGTAGGTGAGGACCAGGTCCGACCTGCCGTCGGCGTTGGTGTCGCCCGCCTTCATGGCGTCGACGATCCACGCCGGCTCGGGGGTGGAGATCTTCTGCGTGACGCCCGTGGTACCGGTGGTGGTGAACGGGCCGCGGACGACGTGGACGTCGTCGGTGTCGGTGCCGACGGCCAGGTCCTGCGCGCCGTCGCCGTCGAAGTCGCCCGCGGTCAGCAGGTTGCCCCAGTTGTTGTGGGCGGAGACGGCCGGGTCCTTGACCGTCGTGCCGTTCCGCAGGCCGTTCGCCGAGCCCCACAGGACGGTGACGGTGCCGCCGTCGCCGTCGGTGCCGTCGCGGTCGCCGGGAGCGCCGACCGCGAGGTCGGTGTAGCCGTCGCCGTTGAGGTCGGCCGTGGCGAGCGCGCCGCCGAAGGTGTCCTCGGCGCCGGCGTCACCGGGCACGCCGGCGGTGTTCTGGCTGACGACGGTGCGCTGGGCCGGGTCGAGGCCGGCCGGGCCGCCGTGGACCACGGCGACGTAGCCGGCCATGCCCTTGCCGTCGACCTTGGCGTAGGGGGCGGCGAAGGCCACGTCGCCGTAGCCGTCGCCGTTGAAGTCGGCGGTGGGGCCGGTGGCGGGTGCGGCGGTGGCCGCCGTGGCGGGCAGGGCCGTGAGCAGGCCGGTGGTGAGGGCCGTGGCCAGGAGGATGGTGCGCTTTCGCATCGGGATCCCCGTCGGTTCGGAAAGGGTGGTGGTCAGTGCTGATCAGGGGTTGAGCGCGGTGCCGTAGCCCGGGGCGCCGGCCGTCGAGATGCCGGTGGTGCCCGGGCCGAAGCTCGTCGAGCCGGTGACCGTCGGGCCGGTGGCCGTGGCGCGCAGGGACCAGATCGCGCCGTCGCCGGCGTTCTCGCCCGGCGCGGAGACGGTCAGGTCGGCGCGTCGGTCGCCGGTGTGGTCGGTGAGCGTGACGCGCTCGCCGAAGCGGTCGCCCTGCTCCGAGGCGCCGGGCACCCCGGCGGTGTTCTGGGTGTACGAGGTGGCGCCCTTGGTGGTGAGGCCGGCCGCCGAGCCGTACAGCACGGTGACGGCACCGGCGGAGCCGTTCTCGCCCGCGGTACCGATCGCCAGGTCGGCGTACCCGTCGCCGTTGACGTCGCCCAGCGAGACGCCGCTGCCGAAGCGGTCGCCCTTCTCGGCGGCGCCGGGGACCCCGGCGGTGTCCTGGGTGAGGACGAGCGGGGCGCGGCCGCCGTCGAGACCGTCGGGTCCGCCGTAGACGACGGTGACCTTGCCGCCGAGGGCGCCCCCCGGGTCGGCGGAGGCCTCCCGGTCGTTCCCCACGGCGATGTCGTCGTGGCCGTCGCCGTCGATGTCGCCGACGGCGGAGACGAACCCGGCGGGCAGCTTCTGCAGCCAGTGGGTGTAGTTGCTGATCCTCATGTCGGCGAGGGAGGTGGTGGCGGCGCCGTTGTGCGCGGCGCGGCCGTGCAGGACCACGCGGGGGTGGCCGTCGCCGGTGCCGTCGCCGGAGGAGAGGTGGGTGATGCCGTGGGAGGCCGCCCCCCAGCCGCTGCCCGAGCCGCCGTTGAGCGCGCTGGTCTTGGTGATCGGGCCGTTCATGAGGGAGAGGGTGACCGGGCCGGTGGAGCCGACCGCGACGTCCGCGTCCCCGTCGCGGTCGAAGTCGCCCGCGGTCAGCGCCTGGCCGTAGCGGTCGTAGTCGGTGCTGAAGAAGCCGGCCATCGAACGGGCACCGGACAGGCCGGACGCCGATCCCCAGACGATGGTGACGGTGCCGTCGTTGGTGTCGCTGCCGTCCTCGCCGGGTGTGCCGATCAGCAGGTCGGCGTAGCCGTCGGTGTTCAGGTCGGCGGAGGCGAGGGCGGAGCCGAACGCGTCGTCGGCCTCGGCGGCGCCGGGCATCCCGGCGGTGTTCTGGGTGAGCAGGGTCCGCGTGGAGGTCTTCGGCCCGCTGGTGCTGCCGTAGACCACCGACACGGCACCGGCCTTCGCCTGCCCGGCGACGGTGGCGCCCGGCGCCCCGATCGCGAGGTCGGCGCGGCCGTCGCCGTTGAAGTCGTAGGGGGCGGCGGCCGGCGCGGCGTGCGCGGCGGGGGCGGAGAGGGTGAGGGCGAGCGGGGTCAGGGCCGCGGCGAGGGCGGCGGCGGTGATGCGGGTGCGCATGGGTGCGGGTGCCTCACGGGGGAGTCGGCGGGGGAGTCGGCGGGGTGTCACTGGGCCACGGCCGAACCGAGGTTGACGCTGCCCTTGAGGGAGAGGGCGGTGGTCGTGATGCCCTGGGCGCCGCTGGTGGTCAGGCCGGTGGCGGAGCCGCGCAGGGTCCACAGGCCGCCGGTGGAGTTCTCGCCGTGGACGCCGACGACCAGGTCCGCCTTTCCGTCCTTGGTCACGTCGGTCAGGCCGACGGCGGAACCGAAACGGTCGCCCTTCTCGGCGGAGCCGGGCACCCCGGCGGTGTTCTGGGTGTACGACTTCACGCCGCTGCCGGTCTTCAGGCCGGAGGCGGAGCCGAACAGCACGGTCACCGAGCCCGCGTCGGTCGCCGAGCCGATGTCCTCGCCCGGGGCGGAGACCACGACGTCGGCGTACCCGTCGCCGTTGATGTCGCCGGTGCTCACCGCGCTGCCGAAGCCGTCCTCGGTTTCGCCCGCGCCGGGCACGCCCGCGGTGTCCTGGTGGACGACGGTCGGCTGCTGCGCCGGGTCGGGGCCGTTCGGGCCGCCGTACCAGACGGTGATCTGGCCGCCCTTGTGGCCGCCGGGCTTGAGGTCGTACGGGTCCGCGGAGTCGCCGAGGACGAGGTCGCCGTAGCCGTCGCGGTTGATGTCGCCGATGGAGCCGGGGTAGCCGTCGGCCTTCGGCAGATCGGCCATCTTGTACGTCATGCCGGTCCAGCGGAAGTAGTCGATCTGGCCGCCGGTGTCGCCGTCCACGTTGAACGGGTAGACGCGCTCGGCCGCGCCGTCGCCGGTCATGTCACCGGCGAACACCTCGAAGGTGGTGCCGACCTCGCCGACACGGACGTGGCTCAACGGGCCGCTCGTGCGGGTGAAGGGGCCGTTGTAGATGCGGGTGTGGCTCTGGCCGGTGAGCGTGACGTCGGTGTCGCCGTCGCCGTCGAAGTCGCCGGTGGCGATGCCCCGCGAGAAGTTGCCGTACTCGGAGAGCGTCGACGGCTGCGGCAGGCCCTTGCCGCCGGACAGGCCCGACTTGCCGCCCCACAGGACGGTGCCGGAGCCGATGCCGTCCCGGTCGCCGACGCTCTCGTTGGAGGCGCCGACGACGAGGTCGGAGTAGCCGTCCCGGTCGAGGTCGCCGGCGGCCAGGGCGGAGCCGAACAGGTCGCCCGCCTCGGCGGTGCCGGGTACGCCTGCGGAGTTCTGGGTGATGACGGCCTTGCGGGCGGCCGAGACGCCGGACGCCGAGCCGTACAGCACGACGACCGCACCGGCGCAGGCGGCCGAGCCGACGTCGGCACAGGCGGCGCCGGCCGCGAGGTCGCGGTATCCGTCGCCGTTGAAGTCCCCGGCGAGGCCGGAGGGGGCGGCGGTGGCCGGGGTGGCGGAGAGCAGGCCGGTGGTGAGGGCGGCGGCCAGCAGGAGGGTGCGCTTGCGCAAGGCGGGGCTCCGGATGGGGAGGGGGCCGGACCGGGAGGGCCCGGCCCCGGGGCGTGCGGGGTGGCTCAGTCGGCGAAGTTGGCGCCGAAGTTCGGGTAGCCCGTCGTCGAGACGCCCGAGGCGCTGGGGGAGACGGTGCGCGAACCGGTGGCGGTGATCTTCGTGCCGTCGGACGGGAGGTAGAGGACAGCGCCGTTGCCGGTGTTCTCGTACGAGCCGGCCAGCAGGTCGGCGCGGCCGTCGCCGGTGACGTCGTCGAGCTTCACGTCGGCGCCGAGCATGTCGTCCTGCTCGTCGGAGCCGGGGACGCCCGCGGTGCTCTGCGCGAACGACTGGGTGCCGGAGGAGGTGTCGATGCCGGAGGGCGAGCCGTACAGCACGACGAGCTGTCCGGTGTCGGAGACGGAGCCGATGTCCTCGCCGGCGACGCCGACCACGAGGTCCTGGTAGCCGTCGCCGTTGACGTCGCCCAGGTCCAGCTCGTAGCCGAAGTAGTCATTCTTCTCCGAACTGCCGGGCACATTGCCGGTGTTCTGGGTGATGCCGGTGGTGGAGCCGGTGCCGTCCGGGGCGCCGTAGGTGATCCACACCTTGCCGCCGTCGGTGGCCTCCGGGAAGGTCACCCCGTTGTCGGCCTTGTTCCAGTACATGCCGGTGACGATGTCGCCGTAACCGTCGCCGTTGACGTCGCCGACGCCGGTGATGACACCGGCCTTCAGCTGCCGGGCGTCGGTGGCGGACAGGCCGGAGGCCGTGCCGGGGAGGAGGTGGTTGGCGTTCCAGTACCGGCCGGTGGCGGTCTCGAAGCCGTCGACGACCAGGTCGGTGCGGCGGTCGCCGTTGACGTCACCCGCGGTGAGGTTGAGCGGCCCGGAGCCCTCGCCCGACGCCTGGATCGGCGCCTTGACGCTGTAGCGCCCCTTGACCGCCGTACCGGAGGCGCTGATGCCGCCCTTGAGCACGTGGATGACATTGGAGGTGGTGCCGACGGCCAGGTCCGCCTTGCCATCGCCGTCGAAGTCGCCGGCGGCGAGGTTCCTGCCCCAGCGGTCGTGCCGGGTCGGAGCCGCGTCGGCGATGGTGACGCCCTTGCCGGTGATGCCCTGCGCCGAGCCCCACAGGACCGCGACGCCGCCGCCGTCCTTGTCGCTGCCGACGTCCTCCAGGGGGGAGGAGACGGCGAGGTCGTCGTAGCCGTCGCCGTTGAAGTCGGCGTAGGCGCTGTCGGCACCGAACGCGTCGCCGGTCTCGGCCGTGCCCGGGTTGCCCGCGGTGTTCTGGCTGATCGCGGAGCGCTGCGCGGAGGACACGCCGGTCTTCGTGCCGTACAGGACGACGAGCTGCCCGGCGTCCTTCTTGCCGCTGACGTACGCGCCCGAGGCGGAGAACGCCACGTCGCCGATGCCGTCGCCGTTGAAGTCGGCCCGCGGGGTGTGCGTGCCGTCCGCGGCCGTCGCCGTGCCGGCCGTGGCCGAGAGCAGCGTGCCCGTCAGCGCGGCCGCGGCGGCGGTCGCCAGGGCGAGCCGCACGCGGGGGCGCCGGGACGGGTGAGCGGGTGCGTGCCGGCGCCCGGAGGGGCGCTCGTGCTGCTGCATGCGGGGTCTCCTGCTGCATGCGGGGGATGCCTGGCGGACATCCACAGTCGATGGAGGGCCGGACTGTCCGTGTTCGCCGGGAGTTGTCCGGGCGTTCACGGCTGGTCGGCGATCAAGAGACCCGCGGAGGGACGTAAGGGTTGTACGTGAGTTCGGTTGATTTCCGATGCGGTCGAGGGCCCGGGCGGCCCTTCCCCCTGCGCGGGCCCCTCACGAGCCCGGGACGCATCGGCCGCCGCCGCGACAGTTCGGTGCCTGGAGGAGTCCTCAGGCGGAGCGCGAGATCAGGAGTGCTATGCGACCGGCGCCGGGAGGTTCACCTTTCGCGTGCCCCAGTGGGTGGTGCGTGCCTGAGTGAGGGCCCAGTACATGGCCGGACGGACGATGAGCAGGTTGAGCAGGGTGACGAGTGGAGTGAGGAACAGCCAGGCCACGATCTTCTGGCGTGCCGAGAGCTCGGGGCGCAGGGCCGCGTACATGCCGGTCTGGGCGTAGGTCATGATCAGCCAGTAGCCGAGGCCCTGAAGGAACAGAAGCTTGTGCTCGGTGTGGTACGGCAACACGAACAGGACCCACGCGTACAGAATCGGCATGGTGGCGGTCACGACCAGACCGTAAAGGCGGAAGAACAAGGGTGCGGCGGAGAAGTTGGTGAGTTCCCAGCCGACGTAGCGCCAGTACGACTTGAACCACCGCACGCGCTGGGTGAACAGCTCGTTGAGGTCGGTGGGCATGCTGCTGTAGACCCAGGCCTCATTCACGGCGACGACCTGGCCACGCTGGAGTGCGTAGTGCGTCAGTCGCCGGTCGTCACCCGCCGTCCCGGAGGTGACGTAGTCGTCCAGGTTCTCCAGTACGAGTTCCTTGCGGTAGACGGCGAGGATGCCCGACGTGGGGGCGACCGCGCCGACCTGGGAGCGGGCCATCCTGGTGACCAGGCACCAGGTGACGATCTCCACGTCGATCACCCGGGTGAGCAGATTGTGGGCGTAGTTGGAGACCAGGGTCAGGCCGGTGCAGGCCTGGACACGCACGTCCGACATGGCTTTCAGGCAGTGCCACAGCCCCATGCGGTGGACCACCGAGTCCGAGTCCACGGTCATGATGAGGTCGTACGTCGAGGGATCGACCGTGCGCAGAACGTTCGCCTGCGCTTCACGCTTGCCGGCATTGTCCTGGCGGTGCCATGTGACCAGCGGGTGGTCGAACGGGACCACCGGGACCCTGGAGCCGTCGTCTACGACGTGGATCGCGTCGGGCGGGCGCACCTGGTTGATGAGGGCCCAGACCGTCTTGTGCAGGGCCTCGGGAGGTTCGTTGTACGCCGGCACAATGGCCAGCACCCGGCCCTCGTGGGCCGGGAGGTGGGTGAAGCTGCGGCCCTTGACCACCGCGGCCAGGGAGTAGATGAGGACGGCTGTGATGGCGCAGTAGAAGACCAGCGCCGTTCCCCAGGGCTGGGTGCTCCAGTAGAAGTGGTAGACGAAGGTCCAGGCGGTGGCCGCCAGGGCGGCGGCCACACAGACCCACGTCTGCCACGGGGCACGGCGGCCCCGCTTGGACGGGCGATTGGTCATGTCAGGCACGTCCTCGCCGGTGCCGGGTGACGCCCCGGTAGGTGAAGGCACCCACCAGGACGAGTGTCACCGCTATGGCGAGGATCCAGTTCAGCGAGACGCTGACGCCGAGCAGGGTGATGGCTCCCACGCCGGTTCGGGCGAGTGCTCCGTCGTCGTAACCCATGTCGATCTTCCTTCCGGTGTTTTCGGGCAGCGCGATGCAACCCGACTGGTGCTGTGAAAAGGCGGTCGTACGAGCGCCCGGCACGGATTCGTGTCATGCCGGGAGTGCTGCGCCGGATGACTCAGAGACGTTCGACGTGCGGAGCCGCTGCCATGACGCCACGGGTGTCCAGCACGTAGGCCGCCTCGGCGGCGAGCCGGGTGAGGTCGAACTCGTCGTGCGGCGTGAGCAGCACGACGGCGTCGAAGCCCGCGACGCTCGTACTCGTTCCGTCCGCCGGTGAGGCGAAGGGAATCTCCCGGCAACTGCCCTCCGCCACCGGCAGATACGGATCCGCGACGGTGACGTCCGCGCCCATCTGCCGCAACCGGTCGATGACTTCGACGGCCGGTGACTGACGGGCGTCCGACGTGCCCGGCTTGTACGTGGCGCCGAGGGCGAGGATCCGCGCCCCGTGCACGCTCCGCCGGAACCGCCGGCTGAGGGCGTCCTGCAACCGCCGAACCACGTAGTCCGGCTGGCTCTCGTTGATGTCCTGGGCCAGTTCGATGAGCCGGAAGGTCTGCCCGTGCCGCGCCTTGACGTGATGGCTGAGGTAGACCGGGTCGATGGGCAGGCAGTGCCCGCCGACCCCGGGCCCGGGCAGGAACCTCGTGAACCCGAAGGGCTTGGTCGCGGCCAGCTCCAGCGTGTGCCAGACGTCCACGCCGAGCGTGTGGGCCATCCGCGAAAGCTCGTTGACCAGCGCGATGTTGACGTGCCTGTAGGTGTTCTCGAACACCTTGGCCAGCTCGGCCTCCTCCAGCCCCGAGGCGGGCACGGTGACGTCGGTGACGGTGTCGTAGAACGCCTTCACGCGCTCCAGGCAGCCCCCGGTCAGCCCGGCGACGATCTTCGGCGTGTTCTCCAGGCGCCAGTCGGCGTTGCCCGGATCGATGCGCTCGGGGCTGAACCCGACGTGGAAGTCCCGCCCGGCGACGAGGCCGGAGCCTTCCTCCAGCAGCGGGACGAGCACGTCACGCGTCGTGCCGGGGTGGGTCGTCGATTCGAGCACGACCGTCGCGCCCGGCTCGATCCACTCGGCGAGCACGCGGCCGGCGTCCCGTACGCAACTCAGGTCCGGCGCACGGTCGGTGAGCGGCGTGGGCACGGTGATGACCGCGACGTCGAACCCCTTGAGGTCCTGCGGATCGGAGGTCGCGTAGTACGTGTCCGAGCCGAGCACCGCCTGGAGCCGGTCGTCGCCGATGTCCTCGACGTACGACGAACCGGCGGCCAGCGCCTCGCAACGGGCCCGGTCGGGCTCGTAGCCGGTGACGGTGTGCCCGACCTCGGCGGCCCTCACGGCCAGGGGCAGGCCGACATAGCCCTGCCCCAGCACACATATGTGCATGTGGATTCCTCACCCCTGAAGTACGGCCGCCTGTTCCTGAAGCAGGCGGCCGTGGCGTGGTACTGCGTGAGAAGCGGCGTGGGAACGGCACCACCGCCGCGTCACCGGCCTGCCGGGCCCCCTTGCCCGACCGTGCGCAAAGCGCAACCGGTGATCTTCACAAACCCCCCTCATTTGTGGACCTTCATGGTTCAACAAAGATTCGCTGAACGGAACCCTCTTTACTGTTTCGATACGTGAAGTGGGGGGAGAGCGGTGCTGGTTGGGGGCTGACGCCACCTCAACTGTCAGGCAAGGAAGCCTGTAGGTGTTCATGATCTTCACAAATTGCGAAGGGGGTGGCGGCCGTTGAAGGGTCGGACCCAGTGCATTCGCGAATGTCGTGCGCCCCTGTCTGCGCCCCCTGTACCACCACTGCGCACTGCCACCGGTTACCCAGGGTTCGACCAGGTCCCGGCGGCGGTCGACGCCCCACAGTGAGGAGGTGCCGAGCATCCACAATCGGGGCATGGATGATGTCCCCGAGCTGCTGGAAGCCGCTTCCCTCCTGGTCCCCCAGGAGGTCGCCACCGAGAACGACCTCACGGTGAACGACGTCTGGGAGTACCTCACCCAGGACGAGTGGGAGGTGGCCTTCGGGCTGCTGGAGGAACTCGGTGATGTCCGGCCGCTCCCGCTCGGCTTCTGGGAAGCGCTGGCCACCGCCGCCGAAGGGCTGCGGCTGGAGAGAAGCGCGGCCTGGTGCCATTGGCGCTGCTACGAGACGTGCCACGGCGTCATCCGAGCCGACCTCGTCCTCCGTCCCGCCGGCGCGGCACGACGACAGGCACCTCTCGCCGGAACCGGCGTCCTGAAGCCGATGTGGAACATCGGAAACCGGACACCGGCCGGTGAACCGCGCCTCAACATCGCCGCACTCTGGGTGGAGTTCACACCCCTACTGGAGCCCGGTGGGCGAGCCTCGGTGCGGCTGGCTCCTCTTGACCCGTCTCCGTGGCAACACCTTCAACCCGGCCAGGAGATCACCATGCACGAGGACCGATCCGTGGCCGGTACGGCGGTCGTCCTGGAGGTACAGCGCCCTTCGGCTACGCCCACCGCATAGATGCGAGCGGTGGGAGAGGCGGTGACTTCGTCGGAGCCGGTCAGGACGCCCCTCGGGCCTCACTCCGGTGCGAACTCGTACTGCAACTCGTAGAGATGCCCGGCCTTCACCATGGACGTCGCTTCGATCGGGCGTCCGTTGGCCGCGTGCACGACCCGGAGCGTGCACAGGACCGGCAGGTTGCCGGGAAGGCGCAGGGCTACGAACTGTTCCTGTGTGGGGACCCGCGCCGAGACCCGGTCCACGCAGTGGTGGGGCGTGTGGCCCAGTTCCCTGAGCAGGGTCGCGGTGCCGCCCTTGACGCGGCGCCGGTCCATCAGTGGCGTACCCCGTGCGATGTCCAGGGGGTAGTAGGACCGCACGAGTTCCGCCGGTTCGTCGTCGATCAGCAGCAGCTGGCTGCGCCGTACGGCGGTCTCGTCTTCCCGAAGCCCGAGAGCCGCGCGGATGTCCGCGGGTGCGCTCGTCTCCGTTACGTCGAGGAGGGTGATGCGGGCGTCCCTGCCGTGCTTGGCAGCCTCGGCCAGCCAGGGGTAGGGCTCGCCGGCTGCTGCGGGTGTGAGGGACGTGGCAGGACTTATCGTCCGCTGCCGGTGCTCGCGCACCGTCACCGCTGCACCTGCCCGTCCCACCACCAGGCGCTCGTCCTTCAGAAGTTGAAGTGCCTTCTGGACCGTGGCGTTCGACGCGTCGAAGCGGCTCTTGAGCTGTGCGGTGGAGGGAAGGTTCGCACCCGGCGGCAACTCGCCGGTCATGATGTCGTCGCGCAGGTCGGCCGCGATCCGCTCGTGCAGTGAGCGGCGGTCGTGAGCTTCCGGTTCTGCCTTGGGCACGGTCATCCGATTCTGATCTCGTAGCGCAACTGCTGGCGCTGGGCGGGCATCACCATACGGTCGACCTGGATCGGCCGGTCCTCGTGACTCAGGGTGAGCCTGGTCATGCGCAGGACGGGGTCTGCCCCGGTAAGCCGCAGGGTCTCCTGCTCTTCCTCATCCGGCAGTCCGGCGGTGACGTCCTCCCTGACCAGGGCGCCGACATGTCCCAACTCGGCGAGCAGGGTGACGGCTCCGCCCCGGATCTTGGCCGTTCCGGCAAGAGGGGTACCTCGTGCGATGGCGGTGGGGTAGTACGTGTCGGTCAGTTCGTTCGGCTCGTCGTCCAAGAGGATCAGGCGGCGTCGCACGACGACCGGCTCTCCGTCCTGGACCCCGAGCAGCCGCGCAACCTCGCCAGGTGCGGGCACCTCTCCGGCATGCACGATGCGCTGGGATCCACGCCTGCCCCGGGCGGCCGCGTCCGCGCTCCAGGCGTCGCCCTGCCCCTGCCCACGGGGCGTCAGATACGGCATCGACGTACTGACCCACCGGCTTGTGCTCACGATCCCCTCCACAACTGATGCTCGTGCAACCTTGCCGCTTTACACGGTAAGCGACTCGGTGGCCAGAGGTTCATGGCACGTCAGGTGCAACCTTGCCGCCTTTCGTGAACTCCAGTAAGGTCGGGGCTCATGGCCGAGCTTCTGCGCTGTCTCGTCGCCTGGGCGGGCCTGTCATGCCGTCTCCGCCGGGCGCACCATCACGCTTTACACGATCCCCGCCTCGCCACCGGTGTCACCTCCCCGCGGATCCCCCCTCTCCCCGTCCATCGCAGCCCTTACTGCGCGGACATCGTCATCGACGGCACCTCCACCGTCGCCGTGCGCCCCTACCTCGTCGCCCATGAACGGCAGCAGTGGCGCCAACGGGGCGACACCACATCGGCATGGCCGGGGGCAGGTCTGTATCCGGCCGCCGGTATCGGGGTCGCCTGATGGGCGCCGGCCCGCGTCGTACGCTGCGGCTCCTGCCCTGGACCGGTCCCGAAGCCAAGCCCTGCTTCCTGATCACGGACGACGAAGGCGGACGCCTGTCCCGTCTCGCCGACATCACCGAAGCGACCCAGCTCGACATGGGCGCCCGGCTTCTCGCCCACGCCGAGGACCTGCTCCCCGACGCCACCGAGGCGCAGCTCCGCTTCCTGGCCGAGTGCCTCACCGAGGCCCTGCGGGACGTTCTCCGCGTTGCCGAGAGCCGGGAGCTCAGGACCCGGGGGTGAACGCCGACGCCCCCTGCCCGATGACTCGGGCAGGGGGCGCAGGAAAGGACAGCTGGGGTCGGCTACTTCACCGGCTCCGGCTCCGGCGCGCTCGTGGAGTCCGACGTGCCGGCCGGCGGCTCGCCGTCATCGTCGCCGTCGTCGTCGGTCTCGGTCTCCGCCGGGACCGGCGTCTTCACCGAGTCCAGCAGGAGCTGGGCGACGTCCACGACCGTGATGGACTCCTTCGCCTTGCCCTCGTTCTTCTTGCCGTTGACCGAGTCCGTGAGCATGACCAGGCAGAAGGGGCAGGCCGTCGAGACGATGTCGGGGTTGACCGAGAGGGCCTCGTCGACGCGCTCGTTGTTGATGCGCTTGCCGATCCGCTCCTCCATCCACATCCGCGCACCACCGGCGCCGCAGCAGAAGCCGCGCTCCTTGTGGCGGTGCATCTCCTCGTTGCGGATGCCGGGGACGCTCGCGATGATCTCGCGCGGCGGCGTGTAGATCTTGTTGTGACGGCCCAGGTAGCACGGGTCGTGGTACGTGATGATGCCCTCGACCGGCGTGACCGGGATCAGCTTGCCCTCGTCGACGAGGTGCTGGAGCAGCTGCGTGTGGTGGATGACCTCGTAGTCGCCGCCGAGCTGCGGGTACTCGTTGCCGAGCGTGTTGAGGCAGTGCGGGCAGGTGGCGACGATCTTCTTGGCGGACTTGGGCTTCGCCGACTCGGCGACCACCTTGCCCTCGTCGTCCATCTCCTCGCCGAACGCCATGTTCAGCGCCATGACGTTCTCCATGCCGAGCTCCTGGAACAGGGGCTCGTTACCCAGGCGGCGGGCCGAGTCGCCCGTGCACTTCTCGTCGCCGCCCATGATCGCGAACTTGACGCCCGCGATGTGGAGCAGCTCGGCGAAGGCCTTGGTGGTCTTCTTGGCGCGGTCCTCCAGGGCGCCGGCGCAGCCGACCCAGTACAGGTACTCGACCTCGGACAGGTCCTCGATGTCCTTGCCGACGACCGGGACCTCGAAGTCGACCTCCTTGAGCCACTCCAGGCGCTGCTTCTTCGCCAGGCCCCAGGGGTTGCCCTTCTTCTCCAGGTTCTTGAGCATCGTGCCCGCCTCGGACGGGAACGACGACTCGATCATCACCTGGTAGCGGCGCATGTCGACGATGTGGTCGACGTGCTCGATGTCCACCGGGCACTGCTCGACGCAGGCGCCGCAGGTGGTGCAGGACCACAGGACGTCCGGGTCGATGACGCCGTTCTCCTCGGCGGTGCCGACCAGCGGGCGCTCGGCCTCGGCGAGAGCCGCCGCGGGAACGTCCTTGAGCTGCTCCTCGGACGCCTTCTCCTCACCCTCCATGGTCTTGCCGCCGCCGGCCAGCAGGTACGGCGCCTTGGCGTGCGCGTGGTCGCGCAGCGACATGATCAGCAGCTTGGGGGAGAGGGGCTTGCCCGTGTTCCAGGCGGGGCACTGCGACTGGCAGCGGCCGCACTCGGTGCAGGTGGAGAAGTCCAGCAGGCCCTTCCACGAGTACTGCTCGACCTGGGAGACACCGAAGACGTCGTCGTCGCCCGGGTCGGTGAAGTCGATCGGCTTGCCGCCCGAGGTCATCGGCTGGAGCGCGCCGAGGGCCGTGCCGCCGCTCGCCTCGCGCTTGAACCAGATGTTGGGGAACGCCAGGAAGCGGTGCCAGGCCACACCCATGTTGGTGTTGAGCGACACCACGATCATCCAGACGAACGAGGTGCCGATCTTGATCATCGCGACGAAGTAGACGAGGTTCTGCAGCGCCGTGACGCTCAGTCCCTTGAACGCGAGCACCAGCGGGTACGACGCGAAGTAGGACGCCTCGTAGTGGTCGACGTGGTGGAGCGCGCCCTCCAGGCCCCGCAGGACGTAGATCGCCAGGCCGATGGTGAGGATGACGTACTCGACGAAGTACGCCTGGCCGGCCTTGGAACCGGCGAAGCGGGACTTGCGGCCCGGGCGGCTCGGCAGGTTCAGCAGGCGGATCACGATGAGCACCGCGATGCCCAGGATCGTCATCACGCCGATGAACTCGATGTACAGCTCGAACGGCAGGAACGTACCGATGACCGGCAGCACCCAGTCGGCCTGGAACAGCTGGCCGAAGGCCTGGGCGAGGGTCGGCGGGAGCGTCAGGAAGCCGACGGCGACGAACCAGTGGGCGACACCGACGATGCCCCACCGGTTCATGCGCGTGTGGCCGAGGAACTCCTTCACCAGGGTCACGCTGCGCTGGTAGGGGTTGTCGGTCCGGGTACCGGCCGGGACCGGCTGGCCCAGCTTGAAGTACCGGACGAACTGGCCGATCGCGCGTGCGAGCAGCGCGACGCCGACCACGGTCAGAACCAGCGACACGATGATCGCGGCGAGTTGCATGGGGGCTCCTCGGGCCTGCGAGGGGTTTCGTCGGGTGACCTGTCGTTTTCCAGGGTTCCCCGAAATTACTAAGCGGTAACTTATGCAGTCCGTCTGAGACTACCCTCATCCTCCGCCGCACTGTAGCCGGGTGGGCAGTGATCTGAATCGCTGAGGGTTGCCTCAGAAACGGGCCGGATCCGGTCCCCGTCCCGTCGCGATCCCGGCGCCATCTCCTCGTGTTATTCATACCGAATTGTCATAATCCCGCCTACCTTATATCCGTGCTCTACGGGATCACCGCCGCCGCCACCGCCCTCCTCCTCACCGCCGTGCTCTCGGCCGCCCTGCGGGCCCCCGCCCTGCGGCTGCGGCTGGTCGAGCGGCGGCGGCAGCGGGACGTGCCGCTGTCCGGGGGCGTCGCCGTCGTGCTCGTCACGGGGCTGGTCGTGTGGGGCGGGGAATGGCTGGAGGTCGCGCCGCCCGCCGACGGGACGACGGGGGTGCTCGTGGCCGCGGGCGCCGTCGCGCTGCTCGGGCTCGTCGACGACGTGTGGCGGCTGCGGCGACGGGTGCTGGCCGCCGGCACCGGCGTGGCCGCCGCGTGTGTCGTGCCGTACGGGGAGACGGGGGTGGGGACCGGGCTGCTGGCCGTCGGGTGGGTCGTGGCGGTGGTGTTCGGGCTGCGGGGGCTCGATCACGCCGACGGGCTGGCCGGTACGGCCGGGCTCGTCGCCGCCTTCGGGGTGGCGGCCTGTGCGGCCGTCGAGGTGATGGACGGGGTCGCGGGGCTCATGAGCGTCCTGGCCGCCGCCCTGACGGGGTTCCTGCTGCACAACTGGCATCCCGCGCGCGTGGCGCTGGGCAGTTGCGGGGCCATGTCCGCCGGATTCGTGATCGCCGTCGGGGCCGTGTACGCCCGGGCCGGGTCCGGGGTGGGGGAGAGCGCGGGAGTGCTGTTCGCGCTGACCGCCCTGGCGGGTGCCGACGCCGTGCTCGTGCTGGGGGCGCGGCGGCTGGGCGGGCGGGGCGTGCTCCGCAGTGGCCCCGATCATCTCGCGCACCGGCTGCGGCGGCTCGGGCTGACCGCGCCGGGGGCGAGTCTGCTGCTGGGAACCGGGGCGTTGTCCGGGATGCTCGTGGGGGTACTCGCGCATGCCGGCCGGATCGGGGCGGGCGCCCTGTGGTGGGTGGCGGGAGGGGCCCTCGTGGTGGTGCTCGCCCTCTTGCGAGTGCCTGTGTACGGACCTCGACGGAGCGTATCGCCGCAGGTCGGCGGGGCATTGCGTGTAAGGAACGGATAAGAGTTGAGCCTGCCCGACTCAGCTCTGTTGACCGGTTGGGGGCCGTCGTGCACACTTGAGTCCGTTCCACTCAAGTCAGCTGGAGGAATCAACCATGGCACGTGCGGTCGGCATCGACCTGGGCACGACTAACTCCGTCGTCAGCGTTCTGGAGGGCGGCGAGCCCACCGTCATCACCAACGCCGAGGGCGCCAGGACCACGCCGTCCGTCGTCGCCTTCGCCAAGAACGGTGAGGTGCTCGTCGGAGAGGTGGCCAAGCGCCAGGCGGTCACGAACGTGGACCGGACCATCCGCTCCGTGAAGCGTCACATGGGCACCGACTGGAAGATCGAGCTCGACGGGAAGCCCTTCAACCCGCAGCAGATCAGCGCCTTCGTGCTCCAGAAGCTGAAGCGTGACGCCGAGTCCTACCTGGGCGAGAAGGTGACCGACGCGGTCATCACCGTCCCGGCGTACTTCAACGACTCCGAGCGCCAGGCCACGAAGGAGGCCGGCGAGATCGCCGGCCTGAACGTGCTGCGCATCGTCAACGAGCCGACCGCCGCCGCCCTGGCGTACGGCCTCGACAAGGACGACCAGACCATCCTGGTCTTCGACCTCGGTGGCGGCACCTTCGACGTCTCGCTGCTGGAGATCGGCGACGGCGTCGTCGAGGTGAAGGCCACCAACGGTGACAACCACCTCGGTGGTGACGACTGGGACCAGCGCGTCGTCGACTACCTCGTCCAGCAGTTCCAGTCCGGCCACGGCGTGGACCTGGGCAAGGACAAGATGGCCCTCCAGCGTCTGCGCGAGGCCGCCGAGAAGGCGAAGATCGAGCTGTCCTCGTCCACCGAGACGTCGATCAACCTGCCCTACATCACCGCCTCCGCCGAGGGCCCCCTGCACCTCGACGAGAAGCTCACCCGCGCCCAGTTCCAGCAGCTGACCGCGGACCTCCTGGAGCGCTGCAAGACGCCGTTCCACAACGTCATCAAGGACGCCGGCATCTCCATCAGCGAGATCGACCACGTCGTCCTGGTCGGCGGCTCGACCCGTATGCCCGCCGTCGCCGAGCTCGTCAAGGAGCTGACCGGCGGCAAGGACGCCAACAAGGGCGTCAACCCGGACGAGGTCGTCGCCATCGGCGCCGCCCTCCAGGCCGGTGTCCTCAAGGGCGAGGTCAAGGACGTCCTGCTCCTCGACGTCACCCCGCTGTCCCTCGGCATCGAGACCAAGGGCGGCATCATGACCAAGCTCATCGAGCGGAACACGACGATCCCGACCAAGCGGTCCGAGATCTTCACCACCGCCGAGGACAACCAGCCCTCCGTGCAGATCCAGGTCTACCAGGGCGAGCGCGAGATCGCGGCGTACAACAAGAAGCTCGGGATGTTCGAGCTGACCGGTCTGCCGCCGGCGCCCCGCGGCGTCCCGCAGATCGAGGTGTCCTTCGACATCGACGCCAACGGCATCATGCACGTGACCGCGAAGGACCTGGGCACGGGCAAGGAGCAGAAGATGACCGTCACCGGCGGCTCCTCGCTGCCGAAGGACGAGGTCGACCGCATGCGCCAGGAGGCCGAGCAGTACGCGGAGGAGGACCACAAGCGCCGCGAGGCCGCCGAGTCCCGCAACCAGGGCGAGCAGCTCGTCTACCAGACCGAGAAGTTCCTCAAGGACAACGAGGACAAGGTCCCGGGCGACATCAAGACCGAGGTCGAGGAGGCCGTCGCCGAGCTGAAGGAGAAGCTCAAGGGCGAGGACTCCGCCGAGATCCGCACCGCCACCGAGAAGGTCGCGGCCGTCTCGCAGAAGCTCGGCCAGGCCATGTACGCGGACGCGGGTGCGGCCCAGGCCGCCGGTGGCCCCGCCGGTGACGCCGGTGCCGCCGGTGGTGCCAAGGCCGACGACGACGTCGTCGACGCCGAGATCGTCGACGAGGACCGGAAGGACGGTGCCGCGTGACGGAGGAGACCCCGGGCTTCGACGAGCAGCAGCCCGACGTCCCTTCCGGCGCCACCTCCGAAGACGCCGAGCCGAAGGCCGCCTCCCCCTCCGCGGAGGAGGGGGCGGCCCCGGCCGGGGACACGGGCCAGGACGCGGCCCTGGTGGCCCAGCTGGACCAGGCCCGCACGGCGCTCAGCGAGCGCACGGCGGACCTCCAGCGCCTCCAGGCCGAGTTCCAGAACTACCGCCGCCGGGTCGAGCGCGACCGGATCGCGGTCAAGGAGATCGCCATCGCGAACCTCCTGACCGAGCTCCTGCCCGTGCTCGACGACATCGGCCGCGCGCGGGAACACGGCGAACTGGTGGGCGGCTTCAAGTCCGTCGCCGAGTCGCTGGAGAGCACCGCGGCGAAGATGGGCCTTCAGCAGTTCGGCAAGGAGGGCGAGCCCTTCGACCCGACGATCCACGAAGCCCTGATGCACAGCTACGCACCGGACGTCACCGAGACGACGTGCGTCGCGATCCTGCAGCCCGGGTACCGGATCGGCGAGCGCACCATCCGCCCCGCGCGGGTGGCCGTGGCCGAACCCCAGCCGGGGGCGCAGACGGTCAAGGCGGACGAGTCCGCCGACGCCGACGACAAGGAGAGCGGTGGCCCGGACGAGGGCTGACGTCATAGACGAAGGGAAGGAGGGGCGTCGAGGATGAGCACCAAGGACTTCATCGAGAAGGACTACTACAAGGTCCTCGGCGTCCCCAAGGACGCCACCGAGGCCGAGATCAAGAAGGCGTACCGGAAGCTCGCCCGCGAGAACCACCCGGACGCCAACAAGGGAAACGTCAAGGCGGAGGAGCGCTTCAAGGAGATCTCCGAGGCCAACGACATCCTCGGCGACCCCAAGAAGCGCAAGGAGTACGACGACGCGCGCGCCCTCTTCGGCAACGGCGGCTTCCGCCCGGGGCCGGGCGGCGCGGGCGGCTCCTTCAACTTCGACCTGGGCGACCTCTTCGGAGGCGGCGCCCAGGGCGGCGGCCAGGGGGCCGGCGGCTTCGGCGGCGGTCTCGGTGACGTTTTCGGGGGCCTGTTCAACCGCGGTGGCGCGGGCGGGCCGGGGACGCGTACGCACCCCCGGCGCGGCCAGGACATCGAGTCCGAGGTCACGCTCAGCTTCACCGAGGCGATCGAGGGCGCGACGGTCCCGCTGCGGATGTCGTCGCAGTCTCCCTGCAAGGCCTGTTCGGGCACCGGCGACAAGAACGGCACACCCCGCGTGTGCCCGACCTGCGTCGGCACCGGGCAGGTCGCCCGGGGCAGCGGCGGCGGCTTCTCCCTGACCGACCCCTGCCCGGACTGCAAGGGCCGCGGCCTGATCGCGGAGAACGCCTGCGACGTCTGCAAGGGCAGCGGCCGGGCCAAGTCCTCCCGGACCATGCAGGTGCGCATCCCCGCGGGCGTCAGCGACGGCCAGCGGATCCGGCTGCGCGGCAAGGGCGCGCCGGGCGAGCGCGGCGGCCCGGCGGGCGATCTGTACGTCGTCGTGCACGTCGACACCCACCCGGTGTTCGGCCGCAAGGACGACAACCTCACCGTCACCGTCCCGGTCACCTTCACCGAGGCGGCCCTCGGTGGCGAGGTGCGGGTGCCGACGCTCGGCGGCCCGCCCGTCACGCTGAAGCTGCCCCCCGGCACGCCCAACGGCCGCACCATGCGCGCCCGGGGCAAGGGCGCGGTCCGCAAGGACGGCACCCGCGGCGACCTCCTGGTCACCGTGGAGGTGAGTGTTCCGAAGGACCTGACGGGGAAGGCTCGTGACGCACTCGAGGCGTATCGCGAGGCGACCGCGGGTGAGGACCCGCGGGCGGATCTGTTCCAGGCCGCGAAGGGAGCATGAGTCAGATGGACGGTCGTCGACGCAATCCGTATGAACTGACCGAGGAGACCCCGGTCTACGTCATCTCGGTGGCGGCCCAGCTGTCCGGCCTGCACCCGCAGACCCTGCGCCAGTACGACCGGCTGGGCCTGGTCTCCCCGGACCGCACCGCGGGCCGGGGCCGGCGCTACTCGGCCCGTGACATCGAACTGCTGCGCACCGTGCAGCAGTTGTCGCAGGACGAGGGCATCAACCTGGCCGGAATCAAGCGCATCATCGAACTGGAGAACCAGGTCGCCGCGCTCCAGGCCCGGGTGGCCGAGATGCAGGACGCGCTCGACGGCGCGGCGGCGGCGATGCGCCAGCGCGAGGCGGCGGTGCACGCGTCGTACCGCCGCGACCTGGTGCCGTACCAGGAGGTGCAGCAGACCAGCGCGCTGGTGGTGTGGCGGCCGAAGCGGCAGCAGCAGTCCGACTGACGCGCGTACGCACGCGAAAGGGGCCGGGAGTCGACTCCCGGCCCCTTTCGCGTACTTGGAGCGCCTTGCCCCGGTTTCGCTGGGCCTCCCGTGGATGACCGGGTGGTGTGCACCACTTGAAGGTGATTCCGCAGAGTCTTCACAACCACTGCGGAGCGTGGTGTTGTCATCTCGTTAAGTGGTTCCGCTTGACGCTGGGGGGCGCGTCCGCGTTGGCTTTTCAGTCACATGGGCACCAAAGCTGCGCCCACGTCCGAATCACACGCGAAGTGAGCCCCCGCATGCGTCGTATCGCCATATCCGTGGCAGCCGCCACGATCTCCGTCACGCTCGCCGGCTGCGGCGCGCTCAACGCGACGGGGAGCAGTGACGACGCGAGTCCGGCGAAGGGCAACGACATCACCGTCGGCCTGCTGCTGCCGGAGAAGGCCAACACGCGCTACGAGAACTTCGACTACCCGATCATCAAGACGAAGGTCGAGTCGCTCACCAACGACAAGGGCCGCGTCGAGTACGCCAACGCCGAGGCGAGCTCGGACAAGCAGGCGACCCAGATGCAGCAGATGATCGACGACCGGGTCGACGTGATCCTGCTGGACGCCGTCGACTCCAAGGCCATCGCGAGCGAGGTGAAGAAGGCGAAGGAGGCCGGCATCCCGGTCATCGCCTACGACCGGCTGGCCGAGGGCCCGATCGACGCGTACATCTCCTTCGACAACGAGCTGGTCGGCGAGGTCCAGGGCCGGACCCTGCTGGAGGCCATCGGCGAGAAGGCGAGCCTCTCCGACAAGATCGTCATGATGAACGGCTCGTCGACGGACCCGAACGCCAAGCAGTTCAAGGCCGGGGCGATGTCCGAGCTGAACGGCAAGGTGACGATCGCCGAGTCCTTCGACACCAAGGACTGGAAGCCGGAGAACGCCGAGGCCAACATGGCCGGCGCGATCCAGAAGATCGGCAAGGGCAACATCGCGGCGGTGTACTCCGCCAACGACGGCATGGCGGGCGGCATCCTCAAGGCGCTCAAGGCCGCGGGCGTGACCGACCTGCCGCCCATCACCGGGCAGGACGCGGAGCTGCCGGCGGTGCAGCGGATCATCAGCGGCGAGCAGTACATGAGCGTGTACAAGTCCTACCCGCAGGAGGCGGAGAACGCCGCGGAGATGGCGGTCGCCAAGGTCCAGGGCCGCGACATCCAGTTCGCCGCACTCACCCGCGACAAGGTCGACAGCCCCACCCACAAGGGCATCCCGGCCCAGCTCGTGCCCGTGGTCGCGCTCACCAAGGAGAACATCAAGGACACGGTGGTCGCGGACGACATCTACAAGCTGTCGGACATCTGCACGGCCGAGTACAAGGCGGCGTGCCGGGCCATCGGTCTGAAGTAGCCGCGCGCCCGGCGCACATCGCGCCGGGCTCACCCACCCCTGACGGGCTGCCGCGACAGGACCGTGTGAGGCCTGGAGGTTCCGGTGCGTACCGGTGGTTTCCGGTGGTCGCCGCGCGGGGAGCCGTGTTGCGGAGCACGCCCCGTCCGCGCATAGTTGCGCTGCGGAAACACGGCGGAACCGGGGGTGGGATGGGCGATGGCCGGGCACGGGGCGGAGCAGCATCCACACGGTGCCGACCGACTGTGCGAGGCCGGGGATCGCGTGTATTCCCGGGCCGTACGGCGCGGCCGGGTGCCGCGCCAGGACGCGGATCCGGTGCCCTGCCTGCTGGAACTCGCCCTGCTGCACCCGGATCCCGACGACATGGACTGGCTGGTGCCGACCTCCCCGCAGGAGGTCATGACCCGGCTGCTGCGCGGGATGCACGACGAGGTCAGCGCCAGCCAGCGGCGGGTGGGCTCGGCCGTCGCGGCCGTCGAGTGGTACGCCGGGCTGGGCCGCCAGGTGCGGCCTGCCGCGCCGGCGGCTGAGGGCCCCGCGATCCGGGTCCTGGACGGACTCGCCCGGATCCAGGCCGCGATGGACGAGGCGACCCAGGCGTGCACGGCCGAGGTGCTCACGGTCCAGCCCGGCGGCATCCGCCGCGAGGCGGAGCTGTCCGAGGGGCTGCACCGGGCGCTGGCGCTGCGCGGCCGGGGCGTGCGGATGCGGGACCTGTACACGCATGTCGCCCGGCACGGGCAGGGGTTGCTGACCTATCTGGAGCTGATGGGCGACGCGGTGGAGGCGCGCACGCTGGACGAGGTGATCGACCGGCTGATCCTCTTCGACCGGACGGTGGCGTTCATCCCCGCCAACACCGACCGCACGATGGCCCTCGAGCTACGGCATCCGGCGATCGTGGAGTACCTCGTCACGGTCTTCGACCGGCTGTGGCGCCTGGCCATCCCCCTCAAGGCCCCGCTCCCCGACACCGGCATCGAGGGCATCTCCCACCGGGAGCAGTCGATCGCCGCGCTGCTGGCGGAAGGGCATCAGGACGCCGTCATCGCGGAACGGCTGGGCATAAGCGTCCGGACCTGCCGGGCGCACATCGCGCGCCTCTCGGAGACGCTGGGGGCGGCGAGCCGGACCCAACTCGGTGTACGCATCGCCCAGGCGGGCCTCGACGGCCCGCCCACCTCGGCCCCGTCCCCGTCCCTCAGCGTCCCCGATCAAGGATCCCGGACCGCCCGATGAGGTAGCCGAGCTGCGCCCTGCTCTGACTGCCCAGCGTCGCGGCGAGTTTGGCGATGTGGACGCGCGCGGTGCGGATGTTCATGCCGAGCCGGTCGGCGATGACGGCGTCGGTGTGGCCTTCGACGAGCAGCGCGGCGATGGCGTGCTGGCGGGGGGTGATGCCGTTGTGGGAGGGCTGGGGGGCGGCTTCGGGGTACATGGGTGTGGCCAGGCGCCAGAGGCGGTCGAAAGTGACGGCCAGGTGGTCCGCGATGGCCGGATGCCTGATCTCCAGGGCCAGTTTGCCGTCCTCGCCGGCCGGGACGAAGGCCACCGTGCGGTCGATGAGGACCAGGCGGTCGGGGACTTCGTCCAGCGTGCGGATCTGAACGTCGCCCTTCAGGCGCTCGCAACGAGCCGTGATCAGGGGAAAGTGGCGCATCGTGTGCGGGTACAGGGTGCGGATCCGGCAGCCACGGTCCAGCGCTGCCTGGTCACGGCCGAGTGACGCGGCGTCGGCGGCCTGGCCGCGTTCGCCGGTGAGGCCGGCGCGGGGCTGGACGGTGATCAGTTCCTCGGAGGCATCGGCCACCGCGTCGGTGATGGCCCGATTGATCCGCTCCGTGCCGGTGAGGAGCTGGATCGGTGGAGTCTCACCGGCTCCGGAGGACGGGTCGGCGATCCGCATGAGGGAGCCGAATGTCTCGGCCAGCCGTACTTCGCGCCGCCGCTCGCCGGCGATCCGCTCCTCGGAGCTCCGCAGGAGCCGGTGCAGCGCCACAACCGGAGCGACAGGTTCCATTCGGGTGGGGTCGTCGAGGGCGGGGTGCACCAGACCCAGGTCGACGATGCAGGGGGCGGCCCCGCTCTCCTCGGTCGACAGCCGGCCCTGACGCAGCGCCCGTTCGTACAGGTCCGTGCCCAGGGAGCACAGGTCGTCCTCGCCGTGCTCGCGGTGCGGCCCGCTCACTGCGCGGCACCTGTGCTCTCCAGGATTCCGGACTGCGCGATGAGGAATCCGAGCTGGGCACGACTGCCGCTGCCGAGGGTGGCCGCGAGCTTGGCGATGTGGGCCCGGCACGTGCGGACGTTCATGCCGAGGCGGCGGGCGATGGCCTCGTCGACATGGCCCTCCACGAGGAGCTTGGCGATGGAGTACTGGATGTCCGTGATGCCGTCCGCGGCCGGACCGTAGGGGGCACCGGCGCTCAGCGGAACAGAGCGGCTCCACATGAACTCGAAGACTTTCACCAGGTACCGGACCAGTCCGGGGTGGCGGAGTTCGAGGGCAACCTGCTGGTCGTCACGGGCCGGAATGAACGCGACGGTCCCGTCGCAGACGATGAGCCGCTCGACCACCTCGTCGATCGTGCGGTACTCCGCCTTGCTGTTCGCGAGTTGCGCCACATAGGCCAGTTTTTGAGGGCTGTAGCGAGCCGTGTGCTGGTAGAGCGTCCGGATCCTGACTCCCCGTTCGATCAGGGGCCGGTCCCTTTCGAGTCCTTGGGTGAGGCTTCGCTCGGAGAAGCGGTCGTCACTGGGCTGGATGGTGAGCATCTCCGCCTGGCACTGGGCCGTGGCCAGGTTGAGGGCGGCGTTGATCCGGTCGCCGCCCTCCAGCACCGTGATCGAGTGGTCGGTCGTCGTCAGCTGGGCGCCCAGGGCCATGAACGGCTCGAACGCGTCCGCGATCTTGATCGACAGCTGTCGGCGCTCCGCGATGTCGCGCTCGATCGGGTGCAGACGCTCGGCCAGCGCTACTGTCGGCGGTACCGGCCGCAGCCAGTCCTCGTCGTCCGGGTCCGGGTGAAGAAGGGCGAACTCGACCAGGCAAGGCGCCGACTTCGCGTCCGTGCGTGCGATCCGCCCCGCACGCAGGGCGTTCGCATAGAGTCGGTTCCCTTCCTCGCACAGCTCGGTGACCGCATGGGGATGCGCCGCCTTAGTCTGATTTGCCACGAAATCTCCACCCCCCAGGGTCCTGAACATGCAGGAACATGATGCACCGATTGTGTGGCCATGACGTGTTCGAATGAGCCATCGTCTTACCTGACGGGGGAAGAGGAGACTCACAAGTGAGGACGAAGCCGACTATGCGCAAGAGACTGCTTCGCTCGGTGCTTGCTGCCGCTCTCTCCGCCGTCGCTGTCATCGGAGTGATGGGTTACTCCGGCGCGAAGGGTGACACCCGGGCGGACAGTCACTGGCCGGCGAGCGTCACGAGCGATGTCAAGAGTGACGTCCTGGCGGACAGTCACTGGCCGGCCATCGTCGTGGACTCGGAGCGTTGATGTGACCACTCCACCCGACGACCGCTCCTTCCGCCGCGAGATGGCCACGGCCTACCGCTCCGGCTGGCACTTCATCGACCTGGTCACCGCCATCCCCCACAGCGGCGACTCGTTGATGGTGACCGTGTTCGGCGAGCCGGTGGTCGTCACGCGGGACGAGGACGAGGACGTACGGGCTTACCGGTGTCTGCGGCGGCCTCGGGGGGCGCCGCAGCCGGTGCGGTGCGCCGTACGGTACGGAATGATCTTTGTGAACCTGGACCAGCGGGACCACCAGCAGGTGGAGGCCGACTCCCCTGCCCCGAGGACCATCTCTGCCACCCCCCGCAGTGCCTGACGCGATTCCCCCGTCGTAACAGATCGCTCAGGTGCTTCCCCCCGCAGCGGCGTCACCGTGACCTGAACACGGTGACGCCGCTGCAGTTTTCGGGGACATTTCCGGGTATCGACACCTGGCGTGGGTGGCTGGAACCAGTCGATCACCGGTGTGGATTTTCACTTCGCTCAACCTCGCCCCAGCGCCCGCGTCAGGTGGATCTCGATCACCACGCGCGCCGGGTTCGGCGACGGCGTCCTGCCGTAGCGCTCCGCGTAGCGCCGCTCCGCCTCGGCCACCCGGTCCGGCTCGTCGCGGACGAAGGCCCGGCCCTCCAGCGTCGCCCAGCGGCGGCCCTCCAGCTGGCAGACGGCGACGGCCGCCCCCTGGTCCCCGGCCGCCCGCACGTACCGGACCTTCGCGCTGGCCCGGTTGGTGATCACCCGAGCCAGACGGGCCTCGGGATCGTATGTGACGCCGACGGGTACCAGATGCGGAGTGCCGTCCGGCCGGGGAGTCGTCAGGGTGCACAGGTGCCGCTCCCGCCAGAAGCTGAGATACGACGGGTCCGGAGCGCCGGGGTCGACGGAGTACTTGGTCGCCATGCCCCGGAACTTAGACCCCCGAGCCTCCCGGATCCGCCCTTGAGTGCACTAGACTCAACTTTGTGCAAGCCGTTCGGGTCAGTGCAAGGAGGAGAACGCGAACGTGGACGCCGAGCTGACCAACCGGAGCCGGGATGCGATCAACGCTGCCAGCAACCGGGCCGTGACCGAGGGGCACCCCGACCTCACCCCGGCCCACCTGCTGCTCGCGCTGCTCCAGGGACAGGACAACGAGAACATCACCGACCTGCTGGCCGCGGTCGACGCCGACCAGGCCGCCGTGCGCGCCGGGGCCGAGCGCGTGCTCGCCGGCCTGCCCAGCGTGACCGGATCGACCGTCGCGCCGCCCCAGCCCAACCGCGAGATGCTCGCCGTCGTCGCCGACGCGCAGTCCCGCGCCAAGGACCTGGGGGACGAGTACCTCTCCACCGAGCACCTCCTGATCGCCCTCGCCGCGAAGGGCGGCGCGGCCGGCGAGGTGCTGTCCCAGCAGGGGGCCGACGCCAAGAAGCTCCAGGCCGCCTTCCAGAAGACGCGGGGCCAGCGCCGGGTGACCACGGCCGACCCCGAGGGGCAGTACAAGGCCCTGGAGAAGTTCGGGACGGACTTCACGGCCGCCGCGCGGGAGGGCAGGCTCGACCCGGTCATCGGCCGGGACCAGGAGATCCGCCGCGTCGTGCAGGTCCTCTCCCGCCGTACGAAGAACAACCCCGTCCTCATCGGCGAGCCCGGCGTCGGCAAGACCGCCGTCGTCGAGGGGCTCGCCCAGCGGATCGTGAAGGGCGACGTGCCCGAGTCGCTGAAGGACAAGCGGCTCGTCGCGCTCGACCTCGGCGCCATGGTCGCGGGCGCGAAGTACCGGGGCGAGTTCGAGGAGCGGCTGAAGACCGTCCTCGCCGAGATCAAGGACTCCGACGGGCAGATCATCACCTTCATCGACGAGCTGCACACGGTCGTCGGGGCCGGCGCGGGCGGCGACTCCGCCATGGACGCCGGCAACATGCTGAAGCCCATGCTGGCCCGCGGTGAGCTGCGCATGGTCGGTGCAACGACCCTCGACGAGTACCGCGAGCGGATCGAGAAGGACCCCGCCCTGGAGCGGCGCTTCCAGCAGGTACTGGTCGCCGAGCCCACCGTCGAGGACTCCATCGCGATCCTGCGCGGACTCAAGGGCCGCTACGAGGCCCACCACAAGGTGCAGATCGCCGACAGCGCGCTCGTCGCCGCCGCCTCGCTCTCCGACCGGTACATCACCTCCCGCTTCCTGCCCGACAAGGCCATCGACCTCGTCGACGAGGCGGCCTCCCGGCTCCGCATGGAGATCGACTCCTCGCCCGTCGAGATCGACGAACTCCAGCGCGCCGTCGACCGGTTGAAGATGGAGGAGCTGGCGATCGGCAAGGAGACCGACGCGGCCTCCCGCGAGCGCCTGGAGAAGCTGCGCCGCGACCTCGCCGACAAGGAGGAGGAGCTGCGCGGCCTCACCGCCCGCTGGGAGAAGGAGAAGCAGTCCCTCAACCGCGTCGGTGAGCTGAAGGAACGCCTCGACGAGATCCGCGGCCAGGCCGAACGCGCCCAGCGCGACGGCGACTTCGACACCGCCTCCAAGCTGCTCTACGGCGAGATCCCCGCCCTGGAGAAGGAGCTGGAGGCCGCCAGCGAGGCCGAGGAGGAGGTCGCCAAGGACACGATGGTCAAGGAGGAGGTCGGCGCCGACGACATCGCCGACGTCGTCGCCTCCTGGACCGGCATCCCCGCCGGGCGTCTGATGGAGGGCGAGACGCAGAAACTGCTGCGCATGGAGGACGAGATCGGTAAGCGGCTCATCGGCCAGACCGAGGCCGTGCGGGCGGTGTCGGACGCCGTACGCCGCTCCCGCGCCGGCATCTCCGACCCGGACCGCCCCACCGGGTCCTTCCTCTTCCTCGGCCCGACCGGCGTCGGCAAGACCGAACTGGCCAAGGCCCTCGCCGACTTCCTCTTCGACGACGAGCGGGCGATGGTCCGCATCGACATGTCGGAGTACAGCGAGAAGCACAGCGTGGCCCGGCTGGTCGGCGCCCCGCCCGGATACGTCGGCTACGAGGAGGGCGGCCAGCTCACCGAGGCCGTGCGCAGGCGGCCCTACTCCGTCGTGCTGCTGGACGAGGTGGAGAAGGCCCACCCCGAGGTCTTCGACATCCTGCTCCAGGTGCTGGACGACGGCCGTCTGACGGACGGCCAGGGCCGCACGGTCGACTTCCGCAACACGATCCTCGTCCTGACGTCGAACCTGGGCAGCCAGTACCTGGTCGACCCGGTGACCAGCGAGCAGGAGAAGAAGGAACAGGTCCTGGAGGTGGTGCGGACCTCCTTCAAGCCGGAGTTCCTCAACCGCCTGGACGACCTGGTCGTCTTCTCGGCGCTGACCAAGCCCGAGCTGGAGCGCATCGCGAAGCTCCAGCTGGAGCGGCTGGCCAAGCGGCTCGCCGAGCGGCGCCTCACCCTGGACATCACGCCCGAGGCCCTGGCGTGGCTCGCGGAGGAGGGCATGGACCCGGCGTACGGCGCCCGGCCGCTGCGGCGGCTCGTCCAGTCCGCCATCGGCGACCGGCTCGCCAAGGAGATCCTGTCCGGGGAGATCAAGGACGGCGACACGGTCCGGGTGGACCGCTTCGAGGACGGGCTGCTGGTGGGCCCGGCCACGGGCAAGACGCTGTAGGACCGCCCCGGGTCACATCGTGAACGCCGAGAAGCGCACCAGCGCCGTCTCGGCGTTCTCGTACTCGACCCGCACCTGCACCACGTGTGCCTCCGCCGTGCCGGGAAGGCCGTCCTCGTGCGTCACGTCGAGGCACAGCGCCCCGCAGACACCGCCGCCCGTGCGGGGCCCGGGGGCGTCCGGGTAGGTCGTGCGCAGCCAGTCGCGGACGTCCTCGCGCGGCATCCGCAGCACCGCCGCGTACGCGGTGTCGATGCCCCGCTGCACGGTGCAGTTGTCGACGCGGGCGGTCGCGGGGCGCTCGGCGGCCCCGAAGGCCAGGGCCTCGGCGCAGGGAACCGTCGCCGCCGCGCCCGCGCGGGTGCCGTCCTCGTCCGACCAGGCCCACAGGAACAGGCCGGCGATCAGGACGCCGAGGACCACGACCGGCAGGGCCAGAATGGGCAGGAGGATCCCCCACCGGGTGTGGCCCCTGTTCGCTGCCTGCATGAGCACGGCTCCCTCCGTCGGCTGCTCAGGAGGACGGTTCGGGGTACCCGGAGGTTGCGGCTGACCGGATCCTGTCAGCCGAGGGCTGACAGGGTCTGTCGGGGCTTGCCACCCCCCTCCCCGCATGGGGGAGGATGGCGGAATCCGTACGAAGGGAAATTCACGGTGACCATCGACCCGTCCTCGATTCCGAACTTCGGGGGCCAGCCCGAGCCGCAGCCCGGCGGCCCGGCCGGCCCCGTCGTCCCGGATCAGGACCTCGTGAAGCAGCTCCTCGACCAGATGGAGCTCAAGTACGTCGTCGACGACGAGGGAGACCTCGCGGCGCCGTGGGAGCAGTTCCGCACCTACTTCATGTTCCGGGGAGAGGGAGACCAGCAGGTCTTCTCCGTGCGGACGTTCTACGACCGGCCCCACGCGATCGAGGCCAAGCCGCAGATCCTGGAGTCGATCGACGACTGGAACCGCCGCACCCTGTGGCCCAAGGTCTACAGCCACACCCACGACGACGGCACGGTCCGCCTGATCGGCGAGGCCCAGATGCTGATCGGCATGGGCGTGAGCCTGGAGCACTTCGTCTCCTCGACGGTCAGCTGGGTGCGCGCCGCGATCGAGTTCGACAAGTGGCTCATCGAGCAGCTCGGTCTCGAAGAGGAGATCAACGAGGCGGAGAAGCCCGAGGACGACGAGTAGGCTCCCACGCCGGGGCCACGGCGCGTGGGCGCGTACGAACAGGTACGCGCTGCACGCGCCGTCTGCTTTTTCCGTCAGCGGCGCCATGGCGCCGCATGATCACGGCCAGGTGCTTGCGGGCAGGTGCGCACGAACACCCCGAGGCGGCGCGCTGCCGTCGCGTCCCTGCTGTTTCCCTACGCAGGGCGAGGTCTCGCGTTCGATGGAGGAAGGCATGTCCACGTCCTCACCGGGCCGAACAGTGGTGCTGCCCGTCGGCGACGCCGCCGACGGCGCCCGCTACGGCGTCGGAGCCGCGCTCGCCGTGGCGCTCGTGGCGGTGGTCGCCCAGCTCGCCGAGGGCGGCGCCTCCGACTGATGGACTCCTGCACCGACAGGCGGATGCTCTCGCGTGCTTCCGGACGGAAGACGCAGCTCCGCCCACACCGTCTTGCCCACCGGGCGGCGAGGCGCCGACCCCCAGCGCGCGGCCAGGGTGTCCACCAGGAGCAGCCCCCGGCCCGACTCGCCCTCGGGATGCGACGACGGCGCCACCGTGGGCAGCCGCTTCGCGGAGGCGGCGTCGCGACGTACGGCGTTCGCCGCGAGTTCGCCGACGAGGGCGACCGCGCAGGTGGCGTCCGACGCTGGGGGCGACCCCCTGCTCCATTAATCGGACGGCGTGAAGCCGGGCGAGTTGCGCACCCTGTGGGGAGGAGGGGAACTAGAGGGTCAGCGGCTGGAGCTCATGCTCGTCCCCCGAGGTGGCGGTTTCTGTCAGCACGGCCTGTTCGTCCCTTTCCCCCGCCGTCCGGCACGTCCACTGTCGGAGCCGATCCGTCGTCCCTACGCTGGGAAGTCGACTCGGGGTGCCCGGACCGGCGGGCAGGACGGGGGAGTTCATGCAACGGACTTGGCGGCGTGTACTCGGGGATCTCAGGACTCGCACGAACCTGGACGCGTACGTTGTCTCCGCGTGCGCCTCGGTCTTCGTCGTGCTGTCCCTGGTCGGCGATGTTCTGTCCCAGCGGCTGCAACTGACGGTCGTGTTGGCCGGCGTGGGCCTGCTGGTGTTCCGGATTACGCTGCCGGACCGGCGGGCCGCGGACGTGGACGCGGTCCTTCAGGACCGTACCGATCTCGACTCGGTGCCGGTCTCCGCGCGGCTCGCAGGGGCCCGCGAGGTCGCCGTGTTCGCTCCCTCCGGCATCAACCTGCTGAGTTCTGGCACGTGCGAGGCGCTGCGCAGTCAGGTGCTGGCGCGCGCCGACGGAAAGGTGCGGGTGCTGCTGCTCGACCCCTCCGCGGCGGAGGCGGTGCGGGTGGCCGCCCGGCAGTTGGACGACGGGCTGGAATTCTCGGTGGAGTCGTTGGAGCCATCATTGCGCACAGTGGTCTCCCGCATGGAAATGATGCGCAACTGGAATGTCCCGGGGAGTTTCGAATACCGGTTCATTGACTTCAGTCCCGGATTTAGCATGTTCACCGTCGATCCCGGAACCAATAATGGATCACTGATCGTCGAGTTTCACGCTGTTCACGGGCGTCACACAGGCACCCGTATGCACATTAGCCTGAACCGGTCCAGCAGTAACCGCTGGAATGGCTACTGGGTCGAACAGTTCGAACATCTTTGGGAATTGGGTAGGCGGCCCGGTAGCTGAGCTATGGGCATCGAAGATTCCACTTGTGTGTATTGTCAAAGCCTTGCTCACTCGCTGTTCAGCCGCTGATAATGGGCGGCCCTGTACGTCCCTGGAAAACAGGCGGATCACCCATGAGTTCGACCGTTCCACTCGTCCCCAGACTTGACTTCAAGGGCTGGCACATCGTGCTGCCAGAGCGCGGCCACCAGTTCCTGCTGCCCTCCGAAAATCTCCACGAGCCGTTGGACGCCCAGGTGACCGAACGCAAGTCCGGGTTGTGGATTCTACGAACCGATTCGGGACTCGGCGTGGTGGTTCCGGACGGCGTGGATGTCATACGCAACGGAACGGCCGTCACCGGAATGGCCGTTCTGCACCAGGGGGACAACCTCGAACTCGGCGGCCGTCTCGCGGTCTACGAAGAGGTCCAGCGCCTCACCCTGGCCCTCGGTGACGCTCTGGTGGACCGACGTTGTCCGCACTGCTTCAGCGCCCTTTCGGTGGGAAGCGAGGTGATCCGCTGCCCACTGTGCGGTGAGGGCTACTGCCCGGACTGCTGGGAGCACCTGGCGGGCAGCCGGTGCTGCTCGCGCAACTGCCACTTCTCCCCGGACAGTCAGGGAACGCATGACGGCTGAGCGCTACGCCCAGCTGTCATCGGTCCGGTGGTGGCGCCAGGATCTGCTCAAGACGGCCCGGGCGATCGTGGTCGGAGCCGGCGCCCTGGGCAACGAGGTGGTCAAGAACCTGGCCTTGCTCGGCTGGGGGACGGTGGTCCTGATCGACTTCGACCGTGTGGAGGGCGGCAATCTCGGCAAGTCCGTGCTCTTCACGGAGAAGGACATCGGCCGGCCCAAGGTGGTGGCCGCCCGGGCCGCCGCCACCCGGATCAACCCCGACTGCACCGTCGTACCCCTGGACGGCGAGTTGCGCACCGTGGCGGGCGCCGGACTGTTCGCCCGCATGGACGTCGCCTTCGGCTGCGTCGACAACGCGGCGGCCCGCATCGCCCTCGGCCAGCTCGCGGGCCTCACGGGCTGCCTGTTCGTCGATGGTGGCCTCACCCCCTGGGAGGGGGTGGTCCGGCTGTACGCCCCGGGCGACACCACCCCCTGCTACGTGTGCACGCTGACCGAGGAGGACCTCGTCGACCTGACCCTGCGCCACTCCTGCCTCGCCTACGCCCGCCGCGCACAGTACGGACAGGGAGTGCCCACCACCGCCCTCGGGGCATCGGTGGCGGCAGCGCTCATGGTGCAGCAGGCGGTGAAGTGGATCCACGACGATCCGGAGACGCTGCCCGTCCCCGTCGGGGAGGAGATACGCGTCGACCTCGCCCACGACCGCTACTTTCGCATCTCGCTCCCCCGCCGCGAGGACTGCTGGCTGCACCCGCGGACGGCTTCCCCGGCCTCGGCCCCGGCTGACTGGGTTCACACGGACACCGACTGGGCGGGGCTGCTTTCCTCTTGGCGGGACGCCTCGGAGCAGCCCGACGCGGTGCTGAGGCTGCCCATGGAGATCAACGCGCGTGTGACGTGCCTGCAATGCGGCACCGTGCGGGCGGTCGACCACATCCAGGCAAGCACGGCCGGCCGCGGGGAGGAGGACAACCGCTGCGCCGAGTGCGGCGCACGGACCGTCCCTGACCTGTCCAACGTGGTGACCGGGGACGAAACCTGGGCCAGACTCTCCCCCGGGGAGACCGGCTTCCCCCCGTGGAGCTGGGTCCAGGCCGGTCTCCCGGGCGTCGACACGGTCGTACACCTAGAACTCCCCGGGGCTCCCCCGGAGCCGGAACTGGCAGGACTCGAACCGAGGGGGCGGGAATGACCTCACCTCACCTCAGACGGCTCGCCAACGACTACGCGGGAATGCTCGACCTCGCCGGGAGCAGTGAACTCATCAGCTTTCACAGTTTGGGAAGCCCGCCTTCGAAGTACATCGTGAAAATGACCTGTCTGGGCCTGGTGCAGGTGAAAGACATCCTGCTCCGGTCGAGCGAGCACGAATTCGATCTGCTGTTGAGCGAGAACTTTCCGAAGCTGCCCCCCACGGTCGTGTGGAAGACGGCTATCTTCCATCCGAACTTTAAACCCCCGGACATCTGCATGGGGGACATCTGGTACCCGGGACTCTCACTCGCCGAACTGTGCGTCGCGCTCTGCGAGCTCGTCCAGTACAAATCATTCAACATCTACGACCCACTCGATGCGCAGGCCGCCCTGTGGCTCTGGGAGGAGCTGAGCCGGGACGAGTCGATTGTGCCGATCGACGGTCGTCCGGTCGTCAATCCGCAGTTCGAGATAACGGCTTCTCCACGCCACGAGTCGGTGGAGGAATAGACAGCATGCACAAGCTCGACGCACACACTATCGCCGAATATTTCGACCAACTCGGCTGGAACTACCGCATCGTCGACGCAAGCACCGTGCTCTCCGGCGTACGCTGCCTGATTCCCTGCTACGACTACCGGGCCGCGCTGGAGATACGCGCCGGCGAACCCTGGGTCTACCTTCGTGTCCTCCTGCAGCGCGACGTCCTGCCCGCCCGGCGCGTCACCGTGCTGCGCTTCCTCTCCCGCTGGAACCAGCGCTGCCACCAGGCCCGGCTGCTCCTGGTCGACGACTGTGTCGTCGTCCAATCCGAAATAGCCTCCGTGCAATGCCACTTCGGCACCTTCCGCGACGCGCTGTCCGCTGTGTGCCGGTACAGCGAACTCGTCGGGGTGGAGGTTTCCGTACTCGCCACGAACCCCGCCGCCAGCGAACTCTACGAGGCGGTCGAAGACGCCCGCCAGAACGACTACTCGCCCACCGCCGGCCGGGGAGTCACGGCCGAAGAAGTGGACTTCGACTTCGATCTCGTGGTGAATCCCATGTCGTCGTCCGCAGTCGTCCCTGCAACTCCAACCGCTGCGAGGTAAGCATGACAACCCCCGCTCCGGAGGCGATTCCCATCATTCTCCGCGCGAGTTTCGGTACCAACTCCTGGGACCTTTCCCTGCCCTTGGACATCAATATTTCGGCCATCATCCGAAAACTCATCCGGTCGGGCCTGGGGTTCGAAGAGCAGGACAGCACCGGCGCCCGCATCCCCTACCGGCTCTACTGGCAGGAGGGCAACCGCTACCTGCTGGAGGGCGAGACCCTCCGCACCGCGCAGGTCGCCGCCCGTCACACCCTGACCATGTCGGCCGAGGCACGTGCGGGTGCCCTCGACCGGGAGTCACGGGCATCGGCCGGGGCCCGGCCATGACCGATGCCGACGAGGACTTCTCGATCAGCCCGGTTCCGAGGATCTCGCTGAAGGACACACCCGCGAGCATCGCCGAACTGCCGCTGGGAGCCCACGGTTTCCGCCTTGAGGTCGCCGATCACGTGTTGTCTGGCTTGCGCAGCCACGCCGCGCTTGACACCGAGCAGGAGTGCGGGGGCGTCCTGCTGGGACGGCACTACCGTTCCGACGACAGGTACGCAGTACGGATCACCGACTCTCTCGCGGTGCCCACCGAGAGTCGCAGCCAGGTGCACTTCGACTTCGACGCCACCTCGATGGACGCCATCTTCACCCGCCTGGGGGACGGTACCGAGGAGTACGTGGTCGGCTGGTACCACTCGCACGTGGCGGGTGTCCCGTTCATGTCCGGCACCGACCGGCGCACCCACCGCCGCCACTTCACCGAGCCCTGGTACGTGTCCTGTGTGGTCGGGGCCGGCGAGTGGGGCGTACCGGTGGGCTTCTGGCGGTGGGCCGGTGATCGGCTTCGCGCCGTCGACGAATACTGCGTCACGACGCGGGCCGTCCCGCCGTACGCGGTGCTGGAGAACCACCGGCGTTACCTGCGGGCCTGCGGCATGCCGGAGGACTCCGCAGAGACCTCCGCCCTACGTGCGATGAGCGTGTTCCCGGCCCTCGGCATCGATCCGCGCGGCCCGCTCGGGCAGGCCCTGCTGCCGTCGAAGGAGCCCTCGGACGGCCGCCGATGGCTGCCGGGGAACGGCTCCGATCTCCAGCTGATCGTCGGGCTCGCGAGCGCAGCGGCCGGAGAGCCGAGCGCCGCGGCCGAACTGGCAGTGCTCAGGGAACGGCTCTTGATGACCCGTCCTCTGCGGGACGTCCTGCACCGAACACTGTTCAACGGCGACTTCACCGATCTGCTGGCTGTACACCGCGGTGTCTGCTGCGCGCTGGACCCGGACGAGGAAATGGTCCGTCGCTACGACATGGCGCGCGGCGGGGCGATGCACGTAGCCCTCGGCGTCCGTCTGGACACCCTCTCCTTCGGCCCCGAAGGGGATCTTTTCCTCACCACGGACGACCAGCGACTCCTCAAGCTGCCCCCGACCGTCAAGCAGGAGGGAGCAGGCTACCAGTACGAGTTCCACACCATGCTGCTGTCGGGGCTCGGCGGCACCTGCCGGCAGCTCCTCGCCGCCCAGGACGGGCTATGGATGCTCACCGACGACGACCGCTGGCTCCGCTACCCCTATCCCAGGCGCATCGAGGCCATCAGCCCACTGGGATCGGGCGGCCTGCCGCCCGCCGACAGTCACTTCGTGCTGGAGGAGCCGGCACCCGAGTCCCCCTCGTCCCCCTCCTCCCCATCGTATGGATCCGCCGTGTTCCTGCTCACCGCGGACAGCGGCTCGCTCGGCACCTGGCGGTGGGAGGCCGGGACCTGGGCGGAGCAGAGCATGTCGAAACTGCCGGTGCCGTTCCGTGACGCGTCCGTCGTCCAGGCCTGTGTCGGTGGGCCGGGCATCTACCTTCTGTTCGAGAACGAGATGGGACATCAACTCGCCCTTTTCGCAAGAGACTCACTGAAGTTGCTCTGCCACTTCCTCGACATCGACACCAGCGAACCGGTCAACCCCACGGGCCTGTGCGCGGACAGCATCGGGCGGGTGTACGTCCGGACCGAGGACGAGTTGTACCGGGTCAGGATCTGAAGGAGACGGCGGATCGTGACCGACGGGGAGGGGGCGGTGAACATGCCGGAAGTGCTGAACGGTTTGCTGGGCGGTGATCCGGCACGTGCGGCGCGTGGGTTCGCCACGACCCATGGTCTGCCTCAAGAGCGCCAGGCGCCGGGGGCGGCGGTCGTCGATGCCGAGGCCGTCCGCGCGCTGGTCGACGCGCTGCGTGAGGGGCGGCCCGCGGACGCGGAATGGTGGACGCTGGTCGCGGAGCTCTGGCTCGCTCTGGGCATGGCCGGTATGGCGATCTCCTGCACCCTGCGCGCCCGGCAACTGATCAATCAGGGGGCACCGGCCGTCCCGGACCTGGTCCGCCGACTCAGCGGGACGGACAGATCAGCAAGGGCCGCCCTCGTGGCCACCGCCCCCTCCGCCGATGCGACGCCCGTGTCTCCCGGACCCGAGGCCGCCTACACCAAGTACGTGAGAATGCTCGAACACCGGGAGCGCGGCAGGTTCCAGATCGACGCGGAACTGAAGCGAAGGTGGCAGCGCGAGGGCCAGCATCGGCTGATCGTGGAGAGCCTGCTCGCCCACGCGGCCACCAACCGTCTCGATTTCTGGCTGTTCTACTCCGGCACCGAGGAACTGGTTCGCTGCGGAAGGGCGTTGCACACGCTGGGTGACCGGATCTCGGCCTATGCCTGCTTCAGCCTGGTGGTGTCCGTGCACGGTGAACCCATGTCGGATCCCGACGAGCACCCCGACGACCCTCATCTGCGCTACGCGTATGCCTATCTGAGCCGTTCGCCCGGTCTGGCGGACCGACTTGGGGATCCGTCGCCGCCAGGCCATCGCATACGGGGGGCTGCGCTCCTCGAATGGCTCGAGCGGGAGGGCCTGCAGGCGGAACTGCTGACGGGCCCGTATGTGCACGAGTTGAGTGCCGGGCCGATGCGGGGTCGGCTCCGGACGTTGCGCCGGCAGGTCGAGGGCATCGCCCAGCGCAACGGCTGGTTTCTGCCCCTGATCGAGGAGGAACTGCTGCCCCCCGGCCCCTACGCCACAGACGCGATGACACCGGTCACCGCTGCTGCTCCTCCACCGTCGGCCGCACTTCCGGGCGGTGCGCGCCGCGTCCGCGGGGCGGTGCGGGCCGGCGTGGGTGCGGCTGCGCGGTTCGGCTGCTCCGCGCCGGAGAGTCTGGCCGGGGACCTGCCCACGATCACGCCGGCGAACCTGCCGGAGACATTGTCACCGGACATGCGCAGACTGCTGACCGAACTCTTCGCGGCCCCCTCGGCTCCCGCGCTGTTGCGGACGGTGGTCGGCATAGGTCCGGACGGTGGCGACCGGATCCTGGAGATCGCGCCGGGCAGCCCGGCCGTGCTGCTTGGCACCGCCGGCGAGGTGGACATGACCGGGCACATCGCGGCGGAGCTCGTGGCCTCTGGCATCCCGGTGCTGTGGGCCTGCCCTCCCGGACCGGAGGGCTCCGCGCACCGCGTCACGGACGGCTGGCACCGACTGCGCGACGGGGGGCACTGGGGACGGCGCGCGGGTTCCTGGGTGTCCGAGTTCAAGCATGCCGACACCCGGGCCGCGGTCCTCGACTGCCTGATCTCCGGGGCAGCTCCGTGCCCGGATCCGGCGGGCGACGATTGTCTGAGCGGACTGCTCGACGCCGTCTGCGGCGACCAGGGAGCGGAAGACCTGGCTGACGGCGGCCGCCAGTCCCTGCGCCGGCTGGCCGCCCGGGTGGTCGAGGCCCGGGCCCACATCGACTACTCGGGCCCAGCCGCCCTGCGCCGCATCGCCCTGTTGCTGGAGCGCACCACCAGGGCAGCGGAGTCCCTGCGCGAGGCCATCTCGATGAGCTGGTCGGATCCGCCCGTTCCGATGCCGAACGCGCCGAGTGCGGTGGTCCTGGAGCTGCCCGTCGACGACCCGACGGCCGCGGCTGTGGCGCTCACCCTTGTCATCGGTTCGCTGCTGCGGACCGCCGATGCTGTGCGCGACGTCGACGCCGTTCCGGGAGCCGCGACCGATGTCTGGCCGGAGGGGTTCGATCTCAAGGTACGGCCGCGAGGCGCCGAAGAGCGGACCGACGAGACCGGAGCGGACTCCGCCGGCCCGTCCGTGACCCCGGCCCCCGTCTCCGGGCTCGATGACCAGGACTACTACTTCGGTACGTTCGGCACCGGCCCTACCGTGCGGGCCGAGCTCGCCTCGGCCTGGACGGAGCACGGGATGGTCCATCCGCACTGCTGGCAGCCGCTGTGTGTATTGGTGTCCGCGAATCTGGCGACCGTGCCGGTCCGGCTCCTCGAACGCTTCGGCGGCGACGGGGCCGCCCACGAGCACGGGCTGATCGTCGCGAGCCCCTTCGTCTCGCCTGCCGAACTGCGTACCGCGACCCGCTACAGCACGTTCCTGGTCGGCCGGTCGGTCGAGCGACACGATGAACTGCGTACGGCCTTCGAGGTGGGGGCCGGGGTGCGGCTGCCGTCTCCGGCGGACACCCGGGACGCGGACGCGTGCCTGGTGCGGTGCGCCGGACCCGACGGCACGCGTTGCGACCCGCTGGTGCTGTGGCCCCGGATCTCGACTGGAGGGGGGGAATGACCATGCCGTACCCCGAAGACTGGCGCAGCCATTACGAACAGGGAATCAAGACGATGCGGGAGGAACGGTTCGAGGACGCCCAAGCGCACTTCGACAAGGCCGTCGAGGCCGGTGCCGACCGCTGGGAGGCCTACTACGCCCGTGCCTGGGTCACGCTGATGTACCTGGACGGCAGCGTCGACTCCCGGCTGAGCACCGCGGAGAGCGATCTCGCCCGCGCAGTCGAGGAGTTCGGGGCCGGAGCCGACGCCACCGCGCTGCGGGGGGAGATCGCCCGGCGGCGCGGGGACGACGAACAGGCCCTTCGGCACTATCTGCACGCTCTCGGTCGCAGCAGCAGGCCCCACGTCGTGGAGGAACAGGTCTGCGACACACTGTCCGACCTGCTGGAGGAAGTGGAGGGGCAACCCGACACCGAGTCCGCGCTGGAGCGCTGCGAGCGGCTAATACGGCTGGTGCAGGCAGCGCCGTTGCCGCCAAAGCGCGCCGATGAACTGCTGGCCGAGGTGATCGCCAGCCGAGCCCACTGCCACCGTGCGGCGGGTCACCAGGGGGCCTACCAGGAAGACGTCGACACGGTCGCGCGGCTGGACCCGGAGCACCCCATGGCCGCCGACGGCAAGGCCAAGGCGGGGTCGAACGGCACTGCGCCGCCGACGTCCGTCTCCTCCGAACCGACGTTCGCGTCAGTGGGCGGGCTGGATCACCCGGGCAGCTTCATGGACACCGTCAAGCAGTTGTTCGAGACCTACTTCGCCACGCCAGACGTCGAAGCGCTGCGGCGGAAACTGACGGAGTACGGGCAGACGCCGACCCAGTCACTGCTGATGTTCGGCCCGTCCGGCTGCGGCAAGACACACATCATCCGAGCCCTCGCCGGGGAGTACAGGGCTCGGCACCACCTGGAACTGCCGATCGTCCGGATCCGCCTCAACGAGGTCCTCAACCGGTACGTCGGCGACGATCAGAAAGCCCTGACCAACCTCATCGACCAGGTCATCGACGTCCAGCCGGCCATCCTCTTCGCCGACGAGGTGGACGCTATCGGCATGTCCCGTGAGGACAGCCAGGACTGGCGAATCCATCTGGCGGCGCACTGGATCCAGGAGGTCGACCGGCTGCGTGAGTCGGGCGCCTCCGTTCTGTTCTTCGGTTGCACCAACCGCATCTGGGCCATCGATCCGGCGATGCTGCGCCGCTTCGATCAAATGCTGCCGGTGGAGCTCCCTGGCCCGGAGGTACGCTCCCAGGTCTTCGAGCTCTACATCAATCGGCTCAGCACCCGGGTGCGCCCGGAGGCGGTCGATCTGAAGCTTCTGGCGGAGCGGTCGCACGGACTGACACCCGGCGATATCCAACAGGTGGTGAGCCGTGCTTCCCAGGACCTGCTGGGCCGTCGTGACGGCTCCGAACGACTCACCCAGGAAGCCCTGTTGCGGGTTCTGCGGGCCCGCAGCCAGCCCATGCACGTCAGGGAGTGGGTGCGTCAGTCGGTCAGCGCGCTGCGCAATAACCATCTCGACGCCATGGCGGAGCAGGTCGAGCGAACGTATGGACCGTTCGTCGCCGACTTCGACGCGTTGACGCAGGACGTGGGCCCGGGGATGCCCGCCTGGCGGGCCGTACCGGAGAACGCCTGGACCGAACAGCCCCACTTCGACCTCAGTCTCATGCGGAAAATCCGGAGATGACAGTGAGCGCAAAAGACACGGTCGGCTTTCTGGTCGATCACCTGAAGACGGTGTGTTCCCCGAAACCACGTGACGGCAAGCCGGTCTTCTGGCTGGGCGCCGGCTGCTCGACCCACGACGGTGTGCCGCTCAACGCCGAGTTACTGCGGCTGGCCCTGCCCGATGACCGGGGTACCTGGGGCAGTCCTCAGTACCGGTTCGACGTCTTCTGCGACAACCTCGGAGCCGACCGGTCCCGGGCCGACTTCCTCACTCCATACGTCGAACGGCCCCTGAAGCCCGACTCGCCCTATCACGGTCTCACCCGGTTGATGCGAGACGGGTACGCCGATGTAGTCTTCACCTTCAACATCGACGACCTGTTGGAACAGGCCTTTCAGGAGGCCGGGTTGCGCGAGCACAGGGACTATCAGGTGATCCTTGTGCCGGAACTGGTGCCGAACGTCGTCGTCCAGCGGCTCTCCCCGCACCAAGGGCCGCGCCTACGAATCGTGAAGCTCCACGGCGACTACCGGTGGGGCATCAACTGCATGACCAGTACCGAGATCACGCAGTACCCGGAGGTCATCCGCAAGGCGGTGGAGGTCTGGTCGGGGCAGCCCGCCGTGGTGTGCGGTTACTCCTTCTTCCATCTCAACGTACTGGAGGCGTTCAGCCGTACCGGCTCCTACATGGTTTACGCCAATCTGCGGTTCCCCGACGCGCCCATGGTGCTGTCCTTGATGTCGGCCAGGAACCCCAACTCGGCGTGGTTCGTCGACGGCGACCTCGGCTCCTTCGGCGGGTTCGTGGCCGCGTTGGAGGACGGGCTGAGGCCATGAGCGAAGTGGACGTCAAGCTGTTCGGGGCGCATCTGAAGGTGCATCCGCGCGACGGAACATGGAGAGCTGCGCTCGTTGTCGGATTCGACGGAGGTGCCGCTCTCCTCGGGCATGACGGACCCGAGGTCTTCCAGGACGACCTACTGGTCCCGCAGTACCGCAGGGTCGAAGTGGCCTGGCGCAACATGCTGCACGATCAGAAATACCGCACCGACTGGATGAAGAAGCACACCTCGTCGTCGTCCCCGAACAAAAAGCCGGACATGAAGGCCATGTGGTGCATCGCGCGGATGGTCCGGGACGGGTACATCCGGACGATCATCGCCACGGACAACGCGGGCGTGTTCTACAACGCCTTGACCGAACTCGGCGTGACGATGACGAAGTACCGGTGCAGTGAGTTTCTGCCCAACGCCCTGCCGGTCAAGGCCGCCGGCTCCGGTTCTCTCTTCATCGATGGCGGAGAACTTCTGCTCCGCGAGTGCGAGCCGGACAGCTTGGGTAACGGATCAGAGCACACCGAGAAAGTACACCAAGCTCTCCAGAGCTATCTGGCCGGCTTCAACGCCGTCTATTGCTGGGGATGGTGCAACGTCAACTACTCGATCAAGGACATCTTGCCCGTCTCGAGTGAGCGCCTGAAGATCCTCGGCTGGTACGAGTCCACGCTGAACGGGATTATGCTGAGATCCAACGAGTTCTCGCTGGTGGAATGCGACGGTTCCGGTCTGTCCAAGACTGCGGACACCGAGATATTCCACCGGCTGGCCGACGAGCTGTTCGACGACGAGGAGCCCCCGAACTCAACCGCCCGGCAGCAGCCCGCGCCGGAGCCGACCCGGCCTGTCCTGCCGAACTCGATCCCATGGACGCTGCTCTCCGAGGAATGGCGGGCCCAATTGGTCACCAATGTCGAGCAGCACCACGTCAGTTATGTCGGCGTCGACGGCGAAGTGACCCGCGGATACTGCTTCGACTGGCTCGCCGCCGAACTGAGGGGGCGCGGCCACAACGTCGTCGAGCGCGCCGACAGCGACATCTCGGCCCTGGGCAAGAAAGCCACCTTGATGTCCGGGCTCGACCAGGACATCTGGTTCGTTGGTCGGCTCAACGGCAGCGCGACGATCGACCAGGAGTGGCGCAGCACGCTGTTGTCCTACTCTCAGCACTGGCACGGCCGCTCCGACGCGCCGGAGGACGGACGGACCGGTGCCGGATCACGCATCGTGCTGCTTCTTCCGGACATGGCCACGGCCAGGCTGGAGAGCTCGCTGCCCAAGAACGGCGATACCTGTGTCATGTCCGTATTCGACGACAGTCACTTGGACCAGGACACCGTCTTCAATTACGTGGAGTCGACAGCCGGGCCGCCCATCGCGGACATCACCGCCGTGGATGTCTCCAGGCTCGCGAAAGGGATGATCGACCGGTGCCGGGCCAGCGACGCCCCACCGCTGGACTGGCTGCACGACGCCCTGGACCTGTGGCGACGGCTGCTCCAGTCGGCGATCACCGACCGAGCCTCCGCTGGTGCGGGCTCCGGTCATGAGGCCGTGCTGGCCTACGACGATCTCCGTCGGCTCTGGGAAGAAGCCGTCAGCCTCATGGCCAATGCGGAAGTACCGCTGGACTTCGACCTCGGACCTGTGCATCTTCGAATCGAGGACAACCCCCCTCATGGCGCCAATCCCTGCGAGGACGACGACCCACTCGACTTCGATCTCGGCCCTGCGAAGCTCCGGCAGTAGGAGACAGCGATGCAACCTCGTCAGGCCTACGAACGGGATCGCCACAAGAGGAGCCCGTCGGACCCCGACCTGCGTCTCAAAGCCAAGGACAGCTGGCTTTCCGTCAATCTCACGCCCCCCGACCGGGCCCACAGCAGCAGTCCGACCGTCCAGCTGCTGGCGAGCCTGCAGGACAGGCGCTTCAAACTGACGTACGAGATGTCCGGCGACATCATGGACGTGCGGGACAGACTGTCGAGTATTCAGCAGAGCCATGAGGTGAGCACCGAGCAGGCGCGGCGGGACACGACGGTTTCCACCACACCTGAGTTGCCCACGAAGTCCGTGACGACTGACCTCCAGGACGGTGTCATCGAGCTCCTGACATGTCAGTCGTTCCTTGACACGGCCTCGGCTCTGCGCGAGGTGGCGGACTTCGACAGCAGTCGGGGCAAAGAGCAAGACCTGTTGCTCGACAAGGTCGCCGACATGTACCGCTACTGGTTGACCGTGATCGTGGACCGGGTCCGGAATCGGCGCGATGGCGTGGACTTCATCCAGTCACTGCTGCGGTCGGATCTGGAGATCCTGGTCAACCTGGGTGTTCGGCTGGCCCGGGAACCCGCGGTCAGGCCGGCGCTGCAGCAGGAACTGGTCCGGGTCTACCGCCGCAACGAGTTGTCCTCCGAAACCAGGCGCCGTGCCTACAGCTCCATGCAGCCGACCACTCAGGCAGACGTGGTCAACACCGAGCCGTCCTCGGGGCCCTGACCGTACGCCGAGCGGCGAGCGCCCATGTGCGGGGCGGTTGTACCGGCTGCCGTTCTCCCGCCGCGTCGGCCGCGAGTCCTCGCTGACGATTTTCCGACGCTCCGCTTGCGCGGAAGGCAAAGCGAACCGCTGGGGCGCGGTCAGCCGGCGAGCGCCTTCCGGAGCCGTTCTGCCGCCGCCTCCAGCACGCCTGTCCGCTTGCAGAACGCGAAGCGGACAAACGGGGCGCCCTCCTCGCGGTGGTCGTAGAAGACGGCGTTGGGGATGGCGACGACCCCGGCGCGTTCCGGCAGGGCGCGGCAGAAGGCGAAGCCGTCCGTTTCCCCCAGGAGGCGGATGTCCGTGGTGATGAAGTACGTGCCCGACGGGCGGTAGACGCGCAGGCCCGCCTCCTCCAGGCCCGCTGCCAGCAGGTCCCGCTTGGCCAGCATGTCGGCGCGGAAGTCCGTGAAGTACGAGTGGGGGAGTGACAGCGCCTCGGCCACGGCGTACTGGAACGGGCCCGCCGAGACGTACGTCAGGTACTGCTTCGCCGAGCGCACGGCCGTGACCAGTTCCGGAGCTCCCGTGACCCAGCCGACCTTCCAACCGGTGAACGAGAACGTCTTGCCGCTGCTCGAAATGGTGACCGTGCGCTCGCGCATCCCCGGGAACGTCGCCAGGGGCACGTGCTCGGCGTCGTCGAAGACCAGGTGCTCGTACACCTCGTCCGTCACCACCAGCAGATCGCGTTCCACGGCCAGCTCGGCGATCGCGGCCAGCTCCTCGCGGGTGAGGACCGTGCCGGTCGGGTTGTGCGGGGTGTTGATCAGCAGCAGCCGGGTGCGGTCCGTGACGGCGTCGCGCAGCTCGTCCAGGTCGAGCCGGAACCGGCCCTCGTCCTCGTGCGCCCGCAGGGTGACCGGCACCCGGCGGCCGCCGGCCATCGCGATGCACGCCGCGTAGGAGTCGTAGTACGGCTCGAAGGCGATCACCTCGTCCCCGGGCTCCACCAGGGCCAGCAGGGCGGCGGCGATGGCCTCCGTGGCGCCCGCGGTGACCAGGACCTCCGTGTCGGGGTCGTAGGACAGCCCGTAGCGGCGCTGCTGGTGGGCGGTGACGGCGGTGCGCAGCTCGGGGACGCCGGGACCCGGTGGGTACTGGTTGCCGCGGCCGTCCCGCAGGGCCCGTACGGCGGCCTCCCTGATCTCCTCGGGGCCGTCGGTGTCGGGGAAGCCCTGCCCGAGGTTGATGGCGCCGGTGCTCAGGGCGAGGGCGGACATCTCGGCGAAGATCGTCGTCCCGAACTCGGCGAGCCGGCGGTTCAGGAGGGGGCGCGCACTGGAGGTCATGCCGGTCATCCTGCGCCGAAGCTCTGGAGTTCCTCAACTTTGTGTTGGCCCGGATCGGGGCCGGGCATCACCGCCTCACGCAAGAGCGAGGCGCCCACGGGGGGCCGCTTCGGGGGAACGAAAGGAGGGTGACGCCATGATCGTCGGCATCATCCTGGCGGTGGTCGGAGTGGTACTCGTCGGGGCGCTGGTCTCCCAGGCCCGCAGGGGCGGTACCCGGCGGACGACGCGTCGCGGGGCGTGGGCGTCCAGCGGTTCGGGCAGCGGCAGCCGCAGCAGTGACAGCGGCAGTGGCAGCTGGTGGGCCGGCGGGGGAGACTCCGGCTCCTCCGGCGGCGACGGACACCGCGGGGGGCACTCCTGCGGCGGCGGCTCGTCCTGCGGAGGCGGGTCGTCCTGCGGGGGTGGTGGCGGTGGCTGCGGCGGCGGAGGCAGCTGACCGACGTCGGCCGTCCTGACGACGGGGGAGCCGCAGCCACCGAGACGCGGGGTCCGCACCTGGGCGGGCCCCGCGTCGCCCTGTCCGCAGTTCCCGGACGGACGATCGCCCGAACGACTGTCGGGCCGCTGCGAGTGCATCCGGGCAACATTCCATGCCTGTAGGACAAGGTGCGCCTCGTGGGGCGGGGTTCGGGCGCGTCCAGCGCAACTGCGCCGCGCAAACGGCCCTTTCGGGCGGCGGCCGGAACCTCGGGCTCCCGTCCGTCCCGGCTTCCGGGCGGGTGGCACGGCGCACCGGCGCACGCCTCCCCGGCACCGGCGCACGCCGTAGTTGAACAGTTGAGCTGTGGAGCCCTCTGAGGGATGGAAACCCTACGAACTTGGGTAAAAACGCTGTGGCGGCGCCCCTGTTCATGATTCCCTCTAAGTCACCGACGCAGCCCCTCGGACGTCCTGCGGACACCTTCCCGAAACCCGCCGACCGGGCTGCCCCGGGCCGACATCCCCCGGTGCGACCGGGGCGCAGCGGAACCCTCTCCCTCTCCTTGTGTGCTTGCGGAGCCGATCCATGCTCACGACCCTGAACACCGCCTACACCGACACGCGCGCGGCCGATCTCGCGTGGTCCCTGGGGCGCGAGCCGCTTCCCGCACTGGCCGCGCTCGACCTCGAACTGGCGGACACCAAACTCCAGTTGCGACTCCTCGGCGCGTCCCACCAGGTCCTGCTGGAGGAGGAGCGGGGCATCTGCTCGGAGACGGTGGCGTGCATCGCGGGCAGCAGCACTCCGCTTCCGCTCGGCGTCGCCAAGCGCGTGGACGACTGGGAGTACGAGTTCGCGGCCCGGGTCGAGGTCCTCTCGCCCGGCTCCTTCGCAGGCCGTGCCCAGGAGTTGCTGGCCCTCGTCTCCGACCATCCGCACGGCCTCGCCGGCGTCTTCCCCGGCAGCCCGTACGCCTTCACGGCCCTGCTCGCCCAGCACCACGAAGGGCAGGTGCACTGGCGCACCTGGCACGCCTACCCGCAGGACGGGCAGTTGGTGGCGACCCGCACGAAGGTGGGGGTGCGCGTACCGGCTGGGGTTCTCGCCAACTGACCGCAGCCGGCCGGCCGCTGCCCGGCTGCCCGTCGGGCCGGGCCCGTCGAGCGGCATCCGTCGGGCCGGGCCCGTTGAACGGCATCCGTCGGGCCGGCCCGTCGAAAACCGCACGGGGCAAACCCCATCTCGTACCGATATCCGGCGTCTGTAAACCAGCACCACACGTGTGGGTGACGAACCGCAGTCGAGGCGTGACGTAACGTCGCAGCGTGATCGAGCCGCACGCGCCCGCCCCGCCCCGTTCGCAGGAGACCTGGAGCGCCCCGGGCGGCCCCGACGGCCCGGTGCGACTGCCCGTCCGGCCGGGCACCGGACGGTTCCTGGTCCTCGCGGGCGTGTTCGTCTGCGCGGCCTGCGGACTCGTGTACGAACTCGAACTCGTCGCGCTCGCCTCGTACTTGATGGGCGACTCCGTCACCCAGGCGTCCGTCGTGCTGTCCGTCATGGTCTTCGCGATGGGTCTCGGCTCCCTCGGCGCGAAGCGGCTGCGCCCGCTCGCCGCGGCCGGCTTCGGCGCCGTCGAGGCCACCCTCGCGCTCGTCGGCGGGTGCAGCGCGATGGCCCTGTACGCGGTGTTCGCCTGGACCGGCGACTGGGGCGGGGTGTGGGCCGACGGGCCACGCTGCCTGCTGGTCGCCTTCTCCCTCGCCACCGGCCTGCTCATCGGCGCCGAAGTCCCGCTGCTCATGGAGCTGATCCAGCGCATCCGCCGCCAGGACGCCGGTGGAGCGGTGGCCGACCTGTCCGCCGCCGACTACGTCGGTGCGCTCGTCGGCGGCCTCGCCTTTCCCTTCCTCCTGCTGCCGTTCCTCGGGCAGTTGACCGGCGCCCTGCTCACCGGCGCGGTCAACGCGGTCGTCGGCGCTGCGCTGGTGCTCGGCCTGTTCCGCCGGGACCTGACCCGGCGTGCCCGGTGGCTGCTGCTGCTCGGCAACGCCCTCGTCCTCACGATCCTCGCCACCGCCGCCGTCCTCGTCGACGACTTCGAACGGGCCGCGCGGCAGGCGGTCTACGGCGGGGACGTCCGCGTGGCGCTCCGGACCGGGGTGCAGGAGGTCGTCCTCACCGGCGGCACGCACGGGCGGCCCCTCGCCCTGTTCCTCGACGGGCGGCTGCGCGTCAGCGAACGTGACGAGCTGCGCTACCACGAGGCCCTCGTCTACCCCGCGATGAACGGGCCGCACGCGCGCGTGCTGATCCTGGGCGGCGGGGACGGCCTGGCCGCCCGCGAGGTGCTGCGCCACCCGGGAGTCGAACGGGTCGACGTCGTCGAACTCGACGCCGAGGTGGTCCGGCTGGCCCGCACCGACCCGGCCCTGTCCGCGCTCAACCAGCACGCGTTCGGCGACCCGCGGGTCCACGTGACGACCGACGACGCCTTCGGCCGGCTGCGCGGCGCGACCCCGGCGGCCTACGACGTGGTCGTCTCGGACCTGCCGGATCCGCGCATCACGGCGAGCACGAAGCTGTATTCACAGGAGTTCTACGGCCTGGCCCGGCGCGTACTCGCCCCCGGCGGCCGGCTCGTGGTGCACACCGGCCCGGTCGCGACCGGCCCCCGGGTCCACTGGACCGTCGAGGCGACCCTGCGCGCGGCCGGCTTCCGCACCGCCCCCTATGGCACGGGCGGCCGTCACACCGCTTCCGCCGCAGGGCCCGACCGCACCCCGGCCGACCGTTCCCGGGCGCCCCGGGACTGGGGGTTCGTCCTGGCCGCCCGCACGGAGCCGCGGCTGCGGCTCGACCCGGACGGGCCGCGGCCCCGTGTCCTGACGGAGGCCTTCCTCGCCGCGGGCGAGCGGGCGGCGCGCGGCACGCGGATCGCGGGGCTGCCGGCGTCGACGCTGGTGCACCCGCGGTACTGAGGGGCCCGAACCGACGGGCGGGCCGGGAGGATACGCCTGGTGGGGGTGGATCGGGCGTGAATCCCTCAGGCGGGGGTGCGTTTCGGGCTGCGCTGGGTAGAGTCCGTCGACATGGAGCACGAGGTGTTCGTTCCGGTTCCGGCGGAGCGGCTGAGGGAGGTGCTGGACGACCCCGCGCGGGTCGCCCGGGCCGTTCCCGGGCTCCAGCAGGACGCCGGCGCCGAGCCCGTCGTCGGGCGGCTGAAGATCCGGGTCGGCAGCCACTCCGTCACCTACCGGGGCGCCGTACGGGTCTCCCGGCGGGACGACGGCAGCTACACGGTCGAGGGCGAGGCGGAGGAGTCGCGCGGCAGCGGCTCGGTCGGACTCACCCTGCGGATCGCCCTGCGCGAGGCGGAGGACGGCTGCACCCTCACGTACGACGGCACGGCGTCCGCCGATGGACGGATCAGGGAGTTTCCCGCGGAGGCGGTGGAGGGCGCCGTCACCCGGCTGCTGAACCGTTTCGCGGAGCACCTGGCCACGGCGGCCACGGCGGCCACGGATGCCGCGAACGAAACGGACGGCAGGGACGGCACGGACGGCAGGGACGGCACGGACGGCACGCACGACGAGCGGGCCGGAGCCGGGGCCGGGGCCGAGGAGCAGGCCCCCGGCGACCTCGGCCTCACCGAGGAACCACCCGTCCCTGAGCGCCCCTCCGCCTTCGGTTCCGACCGCCCGGCCTCCTCCTACGGACCCGCGGACGATGAGGACCAGGGGGAAGAGGGGGACGAGGGGGACGAGGAGGACATCGCCGAGGCGGCGCACGCGCGGCGGACCATGATCGGACGCAGCGCCGAGGAGGTCGACCACTCGCCTCCGCGCGGGCGGTACGCGCCGGTGCCCGCGCCGCAGACCGTGTCGCCTCCCGCCCCGCTGCGCTGGGCGGCGCCCGCGGCGGCACTCGCGGTGGCGTCGGCCATCGTGGCGGTCCGGGCCCTGCGCCGACGCCGCTGAATCGCCCCGCCGCACGTGAGGCCCTCTTGATCACCGCAGTAGGGTCGTCCCGTGAGTGACGAAGACATCACGCTGACCGCGGGCGACGCGGAGGTGACCGTGCAGCCGGGCAACGGCGGCCGGGTCGGAGGGCTGCGGATCGGCGGAGTGGAGCTGCTCCGGCAGGGGGAGCGCTTCGGGTGCTTCCCGATGGTTCCGTGGTGCGGCCGGATCCGGGACGGACGGTTCCTGGACGGCGCCGAGGTGCGGCAGATGCCGCTGAACGCCCCGCCGCACGCCATCCACGGCACCGTCCGCGACCACGCCTGGCGCACCGCCCGCACGAGCACGAACGAGGCGGTCCTCACGTACGAGCTCGTGGACCCCTGGCCCCACCCCGGCCGGGTCACCCAGATCGTCGCGCTCACCGAGGACGCGCTGACGCTGAGCATGTCGGTCGAGACGTACGAGTCGTCCTTCCCGGCACAGATCGGCTGGCACCCCTGGTTCAACCGGAACCTCGGCGGCGAGGACGTCCAGCTCGACTTCGACCCCGCCTGGCAGGAGGAGCGCGGCGAGGACCACCTGCCCACCGGCAACCGGATCGACCCCGAGCCGGGCCCCTGGGACGACTGCTTCGGCATGCCCGGCGGCGTCGAGGCCACGCTCACCTGGCCCGGCCGGCTGGAGCTGAAGGTGACCAGCCGCGAGGAGTGGGTCGTCGTCTACGACGAGCAGCGGGAAGCCGTGTGCGTGGAGCCGCAGACCGGGCCGCCCGACGGCCTCAACACCCTGCCGCACCTGGTCACGCCCCTGGAGCCGCTGGAGGCCACCACCACCTGGACGTGGCGCCGCCTCTAAGCTGGGCGGCATGACGGACACTCGCGGCGCGCTGCTGCAGCAGATCAAGGACAAGGCCGTGGTGCACGGCAAGGTGACCCTGTCGTCGGGTCTGGAAGCCGACTACTACGTCGACCTGAGGCGCGTCACCCTCGACGGCGAGGCCGCGCCGCTGGTCGGGCAGGTGCTGCTCGACCTGACCGGCGAGCTGGACTTCGACGCGGTCGGCGGGCTCACCATGGGCGCCGACCCGGTCGCCGCCGCCATGCTGCACGCGGCAGCCGCGCGCGGGAAGCGCCTGGACGCCTTCGTCGTGCGCAAGGCCGCCAAGGCGCACGGCCTCCAGCGGCGCGTCGAGGGCCCGGACATCGCAGGCCGCCGGGTGCTGGTCGTCGAGGACACCTCCACCACCGGCGGCTCCCCGCTCACCGCCGTCGAGGCCGTGCGGGAGGCCGGGGCCGAGGTCGTCGCCGTCGCGACCATCGTCGACCGGGCGACCGGCGCCGCCGAGAAGATCCAGGAGGGCGCCGGGGTGCCGTACCTGTTCGCGTTCTCGAAGGACGAGCTGGGCCTCGACTGACCGGGTACTGACCAGGGCGTGGACGGTGGCCTGGACCTTCCGGCCAAGTCTGGAAAGATGGGGCCGACGATGACGTCGCACCCCAAGGTCTAGGTCAGGGCCGTTAGACACAGCAGTACGTCAACCCGCAGATACAAGGAGCGGACGCATGCCCATCGCAACTCCCGAGGTCTACAACGAGATGCTGGACCGGGCGAAGGCAGGAAAGTTCGCCTACCCGGCCATCAACGTGACCTCCACCCAGACCCTGCACGCGGCCCTGCGCGGTTTCGCTGAGGCGGAGAGCGACGGCATCGTCCAGATCTCCACGGGTGGCGCCGAGTTCCTGGGCGGTCAGTACAGCAAGGACATGGTCACCGGCGCCGTCGCCCTGGCCGAGTTCGCGCACATCGTCGCCGAGAAGTACCCGGTGAACATCGCGCTGCACACCGACCACTGCCCCAAGGACAAGCTCGACGGGTACGTACGTCCGCTGCTGGCGCTCTCCCAGAAGCGCGTCGAGGCCGGTCTGAACCCGCTGTTCCAGTCGCACATGTGGGACGGCTCCGCCGAGACCCTCGCCGACAACCTCTCCATCGCGCAGGAGCTGCTGGAGCAGGCCCGCGCCGCGAAGATCATCCTCGAGGTGGAGATCACCCCGACCGGTGGCGAGGAGGACGGCGTCTCCCACGAGATCAACGACTCCCTCTACACCACGGTCGACGACGCGATCCGCACCGCCGAGGCCCTCGGCCTCGGTGAGAAGGGCCGCTACCTGCTCGCCGCGTCCTTCGGCAACGTGCACGGCGTGTACAAGCCGGGCAACGTCGTCCTGCGTCCCGAGCTGCTGAAGGAGCTGAACGAGGGCGTCGCCGCCAAGTTCGGCAAGGGCTCCCCGTTCGACTTCGTCTTCCACGGCGGCTCCGGCTCCACGGAGGAAGAGATCCGCACCGCGCTGGAGAACGGCGTCGTGAAGATGAACATCGACACCGACACCCAGTACGCGTTCACGCGCCCGGTCGCGGACCACATGTTCCGCAACTACGACGGCGTCCTGAAGGTCGACGGCGAGGTCGGCAACAAGAAGACCTACGACCCGCGCACCTGGGGCAAGCTGGCCGAGGCGTCCATGTCCGCCCGTGTCGTCGAGGCCTGCGGCAACCTGCGCTCCACCGGCACGAAGATCAAGTAGTCCGGTCCGTTCGCCTGCGGAAGAGCCCGGCACCTCAGGAGGTGCCGGGCTCTTCCGTATGCTCCTATGCTCCCTGCATGCCCGATGTCCGGTTGGCCTCACCGCAGGGCAAGTGGATCCTGCTCACCACCGTCCTCGGCTCCAGCATGGCGATGCTGGACTCGACCGTCGTCAATGTCGCCCTGCCGCGTATCGGCCGCGACCTCGACGCGAACCTGTCCGCGTTGCAGTGGACCGTCAACGCCTACATGGTCACGCTGGCCGGGCTGATCCTGCTGGGCGGGGCGCTCGGGGACCGGTTCGGGCGGCGGAAGGTGTTCGTCGTCGGCGTGGTGTGGTTCGCGGTGGCGTCGCTGCTGTGCGGGATCGCGCCGAACGCGGGCGTCCTGATCGCCGCGCGGGCCCTGCAAGGGGTGGGCGGTGCGCTGCTGACGCCCGGGTCGCTGGCGCTGATCCAGGCGTCCTTCCACCCCGACGACCGGGGGCGGGCGGTGGGCCTGTGGTCCGGCTTCGGCGGGATCGGGGCGGCGGTCGGGCCGTTCGTCGGCGGCTGGCTGGTGGACGGGCCCGGCTGGCGGTGGGTGTTCCTGCTGAACGTGCCGGTGGCCCTGGTGTGCGTGCCGGTCGCCTTGCGGCACGTTCCCGAGTCGGGCGACCAGCGGGCCCACGGGCGGTTCGACGTGCTCGGGGCCGTGCTGGGGGCGCTGGCGCTCGCGCTGGTGACGTACGCCCTGATCGAGGCCGGCGGGGGCGGTGCGGTGGTGGCCGTCTCGGCGGTGGCCGGGCTGGCCGCGGCCGTCGCGTTCGTGCTCGTCGAGCGGCGCCGGCCCGATCCGATGATGCCGCCGGACATCTTCGCGTCCCGGCAGTTCACGGCCGTCAACGTGGTCACGCTGTGCGTGTACGCGGCCCTCGGCGGGTTCTTCTTCCTCGCCGCGCTCCAGCTCCAGGTCGTCGTGGGCTACTCGGCCCTCGCCGCCGGTACGGCACTGCTGCCGACGACCGTGCTGATGCTGCTGCTGTCCGCCCGGTCCGGGGAGCTGGCCGACCGGATCGGGCCGCGGATCCCGCTGACTGTGGGACCGCTGCTGTGCGCGGCCGGGATGCTGCTGATGCTGCGGGTGGGGCCGGGCGCGTCGTACGTGGCCGATGTGCTGCCGGCGCTGGTCGTGCTCGGGCTGGGCCTGGTCACGCTGGTGGCGCCGCTCACGGCGACGGTGCTGGGCTCGGTCAGCGTGGCGCGGGCCGGCCTGGCCAGCGGCATCAACAACGCGGCGGCCCGGGCGGCCGGCCTGATGGCGGTGGCGGCGCTGCCGCTGCTGGCCGGCATGGGCGAGGAGGCGTACCGGGAGCCGGCCGCCTTCGACACGGCGTTCGACAAGGCGATGGGGTGGTGTGCGGGGGCGATGGTGGCGGGGGCGGTGCTCGCGGCGGCCGTGGTCCGCAGGCCGCCCCCGGACTGCAAGCGGCCGGAGTGCCTGCGGCACGGCGGGGTGACGGCGCCACCGCTGGAGGGGGAGCCGGTGAGGAAGCGGTTGGGGTAGCCCGGGGTGCCGGCGGTGGGGCTCCGGCTGAGCGGGACCGGTGCCCGCGGCCGGGCGGGATGGCGCAGACTTGGGGCATGTCCATTCACGAGAACCTTCTCGGGGGCCCGCCCCCGACCCACCTCCCCGACGACCCCGGCCCGCGGGAGATGCTCGCGTCGGGTGCCGCGCCCGCCGAGGTCGCCGGTGCTCACCCCACCTCCTCGCTCGCCTGGGCGCAGCTCGCCGACGAGGCGTTCGAGCGGGGCGCGGCCGTGGAGTCCTACGCCTACGCCCGCACGGGCTACCACCGCGGCCTGGACGCGCTGCGCCGCAACGGCTGGAAGGGCCACGGCCCCGTGCCGTGGGAGCACGAGCCGAACCGCGGCTTCCTGCGCGCCCTGCACGCCCTCGCCCGCGCCGCCCAGACGATCGGCGAGCAGGAGGAGTACGAGCGCTGCTCCCAGTTCCTGAAGGACTCCTCCCCGACGGCGGCGCAGGTCCTCGGCTAGACACGCTCCGTGCACGCGAGGCCCGTCCGCGAAAGGCGGGCCTTGCGGTTTCGGGGGACGATTGCGGAAGATGCCCCTGGGGACCGGGGCCCCCGTGTCGGATTCGGCAGGGGCGGACCGCTACCCGGAGTTATACGCAGGAGACAGCGATGTCCCACGAGGCTCACGAGCCCGAGACCCCGCATCTCGACTTCCACGGCACGACGCCGTACGAGGACTACGTCAAGGCGGACGTACTCACCCACCTCCAGCACACCCTCTCCGACGACCCCGGAGAGATGGTCTTCCTGGTGACGACCCAGGTGATGGAGCTGTGGTTCACCGTCATCGTCCACGAGTGGGAGACCGCGGCGGGCGCGCTCAGGGGTGACGACATCCCCACCGCCACCGCCGCGCTCAAGAGGTCCGTCCGCGAGCTGGAGGCGCTCAACCACTCCTGGAAGCCGCTCGCCCAGCTCACGCCGGCCCAGTTCAACTCGTACCGCAGCGCCCTCGGCGAGGGATCCGGCTTCCAGTCGGCGATGTACCGCCGCATGGAGTTCCTGCTCGGCGACAAGTCCGCGTCGATGCTCGTCCCGCACCGGGGCGCACCGCGTGTGCACGCCGAGCTGGAGAAGGCGCTGCACGAGCCGAGCCTGTACGACGAGGTCGTACGGCTGCTGGCGCGGCGCGGGCACGACATCCCGGAGGCCGTGCTGCGGCGCGACGTCTCCCAGCGCTACGAGCCGTCGCCGGAGGTGGAGGCGGCCTGGACGGCCGTCTACTCGGGTGACGAGAGCGACGAGGTCGCCCGGCTGGGCGAGGCGCTGAGCGATGTCGCCGAGCTGGTGTGGCGCTGGCGCAACGACCACCTGGTCGCCACCCGCCGCGCGATGGGCGCCAAGACCGGCACGGGCGGCTCCGCCGGGGTGGCCTGGCTGGAGAAGCGCGCGCGGAAGAACGTGTTCCCCGAGCTGTGGACGGCGCGGTCCTATGTCTGAGCCGGCGGAACGCGCGCAGAAGCTGGACGCCGTCGACGAACTGGCCGCCAAACGCGCCGAGTTCGTCCTCGACGACGTGGTCTACCTCGACGGCAACTCGCTCGGCGCGCTGCCGGCCGTCGTCCCGGGCCGGGTGGAGGACGTCGTACGCCGGCAGTGGGGCGAACTGCGCATCCGGTCCTGGGAGGAGAGCGGCTGGTGGACGGCGCCCGAGCGGATCGGCGACCGGATCGCCCCGCTGGTCGGGGCGGCGCCCGGGCAGATCGTCGTGGGCGACTCCACAAGTGTGAACGTCCTCAAGGCACTCGTCGGCGCGGTGCGGATGGCCGGGGAGGGCCGTGACGAGCTCCTCGTCGACGCGACGACCTTCCCCACCGACGGGTACATCGCCGAGTCCGCCGCCCGCATGACCGGCTGCACCCTGCGCCCCGTGGCACCGGCGGACGTCCCGGGCGCCCTGGGTGACCGCACCGCCGTGGTCCTCCTCAACCACGTCGACTACCGCACCGGCCGGCTGCACGACCTGCCCGGTCTGACGGCCGCCGTGCGCGCGGCGGGAGCGGTCGCCGTCTGGGACCTGTGCCACAGCGCGGGCGCCCTGCCGGTCGGGCTGGACGAACACGGTGTGGACCTCGCGGTCGGCTGCACCTACAAGTACCTCAACGGGGGGCCCGGTTCACCGGCGTACCTGTATGTGCGGCGGGAGGTGCAGGACCGCTTCGACTCGCCGCTGCCGGGCTGGAACTCGCACGCCGAGCCGTTCGGGATGCGGAGCGACTTCGAGGCGGCCCCCGGCGCGCTGCGCGGCCGGGTCGGCACGCCCGACATCCTCTCCATGCTCGCCCTGGAGGCGGCCCTGGAGGTCTGGGACGGGGTGTCGGTCGAGGCGGTGCGGGCCAAGTCCCTCGCGCTGACGGACTTCTTCCTGGAGTGCGTCGCGGCGTACGTGCCCGAGGGCCGGGTGGAGTGCGTGACGCCGGTGGCGCACGGGGAGCGGGGCAGCCAGATCGCCCTGCGCTGCTCCCCCAAGCTCTCAACTTCGTTCGAGCAGGGAGGTGCCCCCATCGCCGGTGACGTGATGAAGCGGCTGATCGAGCGGGGTGTGGTCGGTGACTTCCGGGCCCCGGACGTGCTGCGCTTCGGCTTCACACCGCTGTACGTCGGGTTCGCCGACGTGGAGCGGGCGGCGCGGGTGCTGGCCGAGACGCTGGCCTGAGCGGTGGCGGCGGGGCCGGGACGCCCCTGTGGTGTTCCGGCCCCCGCCCTGTCCGTCCGTTCTTCACCCAGCGTGACATCCGCATGTTCGCGCATGTCATGCGCCTGGTACCGTCCCGGCCAACGGCGCGGCCTCAACGGGCTTGCCGCGTACGGTTCATCGCTGGAAGGTTGGAGCATGACGGACGACGTCGCAGCAGCACGGGCCGCTGCCGAGGAGAAGTCGGCCTTCTCCCACGCGCCCGTCGACCCCGACGCCACCGCGGCCTACGGCGACCACCCGGACCAGGTGATCGACTTCTTCGCACCGCGCCGGGCCGGTGGCCCCGGACCGGCCCCGGTCGTCGTCGTGCTGCACGGCGGCGCCTGGCGGGCGCCCTACGACCGGCGTCACATCAGCCCGTTCGCGGACTTCCTCGCCCGCCGCGGGTTCGCCGTGGCCAGCGTCGAGTACCGGCGCGGCGGGGACGGCGACCTGCTCGCGGGCCGGTGGCCCGACACCTTCGACGACGTCGCGGCGGCGCTGGACGCCCTGCCCGCGCTGGTACGGGAGTTGCTGCCGCAGGCCGACCCGCGCCGTACGGTGCTCACCGGCCACTCGGCGGGCGGGCACCTCGCGCTGTGGGGTGCCGCCCGGCACGTCCTGCCGGCCCACTCGCCCTGGCGCAGCGGCAGTCCGGTGACCCTGCGCGGCGTCGTCGCCCTCGCCCCGATCGCGGACCTGGCGATCGCCGACAAGCTGGACGTGTGCGGGGGCGCCGCGCGTCAACTCCTCGGCGGGGACGAGCACTTCGCCGAGCGCCAGCCGTACGCGGACCCGGCGCTGCTGCTGCCCACGGGCATCGCCACCACCCTCGTGCAGGGCCGCGCGGACCTCGACGTGCCGCAGCCGGTCGCCGAGTCGTACGCGGAGGCGGCGGCGAAGGCCGGGGAGATGGTGGGGGTGACGCTGCTGGAGGGCGTGGGGCACTTCCCGCTCATCGACCCGGCGGCCGACGCGTGCGCGGTGGCGGTGGAGGAGATCGCGCAGCTGGCCTGGTGAGCGGCAGCTGCCTGCCTCAGGGGTCTGCCCCTTGAGGTCTGCCCCTTGAGGTCTGCCCCTTGAGGTCTGCCCCTTGAGGTCTGCCCCTTGAGGTCTGACACTCAAAGTCTGCCCCTTAGGAGGGGCTCCCGGTCATACCCGTAGTACCTGAGAGCTACTCCGCAGGTGAGTTCCCCGGTGTGACGCGGACGAGGTGCCGCGCTCCGTAACTTCCCTTCCACGCAGACCCGATGGCCGGGTGCGCTGGAGGGGGACGACCATGGGGTCCGCACCGCAGTACCGCCGTGCCGGCGACGGCGGTGGACGCCGCGCCGGCCGATGGCGCCGAGCCGTGCTCGCCGCCCTCGTCACCGGTGCGGTGGTCGTCCCCCTTTCCGGAGCCGTACGACCGCAGACCCCGGCACCGGCTCCCGCCTCCCTCGCACCCCTCACCGCGTCGACGCTCGACGAGGCGTACGCGGCCAACCGGGCCAACGCCGCCGAGGCGGCCCGTACGGCCGCCGCCCACCACGACCGGGACCGCGCCGCGACGGACCGTCGTCTGGCCGCCCAGGGGCGGCACCTCCTGCGGTTCGACGGCCGCGGCTCCGGCCGGGTGACGGAGGTGTTCGGCGACCTCGCCCGGGCCGACCGCATCGCCGTCCTGGTCCCCGGATCCGACACGAGCCTCGACACCTATGGCCGGTTCCACGCGGCGGCGGCCGCCCTGCACCGGCAGCTCGACCGGCAGGCCCCCGCGGGCACGCGCACCGCGGTCGTGGCCTGGCTGGGCTACGAGACGCCGGGCACGGTCAGCACGACCGTCACGACGACCGGCAGGGCGGAGCAGGCGGCCCCGCGCCTGCGCGCGCTCGTCGCCGACCTGCGGGCCATAGCGGGCGCGGGGCCGCGCATATCGCTGCTGTGCCACTCGTACGGCTCGGTGGTCTGCGGCCGTGCCGCAGCCGGGCTCGCCGTCGACGACATCGCGCTCGTCGGCAGCCCGGGCACGGGTGCCGACACCGCCGCCGGTCTGCACACCCGGGCCCGCGTCTGGGCGGCGCGGGGCGGCGACGACTGGGTGGAGAACGTCCCGCACATCGACCTGGACCTGTTCGGCACCACGGTCGGCTTCGGCACCGACCCCGTCACCCCGGCCTTCGGCGCCCGGGTCTTCACGGCGGGCGACGGCGGCCACAGCGACTACTTCAGACCCGGCTCGGCCTCCCTGACCAACCTGGCCCGGATCGTCCTGGGCGAGACCAAGGCGGTGACCCATGACTGACATCGGCGTACGCGCCCTGCGGCAGGGAGTGCGTCGTGGCGCCGACCGCATCGGCGCGGCCACCCCGCCCGGGCGGGACCGGGCCGTGGACGCCCTGCGGGCCGCCGCCGTCCTCGGCGTCGTCCTGGGGCACTGGCTGGTCACGGCCCTGGTCTCCGACGGCCGCACCCTGCGCACGGCAAGCCCCCTGCATGACATGCCCTGGCTGACGCCCGTCTCCTGGATGTTCCAGACCCTCGCCGTGTTCTTCCTGGTCGGGGGCCATGTCGCCACCCGCAGTCATGCCTCGGCCCGGGCCCGCGGCGTCCCGTACCACCAGTGGCTGACGGCCCGGCTGGCCCGGCTGTTCAAGCCGGTCGCCGCCGTCCTCACCCTGTGGACGGTCGCCGCCGTAGCGCTGCTGCTGTCGGGCACCGAGTACGGCACCGTCCGCACGCTGGTGAAGCTCGCCCTGTCCCCCCTGTGGTTCCTCGTGGTGTTCGCGGGCCTGACGGCGGCGACCCCGCTGCTCACCCGGCTCAACCCGCTCTGGCCGCTGGCCGTCGTCCTGCACGTGGACCTGCTGCGCTTCGGCCTCGGCGGACCCGCCTGGCTGGGCTGGGTGAACGTGGCGGCCGCCTGGATGGTGCCCTACACGCTGGGCGCGGCCTGGACCCGCGGCGAACTGGAGCGCCGGCGTGCGGGCTGGGTCCTGCTGGGTGCCGGGGCGGCGGCGACCGCGGCCCTCGTGGTGTGGGCGGGCTATCCGGCGTCCATGGTCGGCGTCCCGGGAGACGGCATGTCCAACCTGGACCCGCCGACGCTGGCCGTCGTCACGTTCGGCCTGGCCCAGTGCGGTCTCGCCCTGCTGCTGCGCGAGCGGCTGCGCCGGGCGATGCGCCGGCCGGTGGCGTGGGCGGCGGTGGCGCTCGTCAACCTCTCCGTGATGACCGTCTTCCTCTGGCACCAGACGGCCCTGATGGCCACCACGGCCACCGGCCTCCTCGCCGGCCGGCTCCCCGGGCTGCACACCCGGCCCGACGACCTGGGCTGGGTCGGGGCGCGGCTGCTGTGGCTGCCTGTGTTCGCGCTGGCCCTCGCGGTCTGCTGGGCCGCGTTCCGCTCCTTCGAGCGAGGCGGCAGCGGCCGGGGCCGCAGATCCCGGGTGGTGCGGGCGCACCGTCCGTCCGACCGGGGCGCAGCGGCGAAGGCGCGTCATGTCTAGGCTGGGCCGTGTGACGGACACGGGGGTGGGCCGCGCGCTGCGGGCGCGCGTCGGGAACTGGCTGCGGCTGCTGCGCCAGGACCTGTGGACCGTCCGGGTGGATCCCTTGCCGCCTTCCACGTGGCTGCGCTGGCTGCCGCACGGGCTGGTGTGCCTGGCCGCCTTCGGCATCACGCTCGGCGACGCCGCCCAGCTCAACGACAACGGGCATCTGGACGCCGGGTACGCGTTTCTGCTCGCGCTTGGGCACGGCGTCGCGGTGCTCCTCGCGATGTGGCGGCCGGTTCCTGCCTGGTGGCTGTCCACGGCAGTCACCGCGGTGACCGCCGTCTCGGTGTACGCCCGGATGGAGCCGGAGTACTCGTTCACCTGGCCGTGGACCGCGGCCGGGATCATCGCCCAGCTGCTCGTCATGCTGTTGCTGGCCCTGCGGGTGCCCACCCGGGTCTCAGCGGAGGCCCTCGCAGTGACCGTGCTGGTCACCCTGCTCCTTGAGGAAGGGGCGGACTCCGGCACGCAGTACCAGCCCACGGGGGTGCTCGCGCTCTCCCTGTTCACCGTCGTCGTCATACTCGGCACCGCCCTGCGCGGCCGCCGCGAGGCCCGCAGGGAACTGGTCGAGCAGACCACGCTCACCGCCGAGGAGCGCACCCGGCGCACCCTGCTGGAGGAGCGCAGCCGCATCGCGCGGGAACTGCACGACGTGGTGGCCCACCACATGTCGGTCATCTCCATCCAGGCGCAGGTCGCCCCGCACCTCGTGGAGAACCCGCCCGACGAGCTCAGGGAGAACCTCGCGGGCATACGGCAGAACGCGCTGGAGGCGCTGACCGAACTGCGCCGCGTACTGGGCGTGCTGCGCTCGGAGCACCCCGGGCCGGGGGAGCCGTTCGGCGACGCGGGTGACCAGAGCACACCGCACGCCCCGCAGCCCACGCTCGACCGGCTCGACGCGCTGGTGGAGAACACCCGGGCGGCCGGGCGCGAGGTCGTCACCGACATCCGGGGCGAGCGGCGTCCGCTGCCGCCCGGCGTGGAGCTGTCGGCGTACCGGATCGTGCAGGAGGCGCTGAGCAACGCCCTGCGGCACGCGCCCGGCGCGCGGATCACGGTCCGTCTCACCTACGAGCCGAACGGCCTGGAGGTGGAGATCGTCAACGGCCGCCCGACCGGGCCGCCACCGCCGTCGACGGGGGCGGGCCACGGGCTGCTCGGCATGCGGGAGCGGGTCGCGATGCTCGGGGGCACCATGACGGCGCACCGGTGGCACTGGGACGGTTTCAAGGTCACCGCCTTCCTCCCGGAGACCCCGCCCGCGGACACCCCGGGCACCGACCATCCGACGGCCCGCAGGAAAGGGACCTCATGACGAGCGGCACCGGCAAACCCATCCGGGTTCTCATCGTCGACGACCAGGCGATGGTCCGGCAGGGCTTCACCGTGCTGCTCGGCATACAGCCCGACATGGAGGTCGTCGGCGACGCGAAGAACGGTGAGGGCGGCATCGCCCTGGCGGCGGAGCTCACCCCGGACGTCGTCCTGATGGACATCCGCATGCCCGGGATCGGCGGCATCGAGGCCACCCGGCACATCACCGCCGCGCACCCGGACATGCGGGTGCTGGTGCTCACCACCTTCGACCTCGACGAGTACGTGTACGACGCGCTGCGCGCCGGAGCCTCCGGGTTCCTGCTGAAGGACGCGTCGTCGGAGCAGCTCGCCGAGGCGGTCCGGGTGGTCGCGGCCGGGGAGGCACTGCTCGCCCCGGTCATCACCCGCAAACTGATCGCCGAGTTCTCCCGGCTCGACGGCAAGCCCCGCGCCCCGCTCAGAGAACGCGTCGGCGACCTGACCGAGCGGGAGACGGAGGTGCTCGCGCTGATCGCCCAGGGCCTGTCCAACGCGGAGATCGCCCGGCACCTGTTCGTGGCCGAGCAGACGGTGAAGACCCACGTGGGCCGGATCCTGGTGAAGCTGGGCCTCAGGGACCGCACGCAGGCGGCGGTGTTCGCCTACGAGTCGGGGCTGGTGCGGCCCTCGGGGTACTGAGGGGTGGCCGACGGGGCCCCGTAGTACCTGAGAGGGACGCCGAGGAACCCCTCTCCAAGGGGACGACCGGGGCCGGGGGGCCGCATACCGTTCTGTACGTGACCGAGACGACTCACATGCAGACCAGGCCGCCGGGGGACGGGGCGGCATCGCGCAGCCCGGAGTACCGGCTGGCGGTGGACGCCCTGCGCGGGCTGCGGCAGGACCTGATCCACGACGCGTTCGCCTACCGGCCGCTGCCGGGCCGGCACACGGACGGGCGGATCGTCCGGCGGCTGCCGGGCCGGCTGCGGGAGTACGCGCAGTGGCTTCCGCACGCCGTGATCACCGCGACGGCCCTGATCACCCTGGCCTTCTCCACGGTCGACACCGGAGGCCCGGCCCTGCTGGTCGGGCTGCTCTGCGCGATTCCCGTGCTGCTGACCATGGTGCGGCCGGTCGGCGCCTTCTGGGCGTCCATGGTCTCCACCCCGATCACCTCCGTGCTCGGCAGCCGCTGGGGCGAATGGCCCTGGACACCCGGCAGTTTCGCCTGCCACCTGACCGTGCTGACGGTCGTGGCGATACGCACCCGGCCGCGCACGGCCGCGTGGATGTGGGTGCTGACCGCGCTGTACGCCCTCGTCGCGGACAGCGGCATCGGCCCGACCTACTACGAGTACGGCAGCAACTCCGGCCCCCTGCTGGTCGTATCGGCCCTGGTCCTGCTCTGCGTCACCGTCTGGCACATCCGCCGGGACGCCGTACAGGAGGTCACCGCGCAACAGACGGTCACCGCGCACGAGCGTTCCCGCCGCACCCTGCTGGAGGAGCGCACCACCATCGCCCGCGAGCTGCACGACGTGGTGGCCCACCACATGTCGGTGGTCGCCATCCAGGCGGAGGCCGCTCCCTACCGGGTGGAGAACCCGCCACCGGAGCTGGAAAAGGCGTTCGCCACGATCCGGGAGAACGCGGTGGCGGCCCTGACCGAACTGCGCCGCGTGCTGGGCGTGGTCCGCGCCGAGGACTACGAGGCCCCGGACGCCCCGCAGCCCACCCTCGCCGACCTGGAGGGGCTGCTGGCCAACGTCCGGGAGGCCGGGCTGGGTGTCGACAAGGTGGTGACCGGCGCGGTGCGTGAGCTGCCGCAGGGCGTGGAGCTGTCGGCGTACCGGATCGTGCAGGAGGCCCTCAGCAACACCCTGCGGCACGCGCCGGGCGCGACGGCCCGCGTCGAGATCGGGTACGTCCTCGGCGGCCTGGGCCTGCGCGTCGTCAACGGCCCGCCGCCCAACCCGAGCCTGATCAAGCCCTCGCCCGGCGCCGGGCACGGCATCACGGGCATGCGCGAGCGGGTGTCGATGCTGAACGGCGAGATGACGGCGGGCGGCACGGACGACGGAGGTTACGAGGTGGCGGTGTTCCTGCCGGTCGCCCTGCCGGACGAGGGTGACGCATGACCATTCGCGTCCTGATCGCGGACGACCAGATGATGGTGCGCGAGGGATTCTCCGTCCTGCTGAACGCGATGCCGGACATCGAGGTCGTCGGCGAGGCGGTGAACGGCCGGGAGGCCGTCACCAAGGTCCGCGAGCTCGCCCCGGACGTGGTGCTGATGGACATCCGCATGCCCGAGCTGAACGGCATCGAGGCGACCCGCGAGATCGTCGCCGCCGACGGCGCGGCCAAGGTGCTGGTGCTCACCACCTTCGACCTCGACGAGTACGTGTATCAGGCGCTGCGCGCGGGTGCCTCCGGCTTCCTCCTCAAGGACGCCTCCGCCCGCCAGCTGGCCGACGGGGTGAAGGTCGTGGCCTCCGGGGAGGCGCTCCTGGCCCCTTCGGTGACCAGGCGCCTGATCACCGAGTTCTCCAAGCTCTCCGAGAAGCCGCACCTCATGCCCTCCGCCCACGCGGCCTACGGTGACCTCACCGAGCGGGAGACGGAGGTGCTGGTCCTCATCGCGCAGGGCCTGTCGAACTCGGAGATCGCGGAGCGGCTGGTCGTCGCCGAGTCGACGATCAAGACGCATGTCAGCCGGATCCTGGTGAAGCTGGGCCTCAGGGACCGGACCCAGGCAGCGGTGTTCGCGTACGAGGCGCGGCTGGTGACGCCGGGGTGACAGGTGGGCGCCGCCCCTGGTCAGAGTGGGGGCTGCCGGGCTAGCGTCCGTTCATGGCAGCTGTTTCCGACCTCGGGTTCGCCCCGTGGGACCCGGCGTTCCTCGCCGACCCGTACCCCGTCTACGCCGAGCTGCGTGCCCGGGGCCGCGTGCACTGGTTCGAGCCCACGAACCAGTGGCTCGTCCCGCACCACGCGGACGTCTCGGCACTGCTGCGCGACCGGCGCCTCGGCCGGACGTACCAGCACCGCTTCTCGCACGAGGAGTTCGGCCGCACGGCGCCCCCGCCGGAGCACGAGCCGTTCCACACGCTCAACGACCACGGAATGCTCGACCTGGAGCCGCCGGACCACACCCGGATCCGCCGTCTGGTGTCGAAGGCGTTCACACCGCGCACGGTGGAGCGGCTGAAGCCGTACGTGCGGGGCCTGGCCGGCGAACTGGTGTCCGCGCTGGTCGCGAAAGGCGGCGGCGACCTGCTGACGGACGTCGCCGAGCCCCTCCCCGTCGCGGTGATCGCCGAGATGCTCGGCATCCCGGAGGCCGACCGGGCCCCGCTGCGCCCCTGGTCGGCGGACATCTGCGGGATGTACGAGCTGAAGCCGTCCGAGGACACGGCGGCGAAGGCGGTCCGGGCGTCGGTCGAGTTCTCCGACTACCTGCGCGAACTGATCGCGGCCCGCCGCAAGGAGCCCGGCGAGGACCTCATCTCGGGTCTCATCGCGGCCCACGACGAGGGCGACCGGCTCACCGAGCAGGAGATGATCTCCACCTGCGTCCTGCTGCTCAACGCCGGCCACGAGGCGACGGTGAACGCCACGGTCAACGGCTGGTACGCCCTGTTCCGCACCCCGGACCAGCTGGAGAGACTGCGCGCGGACCACACGCTCGTCCCCTCCGCGATCGAGGAGCTGATGCGGTACGACACCCCGTTGCAGCTGTTCGAGCGCTGGGTCCTGGACGAGATCGAGATCGACGGCACGACGATCCCGCGCGGTGCGGAGATCGCCATGCTCTTCGGCTCCGCCAACCACGACCCCGCGGTGTTCCGGAACCCGTCCGACCTCGACCTCACCCGCGCGGACAACCCCCACATCTCCTTCAGCGCCGGCATCCACTACTGCATCGGCGCACCCCTGGCCCGTATCGAGCTGGCGGCGTCCATGGGGGCGCTGCTGGAGCGGGCCCCGACGCTACGACTCGCCGCCGAGCCTGTTCGGAAGCCGAACTTTGTGATCAGGGGGCTGGAGGGACTGGCCGTGGCGGTGGGTTGATCACCCATTCGGATGATCATGTGCGCGATCCGTCCAGTGCTCACAGACCGCTCGGCAAGCTGGTCTGCGCCTGCGAAGGAGGGCACCATGACGGTTATGGCGCAGCACATGGCTCAGATGTCAGTGGAGGAGTTCGAAGAGCTCGCCGCACTCGTGGCCAACAGGTTCGACGCCGTCAGGTTGGAGTTCATCAACGGACGGGTCGGAGTCAAGGGCATGACGGACGGCAACCACAGTGAGGTCATCAGGTGGCTGCAGGAGTGCTTCCTGATGGCAGGGACCGGGCTGTGGCTCTACGGGGGTGGCGAACTGGGCCTGCGGATCGAGAAGTACCGCAAGGGCCGAGCACTTCCGGACGCCGTGCTCGCCCCTCGGGGGACCTTCGCGGGCGAAGGGGACTGGGCCGGCACCAAGGGCGTTGTGATGACGGTCGAGGTCACCTCCTACGACGCGGACACCCACCGGCGGGACCGCGAGGAGAAGCCCCTGGGATACGCGGAGGCCGGAATCCCTCACTACCTGCTGATTGATCGCGACGACTGCTCGGTCACGTTGTACAGCGATCCGGCACCCGGCGAGGGATACCGCAGCACGGTCAGGAAGTCCTTCGGCGCGAAGCTCTCGCTGCCTGAGCCCATGGGGGTGGAACTCGACACCGAGGAACTCAAGCAGTACGTCGACTGATCACGTGGACATGTCCCGCCTCCGCAACCCTGCGAGCCCCCCGGCCACCAGCAGCCCCGCCACCCCCGTCAGCACCGCCACCGGCCCCCACTCCATGGAGCCGCCCGGCAGCTTCGGCAGATGCCCGAACGGCGAGACGTCCAGCACCGCCCGCGGCACGTCCAGCGCGGGCCCGATCCAGCCGATCAGCAGTACCGCCCCGGCGAGACCCCAGGCCGCGACGGCCGCCCGGGGCAGGACGCCGTGCAGCAGCACCGCCACGCCGCCGACCACCCACACCGCCGGGAGCTGCACCAGGCAGGCGGCCAGGACCGGCCCCACCTGCCTGCCGTAACCGACGGCGAAGCCCAGTCCGGCCAGCAGCATGATCCAGGCGGCACCGCCGAAGGCGATCACCAGGTGCCCGGCGGCCCACCGCAGGCGCCCCACGGCGTTCGCCAGCACCGGTTCCGCCCGGCCCGAGGTCTCCTCGCCGTGCAGGCGCAGCACCGACGCCACGATCCAGAGCGCCGCGACCAGGCCCAGCATGCCGATCATGGACGCCAGGAACGCGTCCGTCAGGCCGGACTGCCCGCCCATCCGCTCGATGATCCGCCGGGCGTTGGCGTTGTCGCCGACCAGGTCGGCCGCGCCCTCGGTCATGCCGCCGTAGACGACCCCGGCGAGGAAGAAGCCGATGCTCCAGCCGAGCACGCCGCCCCGCTGCAACCGCCAGGCCAGGGCGCTCGTGGTGCCCAGCCTGCCGGACGCGGGGCCCGGCCGGGTCGGCAGGAAGCTCATGCCGAGGTCCCGGCGGCCGGCCAGGGCGTAGGCAACTGCCCCCTGGAGGACGACCGCTCCGGACAGGAGCGCGAGCACCCACCAGCGTTCGCCGGCGTAGGGCCGCAGGTTCTCCAGCCAGCCCAGCGGCGAGAGCCAGGTCAGAACCGACGAGCCGTCGTGCGTCCCCGAGTCGCCCGCCGCGCGCAGGACGAACGCGGTCCCGAGCACCGCCGCCGTCAGGCCGCGGGCCAGCCGTGCGCTCTCCGTCAGCTGCGCGACGATCGCCGCCATCGTGGCGAAGACCATCCCGACCCCGGCGATCCCGAGCCCGAGGGCCAGGGCCCCGGCCGCGCCCTGCCCGGCCAGCCCCACCGTCACCAGCAGCGCCAGAACCGCGTTCGCCACGGCCGCCGCCAGCAGGGCCGCCGTCAGCGAGGCCCGGCGGCCCACCGCCCCGGACGCGACCAGTTCCTGACGGCCGCTCTCCTCCTCGTCCCGGGTGTGCCGGACGACGACCAGCAGGCTCATCACGGCCGCCAGGGCACCGGCGTAGATGCCGACCCGCCAGGCCGTGAGGGCGCCCAGTGAGTCGCCGAAGACCGGGCCGACCATCGCACGCAGTGAGGAGTTGGCCGCCATCTGCCGGACCAGGTCGGCGCGTTCGGCCGGGGTGCCGTACAGGCCTTCCAGCGTGCCCGGCATGGAGAGGACCATCAGCGCGTCGACCGCGATCCACACGGGGATCATCAGCCGGTCGCGGCGCAGGGCGAAGCGCAGCAGGGTGCCGGTTCCGGCGAGTTGGCGCGAGCCGCCGTGCCGTACCGCGAACGCCGTCATCGGGCCGCCGCCTCGTCCTGGTAGTGCCGCAGGAACAGTTCCTCCAGCGTGGGCGGTGTCGACGTCAGCGACCGCACGCCCGACTCGCTCAGCGACCGCAGGACGCCATCCAGCCGGTCGGTGTCGACCTGGAGCCGGACGCGGCGCCCCCGTACGTCGAGGTCGTGCACGCCGGGCAGCGCCCACAACCCGTCGGGCGGCCCGGCGAGTTCGGCGACGACGCTGGTGCGGGTCAGATGGCGCAGGTCGGCGAGCGAACCGCTCTCGACCGTACGGCCGGCCCGGATGATGCTCACCCGGTCGCACAGCTCCTCGACCTCGCTGAGGATGTGGGAGGAGAGCAGGACCGTGCGGCCCCGGTCGCGTTCCTCCTCGACGCAGCGCCGGAAGACCTCCTCCATCAGCGGGTCCAGGCCCGAGGTCGGCTCGTCCAAGATCAGCAGGTCGACGTCCGAGGCGAACGCGGCGACCAGGGCGACCTTCTGCCGGTTGCCCTTGGAGTACGTGCGGCCCTTCTTGGTCGGGTCGAGTTCGAAGCGCTCGACCAGCTCCGCGCGGCGCCCCGCGTCGAGCCCTCCGCGCAGCCGGCCGCAGAGGTCGATGACCTCGCCGCCGGAGAGGTTGCGCCACAGCGTCACGTCGCCTGGGACGTATGCGATCCGGCGGTGCACCTCGACCGCGTCCCCCCAGGGGTCGCGGCCCAGCACCTGCGCGGCCCCCGAGTCGGCACGCAGCAGACCCAGCAGGATCCGGATGGCGGTGGACTTCCCGGCGCCGTTGGGGCCGAGGAAGCCATGGACCTCACCGGCGGCGACCTCCAGGTCGAGCCCGTCGAGAGCGTGCGTCCGCCCGAAGGACTTGTGCAGTCCGGAGACGGTGATGGCCTTCGTCATGCTTCAGAACGTACGCTTCCTTCAGAAATTTGTGAAGTTAAAGAACCATGTGAACCCTGGATAGGATGGGCCTCATGACGGAATCAGCCGGGACCGGCCGGGACGCGGAGGCCGTGTCGAGGTTCGTGGAGTCCTTCGCCGCGCAGCTCGTCGAGGCGGGGATGGCGCGGATGCCCGCCCGTGTCTTCGCGGCGCTGCTCTCCTCCGACGAGGGCTCGATGACCTCCGCCGAGCTGGGGGAGCAGTTGCGGATCAGCCCCGCGGCGGTGTCCGGGGCGGTGCGCTATCTGGCCCAGACACACATGGTCTCGCGCGAACGGGAGCCGGGCTCGCGCCGGGAGCGCTACCGGGTGCACGGCGACCAGTGGTACGAGGCCCTCACCAACCGCGACGCCGTCCTCAAACGGTGGGAGATCGCCCTGCGCGAGGGCGTCACCAGCCTCGGCGCCGAGACCCCGGCCGGCCGCCGGATGTCGGAGACCCTCGCCTTCTTCGAGTTCGTGGAGGGCGAACTCGCCGCGATGATGGAGCGCTGGCGGGTGCACCGGGACAAGACGTTCGGGCCGGGGTGAGCCCCGTCCCTGGAAAGGATCACGAACCGGTCGGCTCACTGCCCGCCGGTACCGTCAGCCCCCACGCCCCCTCCCGCACCACCCAGGTCCGCGTCCGCACCGGCCCCGACACCACCGTGTCCGCGCGGTAGCGGAAGTGCGCCCCGGACACCGTCACCGTCCGGCCCTCCGCCAGCAGAGGCGAGGCCTCCGCCCCCACCGACACGGGTCTGACCTCCACCGACGCGACGCCCGGCGCGGCCGGTGACACCGACACCGCCTCCACCGGCTGGTTCAGGTCGACGAGGGTCTCCCCGTCCACCTCGACCCGCAGCCGGGACGGCCCCGGCTCGGGCGCCGCGGCCGGCCGGGACGGGCGGCCCGGCGGAACCAGCGTCCGGACGAGGGACTGGCAGGTCCGCAGCCACGGACGGCCCGGCACCTCGTCCGGATCCGGCGCGGCCTCCGGGCCCGCCCCGGCCGCCGGCGAGAGCCGCAGCGGCGGTATCCGCAGCGCGCCGAGCACCACCCCGTCGCTGTCGTCGACCATCAGGTCCATCCGCCGCTCGACCCCGTCGAGCACCGCCCGCGCCGCGGCCACCGGCCCCGTCGGCACCCCCAGCGACCGGGCCAGGGACAGCGCGCCCCCGACCGGCACCACCGACAGGGCGCATCCGGCCAGCTCCCGGTGGCGGTGCAGCAGCGCCACCGCGCGGATCAGCGCACGGTCGTCGCCCACCACCACCGGCCGTCGCGAGCCCCGCCGGGCCAGCGCCCTGGCGAACTCCTCCGGCCCGTCCGGCAGGCACAGCTTCAAGCCGGCACCCGCTCCGAGCACGTCTTTCGCGATCCTGACGGACTCGCCGTCCGACCTACGGGCGACCGGGTCGACCACCACCAACAGCTGCTCGGACGTCGCGGAAGTCGCCACCTCGGCCATGCCTCGCTTCCTCGGGTAGCATCTTTGTGCAAGAGCCCCTTGCGCTATTGCGCCAGGGGCTTCGTCTATTCCGGGGCATCCGGTCCGACGGTTGGCGGCCAACGGCGGTCGCGGTGCACGCGGCTGCATATTCTCCGCGTTCGCCCTCGACCATGGACATGCCCCGCCCGGAAGGGGTGTACGCGCGTGCCCGCACTTGTGCTGCTCGGTGCTCAGTGGGGTGACGAAGGCAAGGGAAAGGCCACCGACCTTCTCGGTGGCTCCGTGGACTATGTGGTGCGCTACCAGGGCGGCAACAATGCCGGCCACACGGTGGTCGTCGGTGACCAGAAGTACGCACTGCACCTCCTCCCTTCCGGAATCCTGTCTCCCGGCTGCACGCCGGTCATCGGAAACGGCGTCGTCGTCGACCCGTCGGTCCTGCTCTCCGAGCTGAGCGGTCTGAACGAGCGTGGCGTCGACACGTCCAAGCTCCTCCTCAGCGGAAACGCGCACATCATCACGCCTTACAACGTGACGATGGACAAGGTGACCGAGCGCTTCCTCGGCAAGCGGAAGATCGGCACCACCGGGCGCGGCATCGGCCCGACCTACGCCGACAAGATCAACCGCGTCGGCATCCGCGTGCAGGACCTGTACGACGAGTCGATCCTCACGCAGAAGGTCGAGGCGGCCCTCGACGTCAAGAACCAGGTCCTCACCAAGCTCTTCAACCGGCGCGCGATCGCCGTGGACCAGGTGGTCGAGGAGCTGCTGGCCTACGCCGACAAGCTCGCCCCGTACGTCTCCGACACCGTCCTGGTGCTCAACCAGGCGCTGGAGGACGACAAGGTCGTCCTGTTCGAGGGCGGCCAGGGCACGCTGCTCGACATCGACCACGGCACGTACCCCTTCGTCACCTCGTCGAACCCGACCGCGGGCGGCGCCTGCACCGGCGCCGGCGTGGGCCCGACGAAGATCAGCCGGGTCATCGGCATCCTCAAGGCGTACACGACCCGTGTCGGCGCCGGCCCGTTCCCGACGGAGCTGTTCGACGAGGACGGTGAGGCGCTGCGCCGCATCGGTGGCGAGCGGGGTGTCACCACCGGCCGTGACCGCCGCTGCGGCTGGTTCGACGCGGTCATCGCCCGCTACGCGACCCGCGTGAACGGCCTGACCGACTTCTTCCTCACCAAGCTCGACGTCCTCACCGGCTGGGAGCAGATCCCGGTCTGCGTGGCGTACGAGATCGACGGCAAGCGGGTCGAGGAGCTCCCCTACTCCCAGACCGACTTCCACCACGCCAAGCCGGTCTACGAGATGCTCCCGGGCTGGAACGAGGACATCTCCAAGGCGAAGACCTTCGCCGACCTCCCGAAGAACGCCCAGGCGTATGTGAAGGCGCTGGAGGAGATGTCCGGCGCCCCGATCTCCGCGATCGGCGTGGGCCCGGGCCGCGACGAGACGATCGAGATCAACTCGTTCATCTGAGCCGCCCCGCGTAAGCAGGCCGCCCCTCGTGCCCACGGGGGGCGGCCTGCGTTCTCCCGCAGGGAGAGACGGGCGGAACAGGCATACGCTGAAGCCATACCCCCACGTGCGTCGACCAGAGAAGGTGACCGCGATGCGCGTACTGCTCAAGGCGTCCATGGACACGGAGAAGGCCAACGAGGCCATCCGCAACGGCACCCTGGGGAAGCTGATCCAGGAGTCGATGGAACAGATCAAGCCCGAAGCGGCCTACTTCACCACCGACCACGGCAAGCGCACCGCCTACGTGGTCTTCGACATGCAGGACAGCTGGCAGATGCCGGTCATCAGCGAGCCCTTCTTCCTCCAGCTGGACGCGGAGATCACCTACACGCCGGTGATGAACATGGAGGACGTGCAGAAGGGCCTCTCGCAGATGGGCCGCTGAGCCCGGCGCTCAGCTGAACACGATCATCGACCCCTGGGCGAGACTGCGGGTCACGGCCGCGTGCAGCCCCAGCCAGACGTGCCGCTCACGGGCGAACGGACTCGGGTCGTACGGGGCGGGGACGGCGGGTTCCTCCAGCTCCGTCGGGGCGAGCGGCGGCTGGGGAGCGGCCGGCGGGTTGGCCGGGTCGATGCCGATGCCCGGCGCGACCGTCTCCAGTTCCCGCAGCAGGGCGTGCGAGGAGCCCAGCGGGCCGCCGCCCGCGAGGAGGTCGTCGTCGGCGAGCGGGCTGGGGAAGTCGACGGGGACGTAGGCGCCCGCGTGGTCGTAGTGCCAGACCAGGTGCGACTGCTGGGCCGTCGACTCGAACATCTCCAGCAACTGCTCGTAGTCGCCGCCGAGTTCGTCCACGGGCGTCACCGGCAGGCCGCAGACCTGGAGCAGATAGGCGCGGCGCAGGAAGTGCAGCGCGTCGTAGTCGAAGCCCGCGACCGGGGCGACCTCGCCGGACAGGCCCGGCATGTACTGGTAGACCGGAACCGGCGGCAGACCGGCCTCGGCGAGCACCTTGTTGTATTGCGCGAGTTCCTCGGCGAAGGGGTTGTCCGGCGTGTGGCACAACACGTCCACGAGCGGTACCAGCCACAGGTCACAGGCCAAAGAAGGCTCCTCGCTCAGCGCGGTCGGGTAGCACGGTGGTCAAGAAGGGTAGCGGTGCGCCGTGGTCACGGCTCCCGCCGTGCATGTCCCATACCCACACGGGCAGCGGCGACGCGGGTCATCGGGAGGCGAGCCGCTCGATCAGGGTGAGGGAGTGCGTGTTGTACGCGGCGATGATCGCCCGTGCGGCCTCGTTGTCGCGGTCGATCAGGGCGTCCACCAGCTGCGTGTGACCGGCCCACAGCTCGCCGCGCAGATCGGTGAGCCGGCGCAGGTGCTGCACCGCGCAGACCCAGGTCTGGACGCGCAGCCGGTGCAGGAAGTCGGCGAGGTAGGGGTTGCCGAAGCAGGCGCCGAGTTCGCGCCAGAAGCGCAGGTCGTAGCCGATGAGCACGGTGAGGTCACCGGCCGCGGCGGCCCGCTGCGCCTCCTCGCCGCGCCTGCGGACCCCGGCGACGACGGCGGCGGCCCGGGGGTCATCGGGCCGCACCGCATTGGGCCGCCCCTCGTTCAGCGCGAGGAACATGCCCTCGATGACCAGCCCGCGGGCCTCGATCATGCCGCGGAAGTCGTCGACCGAGTATTCGCGCACCCGGAAGCCGCGGTGCTGGTCGGCTTCGAGGAGTCCCTGCGCGGACAGGTCGACGAGCGCCTCGCGCACCGGCGTCGCGGACACCCCGTACTGCTCGGCGATCTCCTTGACCGTGAACTCCTGCCCCGGCTGGAGCCGCCCGGCCAGCACCTCGTCACGGAGCGCGTCGGCGATCTGCTGCCGCAGGGTGCTGCGCGTCACGGCGCCGTTGCCGGTGCTGGCGGGCATGGTCAGGGCGTCTCCCTCGTCGCGTTCGGGTGGCGTGCGCGTATATGTATGTCTACGAGCACGCCACCTTACGCGTTCGAACGGGACGCGAGGATGTCGGTTACTGACGGGTTTACAGGTGTTTACCCGGTGTACTCGTCCGCCACCGACAGCGCCGCGTCCAGGACGGCGAGCCCTTCCTTGAGCTCCGCCTCGCTGATGTTGCAGGGCGGCACGACATGCGTCCGGTTCATGTTCACGAAGGGCCACAGCCCGCCCTTCTTCGCGGCGGCGGCGAAGGCGGCCATGGGGGCGTTCGCCGCACCGGCCGCGTTGTACGGCACCAGCGGCTCCCGCGTCTCGCGGTCGCGGACCAGCTCCAGCGCCCAGAACATGCCGGTGCCGCGCACCTCGCCGACGCTTCTGTGCCGCTCGGCGAGCGCGCGCAGCTCCGGCCCGACCACGTCGGCGCCCAGCCGGGCCGCGTTCTCGACGACGCCCTCCTCGGCCATGACGTTGATCGTCGCCACCGCGGCGGCGCACGCCAGCGGGTGCCCGGAGTACGTCAGTCCGCCGGGGTAGGGGCGCTTCCCGAACGTCTCGGCGATGGCACCGGAGATCGCGACCCCGCCCAGCGGCACGTACCCGCTGTTCACGCCCTTCGCGAACGTCAGCAGGTCGGGCGTGACGTCGAACAGGTCCGCGGCGAACCACTCACCGGTCCGGCCGAACCCGGCCATGACCTCGTCCAGGACGAAGACGATCCCGTGCTTGTCGCAGATCTCCCGCACCCCGGCGAGGTAGCCGGGCGGCGGGACCATGATCCCGGCCGTGCCCGGGACGGTCTCCAGGATGATCGCCGCGACGGTCGAGGGCCCCTCGAAGGCGATCGTCGTCTCCAGGTGCTCCAGCGCCCGGGCGCACTCCTGCTCCTCGGTCTCGGCGTAGAAGCGGGAGCGGTAGAGGTAGGGCGCCCAGAAGTGCACGACCCCGGCGGTGCCGCTGTCGGAGGCCCAGCGGCGCGGGTCGCCGGTGAGGTTCACGGCCTGCTGGGTGCCGCCGTGGTACGAGCGGTACGCCGAGAGCACCTTCGGGCGGCCCGTGTGCAGACGGGCCATCCGGATGGCGTGCTCGACGGCGTCGGCGCCGCCGTTGGTGAAGAAGATCTTGTCCAGGTCGCCCGGGGTCCGCTCGGCGATCAGCCGGGCCGCCTCCGACCGGGCCTCGACCGCGAAGGCGGGCGCGAAGGTCGTCATCCTCGCGGCCTGCTCCTGGATCGCGGCGACGACCTTCGGGTGCTGGTAGCCGATGTTCGTGTAGACGAGCCCGCTGGAGAAGTCGAGGTAGCGCCGGCCGTCGTAGTCCCAGAAGTACGACCCCTCGGCGCCGGCGACGGCGAGCGGGTCGATGAGCTCCTGAGCGGACCAGGAGTGGAACACGTGGTCACGGTCGGCGGCCTTGACGGCGGCACCGGCTTCGGGGTTCGGCTGAGGGGTCATGCGGGCGAGCGTAGGTGCGGGGGAGACGGTGGTGAAAGCGGCGGCCTGTCGGGCCTCGGACGCCTTCCTCAGACAGGTTGTCCAGGGGACAGGGACACGGGCAGTGCATTGACAGCTTTCTGTCATAGTGACAGGATGTTGTCATAAGCAGTGCAGGACCGAGGAGGAGTCATGAACGCCACCACCGGCCGCTCCGGCAAGCCCGTCCATCTCGCCGTCTACGACACCCTCGCCGACTGGGAGACCGGCCACGCCACGGCCCAGCTCGCCCGCACCGGCCACGAGATCCGGACCGTCGGCCCGTCCGCCGCCCCGGTGCGGAGCGTCGGGGGCCTGCGCATCCAGCCCGACCTGGCCCTGGACGATCTGCGCCCCGAGGACAGCGCGCTGCTGATCCTCCCGGGCGCCGACCTCTGGGACACGACCGACGACCTCGCCCCCTTCGCCCGCACGGCCCGGTCCTTCCTGGACGCGGGCGTCCCGGTCGCCGCGATCTGCGGAGCCACCGCCGGACTCGCCCGCCAGGGCCTGCTCGACGACCGCGACCACACCAGCGCCGTCTCCTTCTACCTGGCCGCGACCGGCTACGCGGGCGGCGGACGCTACGTCGAGGCCGACGCCGTCACCGACGGCGCCCTGGTCACCGCCGGCCCGACCGAGCCCGTCGCCTTCGCCCGCGAGATCCTCCGGCTGCTCGGGGTCTACGAGGGTGAGGTGCTGGACGCCTGGTTCCGGCTGTTCCACCACTCCGACGTCTCGGCGTACGCGGTGCTGGAGAAGGCCGGCGCGCTGTGAGCCGCGAGCGTCAGGACCTCCTCAGCCGCAGTGCCCTCGGGGTGTTCCGGCTCAACGGCCAGTTCCTCGCCGTCGCGGAGGAACTGGCCCGGCCCGCCGGACTCACCGCCGCCTGGTGGCAGGTGCTCGGCGCGGTCCTCGGGGAGCCGCTGCCCGTCTCCGGCATCGCCCGCGCCATGGGCATCACCCGGCAGAGCGTGCAGCGCATCGCCGACCTGCTGGTGGAGCGGGGGCTCGCGGAGTACCGGCCGAACCCGGCGCACCGCCGCGCCAAGCTCCTCGCGCCGACCGAGGAGGGCCGTGCGGCGATCGCCCGGATCGACCCCGGCCACGCGGCCTTCGCGGACCGGCTTGCGCAGGCGTTCGGGGAGGCGGAGCTGGCGGAGGCGGTGCGGATGCTGGAACGGCTGTCCACGGTGCTCGACCAGGCAGGTCCGCCTGTTACGGAACCGTAGAGGTCGTCCAGGCCACGCGGCCCCGGCCCCGCACTATTCTCGATCCGTTGCTCGCGTGTGGGGGGAAGGCGGCTGAGCGATGGAGAAGCTGGGGCCCGGGGATCCGCAGCAGATCGGTGCGTACCGGCTGCTGGCGCGGCTCGGTGCGGGGGGCATGGGGCACGTGTATCTGGCCCGCTCCGGGCGGGGCCGCACGGTCGCCGTGAAACTGGTCCGTGAGGAACTCGCCGCGCAGGAGGAGTTCCGGGAGCGGTTCCGGCAGGAGGTGCAGGCCGCGCGGCGGGTCGGCGGGTACTGGACGGCGCCGGTGCTCGACGCGGACACCGAGGCCACCGTGCCGTGGGTCGCCACCGGATACGTCGCCGGGCCGAGCCTCCAGCAGGTCGTCGGGCACGACCACGGCGCCCTGCCCGAGCGCACGGTCCGCATCCTCGCGGCCGGACTCGCGCACGCCCTCAAGGACATCCACGCCGCCGGCATCGTGCACCGCGACCTCAAGCCGTCCAACGTGCTGGTCACCATCGACGGCCCGCGCGTCATCGACTTCGGCATCGCCCGCGCCCTGGAGACGGTGACGGACGGCGGGCTCACGCGCACCGGCGCGCTCGTCGGATCGCCCGGCTTCATGGCGCCCGAGCAGGTGCGGGGCGACCGCATCACCCCGGCGTGCGACGTCTTCTGCCTCGGCTCGGTCGTCGCCTACGCCGCCACCGGCAAACTGCCCTTCGGCACCGCCAACAGCGGCGTGCACGCCATGATGTTCCGCATCGCCCAGGAGGAACCGGACCTGGACGGCGTCCCCGAGGGCATCGCCGACCTGGTCCGGGACTGCCTGCGCAAGGACCCCGCCGCCCGGCCCTCCCTCGACCGCGTCCTTCAACGCACGGGCGCGCACGACACCGTCGCCGACGGCCGTGCCCTCGATCCGTGGCTGCCGAGCGCGCTGGTGGCGCAACTGGGGCGGCACGCGGTGCGGCTGCTGGAGACGGAGGATCCGGAGGGAGCCGGCCCCGCCGAGGGAGCGGACCCTTCCGGGCCGCCCGCCGGCCGGCAGGGCTCCGGCCCCGGCGACAACCCCGGCCCCGGCCCGACCCCCGGAACACGCGCCCGCCGCCGACGAGTCGTCACCGCGCCCCGTGCTGCCGCCGGCCCCCGTGGCGGCGCCCGCCGCGACCCCCGGCCCGCCCCCGCCGGGTCCGCCCGGCGAGGGCGGGCCGGTCGACCATCTGCCCACCCTGGTGGCGGGCCAGGGCGCACCCCCGGCACCACGGCAACTCCCGGCCGCGGGCGTCCCGCCCCAGCCGCAGGTGCAGACACCTGCGCCCCCGTACCCCGCGTACGGCTACCCCCAGCAGCACCCCCAGCCCCACCCCGCCTACGGCGGCCTCGGCTCCACCCCGCCCTACGGCCCGCCGCCCTACGGCACGACCCCGCCGTACGGCCCCCCGCAGCCGCAGCGGGAAAGAGACGGCCGCTCCACCGCGCTGCTCGTCGTCATCGCCCTGGTCGTCGCGCTCGCCGCGGGCGGGTCGGTGTACGCGCTGATGCAGGGCGGCGGCGACGACCGGGCCGACGACCGCCCCGGCCCCACGCAGAGCACGGGCACGTCCCCGACCACTCCGGGTCCGTCCCCGACGACCTCGCAGCAGGGCACCTCCCCCTCCCCGGCGGACGGCACGATCCCGACCGGGTACCTCGGCACCTGGACCACGACCATCGACAACGCCGACGGCGAGCACAGCCGCTCACTCACCCTCCAGCAGGGCGAGCCGGGCGACACCGTCCTGTCCCTCGTGGCCGACGGACCGACCCGGGGCGGCGGCACCTACCACTGCGTGTTCGAGGGCCGGTTGACCGCGGAACCGGGCACCGACGGCGCGCTGAGCATCGGCCCGTCCACCGTGAAGGTCGGACAGCCCCGCACCGCCTGCACCCCCGGCGCGGCCACCGAGGTGACCCTCCTGTCGGACGGCACGCTGGAACGCGTGAACACGAGCAGCGGCGAGCGGCTGACGTACACGAGGCAGTGAGCAACACGCGCAGGACGCCGGGAGCCGAGGCTTCTCACCGTGGCTCCGGCGGGCGCTGGCGCGGCATGTTCGGCCGGGTCCCGCCGTGCGGCGGCACCGGGAACCGCCCGTTCACCCCGGTCTCGGGCCCGCGGCCCGGTCCCGGGAACACGACCGCCTGCAACCCCACCGGCGCGGCACACCCCGACCGGAACTCGCCCATCCAGTCGGCGGTCTCCACCCGCACCAGCTCCGTCATGTCCTCGGAGAACCGCCGCAGCACCCCGAGGCACCGCTCGGCGGCCTCGCCCGCCGTGCCCTCCGCCGGGCCGAGGACCTCCCGCACGCTCTCCGCCGCCCAGTCGAACTGAAGCGCCTGAAGTCGCCGCTGCACGGCCTGCGCGGTGGCCACGTCCCGCATCCACCCGGACGTCACCCCGAAGTACCGGTCGACGGCCACGCAGGCCGCCCCCAGCAGCAGCGCCAGACACCCCCAGGGCGCGGTTCCGGCCGCGACGCCGGTCAGATCCAGCAGGGGCAGCGCCACCCCGGTGACCGCCCCGGCCGCGGTCCCGCAGCGCAGCACCCGCGCGCACCGCCGCTTCCACACCCGGTCCGCGAGGTACCAGGCCGCCGTCCGCAGCGCCCCGCGCTCCACCCACCGGTACAGCTCGTCCAGCCGGACCGCCGGCTCGCCCCAGTCCCCGAGCGGGAAGACCCGCCCCGTCAGATCGCCCGGCCGCAGCCCGGCCGCCGCCTGCTCGCCCCGCCCGTCCTGAGGCGGCCCCTCGGGCTGCATCTCCGGCTGACCCACCCGGCACTCCTCACTGACCACGAATGACCACGTACGGTTCACTCACCGATCACGCTGCGCGATGGACGAAAACCCGCATCCGGAACGCGCCCGACCCTTCCTACCTCCCAATGGGTGGCGAACACGTAGCTTTCGCCTCTTTTCCGCCCGGAAGTATTCCTTGATCGGGTATAGGGCGCGAGAGGGACTCACTCGAAAGAGTGCTGGGGCGACGGCAGCCCCGACCACGTAGGCTCGTGCCGAACGGGAAAACCCGTACCGAGCAAGGAGCTGATCGTGATCCCCGGTGGTGGCCAGCCCAATATGCAGCAGCTGCTCCAGCAGGCCCAGAAGATGCAACAGGACCTGGCACAGGCGCAGGAGGAACTGGCGCAGACGGAGGTCGACGGGCAGGCGGGCGGCGGTCTGGTGACGGCCACCGTCACCGGCGCCGGAGAACTGCGCGCCCTGAAGATCGACCCGAAGGCGGTGGACCCGGAGGACACCGACACCCTCGCCGACCTCGTCGTGGCGGCCGTCCAGGCGGCCAACGAGAACGCGCAGACGCTCCAGCAGCAGAAGCTGGGCCCGCTCGCGCAGGGTCTGGGCGGCGGCGGTATCCCCGGCCTGCCCTTCTGACCCGGCGCACCGCCTTCCTCGGACAGGCGGCAGACAACTACGGTACGTACGGGACGGTGCGTACCGACCCCGAAGACCCAGGAAGGGCAGTCCGTTGTACGAAGGCGTGGTCCAGGACCTGATCGACGAGCTGGGGCGGCTGCCCGGCGTCGGTCCGAAGAGCGCCCAGCGGATCGCCTTCCACATCCTCCAGGCGGAGCCGACGGACGTACGGCGCCTCGCGCAGGCCCTGATGGAGGTCAAGGCGAAGGTCCGCTTCTGCGCGACCTGCGGCAACGTCGCGCAGGAGGAGCTGTGCAACATCTGCCGCGACACCCGCCGCGACCCGGCCGTCATCTGCGTGGTCGAGGAGCCGAAGGACGTCGTGGCGATCGAGCGCACGCGTGAGTTCCGGGGCCGCTACCACGTCCTGGGCGGCGCGATCAGCCCGATCGACGGGGTCGGCCCCGACGACCTGCGGATCAGGGAGCTCCTGGCCCGCCTGGCGGACGGGACGGTCACCGAGCTGATCCTGGCCACGGACCCGAACCTGGAGGGCGAGGCGACGGCGACGTACCTCGCCCGCATGATCAAGCCCATGGGCCTGAAGGTCACCCGCCTGGCCAGCGGCCTCCCGGTGGGTGGGGACCTGGAATACGCGGACGAGGTCACCCTCGGACGCGCCTTCGAGGGGAGACGACTCCTAGATGTCTGACGCCACGCTGCACGCGACCGACCAGAACCCGGACGATTTCGCGGTCCAGATCGCGGACCAGATCGAGAGCTTCCTGGTCGCCGTCACGGAGGTCGCGAAGGGCGACGAGCCGGAATCGGCCGTGCCCTTCCTCCTCCTGGAGGTCTCCCAACTCCTCCTGGCCGGCGGCCGGCTCGGCGCGCACGAGGACATCGTGCCCGACGAGCGCTACGAACCCGACTCGGGTCCCGAGCCGGACGTCGACGAGCTCCGCGAGAACCTGGCCCGCTTGCTGGACCCCATCGACGTCTACTCCGAGGTCTTCGACCCCTACGAGCCCCGCAAGGCCCCGGTTCCGGCCCGCATCTCCGACGACCTCACGGACGTCATCACGGACCTGCGCCACGGCATGTCCCACTACCGGGCGGGCCGCACCACGGAGGCCCTGTGGTGGTGGCAGTTCTCCTACTTCTCCAACTGGGGCTCCACCGCCTCGGCGAGCCTGCGGGCCCTCCAGTCGGTCCTCGCGCACGTCCGCCTCAACCAGCCCCTGGCCGAACTCGACGGCCTGGACACGGACCAGGGCATGGGCGACGACACACTGGAGATCGAGGCGGGCCGCGTGATGGCCGAGGAGATCGCCGGGCCCCTGGGGCTGCGCCCGGCGAAGTAGCCGGTCAGATCCGAACGGCCGTACCGGTGACGCCGATTCCGCTGTGCGGGTCCGCCGGCACCGTCACCGTGATCGTGCTCGGGCGGCCCATGTCCGCGCCCTGGTGGATCGTCAGGGTCGTGGGCGTGGGCGCGAGTTCGAGTTCCCTGAGGTAGCCGCCGAACGCCGCCGCCGCCGCTCCCGTCGCCGGGTCCTCGGTCACGCCGCCGGGCGGGAACGGGTTGCGGGCGTGGAAGACGGTGGGGGACTCGCGCCAGACGAGGTCGACCGTGGTCCAGTCCCTGCGGGCCATGAGGGCGGTGAGCGCGGCCATGTCGTAGTCCAGGTCCGCCAGTCGGTCCCGGGTCGCGGCGGCGACGACCGGGTGCCAGGCCCCGGCGAAGGCGACGCGGGGCGGCAGGGCCGGGTCCAGGTCGCCGGCGGACCAGCCGAGGATCGCCAGCAGTTCGGCGACGTCGGCCTCAGCGAGGGGGACCGTGCGCGGGGCGACGCTCACCAGGGTCGCCACGAGGGAGCCGTCCGCCGCCCGGTCCGTGGTGACCGTGACCAGGCCCGCCGCGGTGCGCAGCAGCAGCCGCCCGGTGCCGTGGCGCTCGGCGTGGGCGACGGCCGTGGCGATCGTCGCGTGGCCGCAGAACGGCACCTCGGCGAGCGGGCTGAAGTAGCGGACGTTCAGGGAGCCGTCGCAGGCGTCCACCGCGAACGCCGTTTCCGAATAGCCCACTTCGGCCGCCGTCGCGAGCATCGCCGCGTCGTCGGCACCGCTCGCGTCGAGCACCACCCCGGCCGGGTTGCCGCCCTCGGGATCCGAGCTGAACGCCACGTAGCGCAATATCTCCATGCCCAGACCGTAGCGGCCGGCCCCCGGTCACGCAGCGTGATTTGGGGGCTCCTTGTACGGGCCCTGGACGCGCGCTGTACGGCCCCTAACCGGTGAAACGCGAGGCTGGAGTCACTTCCACCGCAGACAACGCGGAGGCAAGCCGACTCCCCTCGATCACACCGGAGATGTCATGAACCGCCGTCCCGCCCGCCGACGCATAGCCGCCACCGCCACCGCCACCGCGGTCCTGGCCGCCGGCACCTTCGCCCTCGGTGCCGGGGTCGCCGGAGCCGACGCCGGGCACCAGGGCGGCAGGCACACCAAGCCCGTGACCAAGACGCAGGTGCTGGCGCTGTTCGACCAGTGGAACGCCGCCCTGCGGACCGGTGACCCGGAGAAGGTCGCCGACCTGTACGCGAAGGACGCGGTCCTGCTGCCGACGGTCTCCAACCAGGTCCGTACGGACAGAGCCGGCATCGTCGACTACTTCGAGCACTTCCTCCAGAACAAGCCGCAGGGCACGAAGATCGAGTCCGTCGTCAACGTCCTCGACCGCGACACCGTCATCGACACCGGTGTGTACGAGTTCGCGCTCACCGACCACGACACGGGCGCGCAGAGCACCGTCAAGGCCCGCTACACCTACGCCTACGAGAAGCAGCCGAACGGGAAGTGGCTGATCGTGAACCACCACTCCTCGAAGATGCCGCAGGGCTGAGAGAGGTCAGCCGCCGCCGCGGTGGGACGCCCGGAGCGTGATCGTCACGCACAGGCCGCCGCCCGGAGCGTCCGTCAGCGCAACGGTCCCGCCGTCGTCCGTCGCCAGTTGCCTGACGACGGCGAGACCGAGGCCGGAGCCGGACTTCCCGGTCAGGCCCTGGCCTCGCCAGAAGCGGTCGAAGGCACGGGACTTCTCGGCGTCCGACATGCCGGGCCCCTCGTCCAGGACCGACACCCCCACCACATCGCCCCGGGGCTCCACCCGCACGGTGATCGTCCCGCCGTCGGGCGAGACCTCCAGGGCGTTGGAGAGCACGTTGTCCAGCATCTGGTCCAGATGACCAGGGCCGGCCAGCACAGACGGCCGGCCGTCGGTACTCCCCCTGAGCGCGATGGTGACTCCGCGCTCGTCGGCGGCCGGCCTCCACACGGCGAGCCGCTCCCGCACGATGTCCGTCAGCGGGAGCGGCTCGGCCGCCGTCACCTTCGCCTCGGCCCGGGCCAGCACCAGCAGCCCGCTGACCAGCCGGGTCATCCGGACGACCTCCGCGGTCGCCTGCTCCACGTCCTCCCGGACGAACTCGTCGTCGACGCCGTCCGCGATGTTGTCCAGGGACAGCCGCAACGCCGTGAGCGGGGTGCGCAGTTGGTGGGAGGCGTCCGCTACGAAGATGCGCTGGGCCGCGATCAGGGTGTCCAGGCGTTCGGCGCCCTGGTTGAGGGTGCGCGCCAGGGTCTGGGTCTCGGGCGGGCCCGTCACGGGGGAGCGGGCGGTCAGATCGCCGTCGCTGAACTTGCTGGCCATGTCGTTGAGCTGGCGCAGCGGCCGGGTCAGGCGCCGGGCCACCGCGACGCCGAGCAGGGCGGCCACCCCGAGGACGAGCACGGCGAGGACCGCCCGGAAGCCCCAGATCTGCCACAGCCGGCCGGTCATCTCGTCGGTCGAGTACAGGATGCGCACGGCGCCGACGACCCGGTCCGTGCCGGCCGCGCGGGCCGGCACCGTGATCTCCAGTTCGGGGCCCCAGATGAAGGAGGAGCCCCAGTCGGTCGTGGACCTGCCCTCCTTCAGGGCCCTGGTCAGGGCCGCGTCCGCCGTCGGCCGGGGCAGGTCCGCCGGGCAGCTCGCGGTCCGGGTCACCTGGATCTCGTCGTCGTAGGCCTTGGCCATCTCCTCCAGCGCCCGGCAGGAGGCGGCCCGGCCGTCGCCCAGCAGCAGGGCCATGGCGTCGGCCTCGCGCAGGACGGCCGACCTGGTGTCGCCCCGCAGCTGGTCCGTGAGCGTGAACGCCACCGGCACGGTGAACAGCGCGATGGCGACCGCGACGAGCAGGACGTAGCTGCGGACGAGCTGGCGGATCATGAGACGGTGCCGTCCCCGCCGGCGCCCTTCGCGATCTCCAGCCGGAAGCCGACGCCGCGCACCGCCTCGATGGTGACCGCCCCCGCGAGCTTGCGCCGCAGCGCCGCCACGTGCACGTCCAGCGTCTTCGTCGGCCCGAACCAGTTCGCGTCCCAGACCGCTTCCATGATCTGCTCGCGCGACATCAGTGCCCCGGGCTCCTCGGTGAGGAAGGCCAGCAGGTCGTACTCCTTGGGTGCGAGGGCGACCTCCTCGCCGTCCAGGCGCACCCGGGCCGCCTTGCGGTCGATCGTCAGGCGGGTGCCGTAGCGGTCGGGGCCGGCGTCGGGCGAGTCCGTCGGGGTGCGGGGCCGGGTGCGGCGCATGACGGCCCTTATCCGGGCGATGACCTCCCGGACGCCGAACGGCTTGGAGACGTAGTCGTCCGCGCCGAGCTCCAGGCCGACCACCCGGTCCGTCTCGTCGCTGCGGGCGCTGATCACGATGATCGGGACGTCGCCGCGCTCGCGCAGGGTCTTGCAGACGTCGAGTCCGTCGGTGTCGGGCAGGCCGAGGTCGAGCAGGACGACGTCGTAGGGACCCTCGTGCCGCAGGGCCGCCCCGCCCGTGGTGACCCACTCGACCTCGAAGCCGTAGCGCTTGAGGCCACGGCGCAGGGACTCGGCGACCGGTTCATCGTCTTCCACCAGGAGTACGCGCACAGCCGAACCCTAGTGCTTGAAAGTTGTGTGACCGGTACGGCGGCTCGTGCGATTGTGACGCCGGGCACTTTCCCGAGTGGCCGGTGCCCAGATGGGCATGAGCGACTCTGGACGGGCGGACCGAGATCTCACCATGCGATATCGCGGAAGGGATATTCGGACGCTCGTTAGACTGAGCCGACCGCGGTACGAATGCGTATGAGCGGACAGAGACGGATTGAGCGAGGAGCGCACGTGGGCCTTGTCGTGCAGAAGTACGGAGGCTCCTCCGTAGCCGATGCCGAGGGCATCAAGCGCGTCGCCAAGCGGATCGTGGAAGCGAAGCAGAACGGCAACCAGGTGGTTGCCGTGGTTTCCGCGATGGGCGACACGACGGACGAGCTGATCGATCTCGCCGAGCAGGTTTCCCCGATGCCTGCCGGGCGCGAGCTCGACATGCTGCTGACCGCCGGAGAGCGGATCTCCATGGCCCTGCTGGCCATGGCGATCAAAAAGCTGGGGCACGAGGCCCAGTCGTTCACCGGCAGCCAGGCGGGTGTCATCACCGACTCGGTCCACAACAAGGCCCGGATCATCGACGTCACGCCGGGCCGGATCAAGACCTCGGTGGACGAGGGCAACATCGCGATCGTGGCCGGTTTCCAGGGCGTCTCCCAGGACACGAAGGACATCACCACCCTCGGTCGCGGCGGCTCGGACACCACCGCGGTGGCCCTCGCGGCCGCCCTCGACGCCGACGTGTGCGAGATCTACACCGACGTCGACGGCGTGTTCACCGCCGACCCGCGCGTGGTGAAGAAGGCCCGGAAGATCGACTGGATCTCCTTCGAGGACATGCTCGAACTGGCGGCGTCCGGGTCGAAGGTGCTGCTCCACCGCTGCGTGGAGTACGCCCGCCGCTACAACATCCCGATCCACGTCCGGTCCAGCTTCAGCGGCCTCCAGGGCACGTGGGTCAGCAGCGAGCCGATCAAGCAAGGGGAAAAGCAGGTGGAGCAGGCTCTCATCTCCGGTGTCGCGCACGACACCTCCGAGGCCAAGGTCACGGTCGTCGGCGTGCCGGACAAGCCGGGCGAGGCGGCCTCGATCTTCCGCACGATCGCCGACGCCGAGATCAACATCGACATGGTCGTGCAGAACGTGTCCGCCGCCTCCACGGGCCTGACGGACATCTCCTTCACGCTGCCGAAGACCGAGGGCCGCAAGGCCATCGACGCGCTGGAGAAGAACAAGGCCGGCATCGGCTTCGACTCGCTGCGCTACGACGACCAGATCGGCAAGATCTCCCTGGTCGGTGCCGGCATGAAGACCAACCCGGGTGTCACGGCCGACTTCTTCACGGCCCTGTCCGACGCGGGCGTGAACATCGAGCTGATCTCGACCTCCGAGATCCGCATCTCGGTCGTCACCCGCGCCGACGACGTGCCCGAGGCCGTCCGCGCGGTGCACTCCGCGTTCGGGCTCGACTCCGACAGCGACGAGGCCGTCGTCTACGGGGGCACCGGCCGCTGATGCTCGCGGCGAGCGAGTCGCTGCCGCCGAAGCTGAAGGTGACCTTCGTGCCGGGGTGCTCCTTCTCGAACCGCTCGCCC
>NZ_JBEZWN010000033.1:0-62701 GCF_040637495.1 Streptomyces sp. NPDC029044
GGGGGTGCGTCCGTCCTCCCCCCGGGTCCTTCGCCCCCCCTTTCTAGTTTGGGGCGTTGACGCGCCAACCGCTGCGGGCGGACACCCCCCGGCACGGCCCCTGCTCGCCGTACGCGGGTGCGGGCCGGCTGTGGTGGCGCAGTCCGTCTCGGTCCTTGGCGCCGGGCGGCGAGTGCGGGTGGGGTGTGGTCAGGGCGCGGTCGCCTTTGCGCGCTTGCGTACGGTCGCCGCCGCCATGGTGATCGCGGCTCCTGCCACCGCCCACGCCGACAGGACCAGGAGCGACGTCGTCATCGCGTTGGCGTCGAAGTAGGCGATGGAGCGGGTCGACCAAGTGCCGGCGCCCGGGGGGAGGGCCGGGCCGATCGCCTTCCAGAAGGGTGGGAGGAGGGGTGGGGGCAGCGCGCCGCCGGCGCTGGGGTTGCCGAGGATGACCACCAGCAGGATGACCAGGCCGATGCCGATCGTGCCGAAGAGGCCCTGCAGCGCGAGGGTGGCCGCGCCGACGGCGAAGATGATCAGGGTGCCCAGGCCCCAGAGGGCCGCGGTGCTGCCCGGCAGGGCGTCCAGGGCCGGGCCGGCGATGAGGGCTCCGCCGAGGCCTCCGGTGAGGGCGACCAGGGCCATGACCGCCAGCCGGATCGCGGCGCGGGAGGGGTTGGAGGGTTTCGCCCCGGCGCTGATGGCCAGGGCCGCGGCGCCCAGGTAGCCGCCCACGCACCAGCCGATCACCAGGTAGAAGGACGAGAGTCCGTTGGGGTCGTGGGGTGCGGACGGGATCACGTCGACCGTTCGGACGGTGCGTCGCTCGGACTTCTCCAGGTCGGTGACCAGGGCCGTCAGCGTGGTGGAGAGGATTCTGCCGCCCCCGGAGGCGACCAGGAGGGTGTCGGTGCCGCCCCGGGGGTCGATGATCAGGGCCGCGTCGATGTCGCGGTGGGTGAGCTGGGACCGGGCCGTGGCCTCGTCGGGCAGGGCGCGGGGGTCCAGGGGGGAGCCGGGCAGTCGTTCCAGCCGGGTGACCGCCTGGCCCGCGGCGGCCTGTGGGGCGACCACGCCGAAGGGCACGTCCTTGGGTTTCGGGTCGTGCAGTGCTCCCACGTACGAGGCGATGAACAGCAGCTGGAGCGCGATCACGCCGACGATGAGCAGGGTGGCCCGCGGGGTGACGGCGTCTCTCACCTCCGTGCGGAAAGAGCTGTGCGGCATGCCTCCACGGTCGGGGGGTTCGGGGTGTTTCCGCAGGTGGGGCGGGGCCGAACGGATGTCGCACATACATTCGAGGATGGAGGTATGGTGGGGGTGAGGTAGCTGGGAACAGATGTTCGAGAGCTGGTGTGGCTCACAAGTGCGGGAGGTGCGTGTGCCGGGGTTCACGCATCTGCACACCGTCTCCGGATTCTCGTTGCGCTATGGAGCCTCGCACCCGGAGCGACTGGCCGAGCGTGCCTCCGAGCGGGGCATGGACGCCTTGGCGCTGACCGATCGCGACACGCTCGCCGGCGCTGTCCGGTTCTCGAAAGCCTGCGGGAAGGCGGGGGTCCGCCCGCTGTTCGGGGCCGATCTGGCCGTGGCGGGTGCGGAACCCGGGGGCGAGCGGCGGGGGCGGCGGCGGACCCCGGTGCGGGGTGGTGCCTTTGTCGACGAGTCGGCTCCCCGCGTCACCTTTCTTGCCCGGGACGGTGCCCGGGGGTGGGGAGAGCTGTGCCGGCTCGTCTCGGCTGCCCATGAAGGGGAGGGGACGCCTCTGCTGCCCTGGGGGCGCAATCATGCCGAGGGGCTGACCGTGCTGCTCGGGCCCGCGTCGGACGTCGGGCGCGCCCTGGCCGCCGGGCGGCCCGACCGGGCGGCGCGGCTGCTCGCGCCCTGGCGTGACGTCTATGGCGACGCCCTGCGGCTGGAGGCCGTCTGGCACGGCCGGGAGGGCACGGGGCCGGGGTCGCTGCGGCTGGCCGCCCGGACCGTCGGGTTCGCCGCCGAGCAGCGGATCCGGCCCGTGCTCACCAACGCGGTGCGGTACGCCGACCCGGGTCTCGGGCCGGTCGCCGACGTGCTGGACGCCGCCAGGCTGCTGGTGCCCATCGACCCGGCCAAGGGGCTGGACTCCGGTGAGGCCTGGCTCAAGGGCGCAGGCGACATGCTCGCCGCGGCGGAGCGGATCGTGGCGGCCGCGGGGTTCCGGCGGGAGACCGCTCACCGGCTGGTGGAGCAGACGCAGGCCACGGCCGCCGCGTGCCGGGTCGATCCCGAGGACGATCTCGGGATCGGCACCGTCCACTTCCCCGAGCCGCATCTGGTCGGTGCCGGGCGCCGGACCGCCCAGCGGACGCTGGCCTCGCGGGCGGCGGCCGGCATGGTGCTGCGCGGATACGACCGGCGGCGGGAGTACTGGGAGCGGATGCACCACGAGCTGGACATCATCGCCCACCACGGTTTCGCCTCCTACTTCCTGACCGTCTCCCAGGTGGTGGAGGACGTACGGAAGATGGGTGTCCGGGTCGCCGCCCGGGGGTCCGGGGCCGGGTCGCTCGTCAACCATCTGCTCGGTATCGCGCATGCCGATCCGATCGAGCACCGGCTGCTGATGGAGCGGTTCCTGTCGAAGGAGCGGGTCGTCCTGCCCGACATCGACATCGACGTGGAGTCCGCGCGGCGGCTGGAGGTCTACCGGGCGATCATCGACCGGTTCGGCACCGAGCGGGTCGCGACGGTCGCGATGCCGGAGACGTATCGCGTGCGGCACGCGATCCGGGACGTGGGGGCCGCCCTGTCCATGGATCCGGCCGAGATCGACCGGGTCGCCAAGTCCTTTCCCCACATCCGGGCGCGGGACGCCCGCGCGGCGCTGGAGGAGCTGCCCGAGCTGCGCGCGCTGGCGGGGGAGAAGGAGAAGTACGGGAAGCTGTGGGAGCTGGTCGAGGGGCTGGACGCCCTGCCGCGCGGGGTGGCCATGCACCCGTGCGGGGTGCTGCTGTCCGACGCCTCCCTGCTGGCGCGTACGCCGGTCATGCCGACCAGCGGCGAGGGCTTTCCGATGTCGCAGTTCGACAAGGACGACGTCGAGGACCTCGGGCTGCTGAAGCTCGATGTGCTGGGCGTGCGGATGCAGTCGGCCATGGCGCACGCGGTGGAGGAGGTACGGCGGGTGTCGGGTGCCCGGGTCGATCTGGACGGGCTGGCGCCGGGGGATCCGGAGACGTACCGGCTGATCCAGTCCACCGAGACGCTCGGGTGCTTCCAGATCGAGTCGCCCGGGCAGCGGGATCTGGTCGGGCGACTCCAGCCGGCCACGTTCCACGACCTCGTCGTCGACATCTCGCTGTTCCGGCCCGGTCCGGTCGCCGCCGACATGGTGCGGCCGTTCATCGAGGCACGGCACGGGCGGGCGCCCATCCGGTATCCGCACCCCGACCTGGAGGGGCCGCTGAAGGAGACCTACGGGGTCGTCGTCTTCCACGAGCAGATCATCGACATCGTGGACATCATGACCGGCTGCGGGCGCGGCGAGGCCGACCGGGTGCGGCGCGGGCTGTCGGACCCGGAGTCGCAGGAGCGGATCAAGGTGTGGTTCGCGCAGCACGCGGCGGTGAACGGCTATGACGCGGAAACGATTCAGCGGACCTGGGAGATCGTCGAGGCCTTCGGGTCGTACGGCTTCTGCAAGGCGCACGCGGTCGCCTTCGCCGTGCCGACGTACCAGTCGGCGTGGCTGAAAACGCATCACCCGGCCGCCTTCTACGCGGGGTTGCTCACGCACGACCCCGGCATGTACCCGAAGCGGCTGCTGCTGGCGGACGCGCGGCGGCGGGGCGTGCCGGTGCTGCCGTTGGACGTGAACGCGTCGGGGGTCGCACACCGTATCGAACTGGTGTCCGGTAAATGGGGTCTGCGGTTGGCCCTCTCCGATGTGCACGGCATCAGCGAGGCCGAGGCGGCGCGGATCGCCGGGGGGCAGCCGTACGCCTCGCTGGTCGACTTCTGGGAGCGGGGCCGGCCCAGCCGTCCGCTGGCCCAGCGGCTCGCACAGGTGGGAGCACTGGACGCGTTCGGCGCCAACCGCCGCGATCTGCAACTGCATCTGACCGAGCTGCACCGGGGCGCCCGGAGCGGGGGCGGCGGCCAGCTTCCCCTGGCCGGGGGGCGCGAGACCGCCCCGGCCGGACTGCCCGACCTCACCTCCTCGGAGCGGCTCAGCGCCGAACTGGGCGTGCTGTCCATGGACGCCTCGCGGAACCTGATGGACGATCACCGGACGTTCCTCGACGAGCTCGGCGTGGTGTCGGCACGCCGGCTGCGCGAGGCCCGGCACGGGGAGACGGTGCTGGTCGCGGGTGCCAAGGCGGCCACCCAGACACCGCCGATCCGGTCCGGCAAGCGCGTCATCTTCTCCACCCTGGACGACGGCACGGGCCTGGTGGACCTCGCCTTCTTCGACGACTCCCACGACGCCTGTGCCCACACCGTCTTCCACTCCTGGCTGCTGTTGGTGCGCGGGGTGGTGCAGCGCCGAGGCCCGCGCAGCCTCAGCGTGGTGGGCGCCGCCGCCTGGAACCTCGCGGACCTGCTGGACGTACGCCGGGAGGAGGGGCTGGAGGGAGTCGCCGCCCGGCTGGCCGGCGGGGGTGGTTCCGGTGGTTCCGGCGACGACGGTGACGGGGCGGTGCGCCGGCGGCTCGCCGGCTCGGAGGGGGCGCCCGCGCCGACGGGTTCCGCGGCCCAGGATCCGATGGAGCAGCGGAAGATCCGCATGGCCACGGGGTACGAGATGCACCCCTGGGCCGATCTGCGTCCCGCGGGGGAAGGGCCCGCGGCGGTCGGAAGAAAGTTGTGGCACCAGAGTCCGGGGAGTGCGGGATGACCATCCTCTGCGTACGTTTCCAGCTGCCTCCGACGAGCGAGGCGGATCTGCCCCACCTGCTCGGGATGCTGGAGGAGTTCACCCCCGTCGTCCAGGCCCTGCCGCCGGACGGGGCACTGGCCGACCTGCGCGGCGCCGAGCGGTACTTCGGGCGGGACGCGGTCGAACTGGCCTCGGTGATCCGGGTGCGGTCGCTCGCTCTCCACGGCGTCGACTGTGTCATCGGGGCCGGGCCCGGGCCGATGCTGGCCCGGATGGCGCTGGACGACGCGGCGCCCGGGGTGACGCGTGCGGTGCCCGGCGAACCGGACGCCATCGCCGGGTTCCTCGCGGACAAGCCCGTCGCCGCGCTGCCCGGTGTGGGCGCCGCGACCGCCCGTACGCTGGGCGACTACGGCCTCGACACCCTCGGCCGCGTCGCCGCCGCACCGCTGTCCACGCTCCAGCGGCTGATCGGCGCGAAAGCCGGACGGGAGCTGCGCGAGAAGGCGAACGGCGTCGACCGCGGCCGGGTCGTGCCGAACGCCGTCTCCCGGTCCCTGGCGGCGGAACGCCCCTTCGGGCGCGACGAGCTGGACCCGGACCGGCACCGCCGGGCGCTGCTGTCGGCCGCCGAGGAGCTCGGCGCCCGGCTGCGGGCCCTGGAGAAGGTCTGCCGCACGCTCACCCTGACCGTGCGCTACGCCGACCGGTCCGCCACCACCCGCAGCCGCACCCTGACCGAGCCGACGGCGCACTCCCCGGCGCTGACCCGGACCGCGTACGGCCTGTACGAGGCGCTCGGACTGCAACGGGCCAGGGTGCGGGCCATCGCCCTGCGCGCCGAGGGGCTCGACCCCGCCGACCAGGCCTCCCACCAGCTGACCTTCGACCCGGTGGACGAGAAGGTCCGCCGCATCGAGGAGGTGGCGGACCGCGCGCGAGCGAAGTTCGGGCCGCGGGCGGTGATGCCCGGGGGGTTGGGCGGGGCGGCGGCGTAGAGCCCTCCGCCTGACGTCAGTTGGCCCACGGCGGCGCGATGCGGGTGCCGTCGGCCAGGCGTGCCTCCAGGCCGATCGAGGTGGTGACCCAGGAGTACGCGGTCCGGTCGGTCGGGTTCTCGACGGTCAGGGTGGCACCGGGATTGATGATCACCGTGTCGCCCGCGGTGATCCGCTCGGTGCGGCCGTCGAGGGTGATCAGCAGTTCGCCGTCGAGCAGATGGAAGATCTCCTCCCGGCTGACCGTGTGCGCGGGCGCCTTGAGGCCGGCCGGGATCTCCCCGCGCCAGGCGCACAGCTCCCTGCTGCCGCTGCTCGGGGTGGCGTACGAGACGAATCGGGCGCCGTGGATCTCGTGGGTGACGGCTTCGGACGATCGGACGATGGGCATGAGGCCTCCAGTTGGTCAACTTGGTTGACTATATGGTCAAGCGGGTTGACCAATACGTCAAGGGTGTTTCAATGCATGCGTGCAGAACTCCGAGGCCATGGCCCTGTCCGCCGCCCTGCTCGCTGTCGCCGGTGGGCTCACGCAACGCATCAACGAGGGTGTACTCGCCCGCGGCTTCGAAGGGGTGCGGCCCGCCCACGGCTTCGCCTTCGCCCGGCTCGCCCCGGACGGTGCGACGGTCACCGACCTCGCCGTCCATCTCGGGGTGACCAAGCAGGCCGCGAGCCGGCTCGTCGACGAGCTGGTGCACAAGGGGTACGCCGAGCGGGGGCCGCATCCCGAGGACGCGCGGGCGCGCCTGGTCGTGCTGACCGAGCGGGGGCGGCGGTGCACGCGTGCGGCGGAGGAGGCGGCCGCGGAAGCCGTTCGGGAGTGGGAGGACCTGCTGGGGGAGCGGGAGGTGCGGTCGTTGGGGCGGCAGTTGCTGCGAATCGCTCCGGACGGGCCCATCCGGCCCGCCTGGTGAGGGGGTGTCAGCCGGGGCCGGGGCGCCGGTTACCGCTGCAAGTTTTTACTGACGCGTAACTTCCCAGTTTGACTACTCGCCCGTAACTTGACGAGTGAACAGCATCCTCGTGATCCGGATCACAGGGCCAAGTGCCGTCGCACCTCCCTTGAGCCGCAAGGAGATCACCCGATGCTGCCCTGGAAACGAGTGCTCAGACCCCTGGCCGCGCTGCTGCTGACCGCCGCCGCCGTCACCGTCCCCGCCACCACCGCCCAGGCCGCCGGCGCCCCGGGCTCCGGCTGGAACGACTACTCCTGCAAGCCGTCCACCGCCCACCCCCGCCCCGTCGTCCTGGTCCACGGAACCCTCGGGAACTCCGTCGACAACTGGCTGGGCCTCGCCCCCTATCTGAAGGTCCGCGGCTACTGCGTCTTCTCCCTGGACTACGGCCGGCTGGACGGGGTCCCCTTCTTCCATGGCCTCGGCCCCGTCGAGAAGTCCGCCGGGGAGCTGAAGGACTTCGTCGACAAGGTGCTCGCGGCCACCGGTGCCGCCGAGACCGACGTGGTCGGGCACTCGCAGGGCGGCATGATGCCCCGCTACTACCTGAAGTTCCTCGGCGGAGCCGCCAAGGTGAACGCCCTGGTCGGTATCGCGCCCAGCAACCACGGCACCGACCTGAACGGCTTCACCCGCCTGCTGCCGTACTTCCCGGGCGCCGCGGACCTGCTGTCGAAGAACACCCCCGCCCTCGCCGACCAGGTGACCGGCTCCGCCTTCCTCACCAAGCTCAACGCGGGCGGCGACACCGTGCCCGGTGTGCGCTACACCGTCATCGCCACACGGTACGACGAGGTCGTCACGCCGTGGCGCAGTCAGTACCTGACCGGGCCCGACGTGCGCAACGTCCTGCTCCAGGACCTGTGTCCCGTCGACCTGTCCGAGCACGTGGCCGTCGGGCTGCTCGACCGGGTCGCCTTCCACGAGGTGGCCAACGCCCTGGATCCGGCGCGGTCCAGGCCCACCACCTGCGCTTCGGCTTTCGAATGACACGTGTCATCTGTTGACACGTGCCAGGGAAACGTTTCGGGGCCTGTCCGGCCTGAGCCGCCGGACAGGCCCCGGGTCATGGGGCGGTGGGGATCAGCCGCCGTGCCGCCCGCCGCTCACCGTCCGGCGCCGGGCCGACAGGAACAGGGCCGACGAACCGAGCGCCAGCGTGGCCGCCCCGCCGATCGCGAGGTACGTGGTACTGCTGTCGCCGCCGGTCTCGGCGAGGTTCTCGGTGGCACCGGCCGCCTTCGGCTGGTTGGGCGCGGCCGCGGCGGCCTTCGGCCGGTCGGCCGTGCTCTTGCGCGGGGCCGCGGCCGGCTCCGCCGAGGTGCTGGGGTCGTCGTCGCCGTGCCCGTGGTGCTCGATCGTGGACTTGTCGTTGCCCTCCTCGATCTGCTTCTTGGTCGGGGCGGAGGCGGTCGGGGCCGGGGCCGCGCCTCCCGCCGCGCCATCACCGCCGCCGAAGCTGACGTCCGAGCAGGAGTAGAACGCCTCCGGGCTGTCCGACCGCTGCCACACCGCGTACAGCAGGTGCTTGCCGGAGCGCTGGGGCAGGGTGCCGGAGAAGGTGTAGAAGCCGCCGGTGGCGGCCGGGTCGGTGGAGGTCGCGACCGGCTTCGCGAGATCCAGGTCCTTCCAGGCGAGCGGCTTGGCGGGGTTGTAGCCGGGCTTGGTGATGTAGACCTTGAAAGTGCCCTTGTGAGGGGCCGTCACGCGGTACTTGAAGGTGTGCGAGCCGCTTCTCACGTTCGTCGCCGGCCAGTCGGCGCGGGGGAGGTCGAGTCCCTTGAACTGCGCGTTGTTCGCGCTGCACAGCTTGCCGTCCGGGATGAGCTGCTGGTGCCGGCCGCCCGCGTCGCCGATGCGTATGCCGTTCCAGTCGTAGAGGGCCTGGGTGCCGCCCGCCGCCACCGCCGCCTTGCACGCGGCCGACTTCGGGCTCTCGGGGCCCTCCGCGTAGCACTGCGAGACGCGGCTGACCGGGTCGCCCATCGAACCGTGCGCGGCGGCCGGGGCGGCGGTCAGCGCGGTCACGGCGAGCGGGAGGCTGCCGAGAGCAGCGACGGTGGCTGCTGTGCGGCGTGCGGGCATGCGGGAACTCCTCGAAGCGGTGCGTGGAACAGGTCCGGACCCGGGTGGGCCGGATCCCGTGGGGTGCTCCGAAGCTAGCCCCTGAGAACCGTGAAATCGCCTGCTGGGGGCGGGTGGAGGAGATCCTTATGGCCCGCTTAAGGGAGTGTTCGGACTGGCATCAGGTAGGTACCGTCGCGACATGGCAGACGAGCAGATCCGGGCGGCCGTGGCCGCCGACGTACCGGTCGTCACGGATGTGATCGACGCGGCCTTCCGCCCGTACATCGAGCGCATCGGGCGGGTGCCGCAGCCCATGGGGGAGGACCACGCGGCGAACGTGGCGGCGGGCAAGGTGTTCGTGACGGGCGACCCCGTGACCGGACTCGTCGTGGTCGAGTCGTTCGCGGACCATCTCTTCCTCGACACCATCGCCGTCCACCCCACCGCGCACGGCGGGGGAGTGGGGCGGCGGCTGCTCCGGTTCGTGGACGCACACGCGCGGGCGCTGGGCCTGCCCGAGGTCAGGCTCTACACCAACGCGCTGATGTGGGAGAACCGGCGGATCTATCCGAGATACGGCTACGAACTGGTGGAACGCCGCGTGGACGGGCCCTACGACCGCGTCCACTACCGCAAGCGGCTGCTCTGAGGCATGCGTCTCATGACCGGCACCGGCCGCTCAGGCGTCCGGCCACCAGGTGCGGGCGATGTCCTTGCGGACTTCGGGCCGCCCGGCGGGGCGCTCGTCGGCCTCGTCGCGGACCCGGCGGACATCGGTCTTCTTCAGGGGCTTCTGCACGGTCACACGGCGCATGGCTGCCTCCTTAAAGGGTCTACCGGGTTCCGCGTTCTCACGGAGGTAGACCTTTCGGGGGAGAGTTACTCATCGCTCCTGGTCTGTCAGTGGCGGCAGTCACGATTCGAGTGTCAGTGGCGGGTGTCACTCTTGGCCCATGACGAATGTGGACTGGGACGCCGAGGCCGCCTCCTTCGACGAGGAGCCGGACCACGGCCTGCGCGACCCCGAGGTGCGCCGTGCCTGGGCCGGGCGGCTGCGCGGCTGGCTGCCCGCCCGGGCGGGAGACGTCCTCGACCTCGGATGCGGCACCGGCAGCCTGTCGCTCCTCGCGTCCGAGCAGGGACACCGGGTGACGGGCGTGGACCTCTCGGCGGCGATGGTGGCGCTCGCCAGAAAGAAGCTCGCCGGGCGTGACGCGGTGTTCCTCGTCGGTGACGCCGCGGCGCCGCCGGTCGGGGAGCAGCGCTTCGACGCCGTGCTCGTCCGGCACGTCCTGTGGGCCCTGCCCGACCCCGGCCGCGCCCTGAGGCACTGGCGCGGGCTGCTGCGGCCGGGCGGGCGGCTCGTGCTGGTCGAAGGCGTGTGGGGAAGCACCGCCCCGGTCGGCATATCGCCGGAGCGGCTCACCGGCCTCCTCGCCCCGATCGCCGGGCAGGTGCGCCTTGAGCGGCTGTCGGGCGATCCGTCGCTGTGGGGCAAGGAGGTGGCCGATGAGCGGTACGCGGTGATCGCGCAGGTCCGGGCGTCAGGCGAGGAGCGCGGTGAAGTCGCCGCCGCGGGCGAGTGACTCCAGCTCACCGAGCGCGGCCAGGGCGGCCCGCGCCGCCTCCGGGTCCGTCTCGGCGAGACCGCTCTCGGCGAACTCGTCCTCGTCCAGGCGGCGTACGTCCGAGCCGTCCGCCGAGCGCCACAGGTCCAGGTCCAGGTCCTCCACGACCAGCTCCGGCCCGGAGCGCACCGCGGGGCGGGTGATGTCGCAGTACCAGCCCTTCAGCGCGCCCGTGGCGGAGCGGACCTCCTTGATCGCGTACCAGCGGTCGCGCCAGTAGTACTCCGTGAAGACGTCCCCGGACTCGAAGCGGACGAAGCCGAAGTCGCGGACGCCGGAGCCCGCCCACGGGGCGCGGACCGCGACCCGGGTGCCGTCGTCCGACAGCAGCTCGCCCCGGTAACGGATCTTCGTACGGCCCGCCTTGACGAGCACGACCTCCAGCTGCGGGGGCAGGTCAGCCGAGTTCTCGGACATAACGCACTTCCTTCGCGCAGATCTCGTAGCCGAACCACTTGTTGATGGCGATCATCGGCTCGTTTCCAGTGTCGTTGCCGGTGAACGCCTCCGTGTACCCCGCGGCGCGGGCGCGGTGCAGGGAGTCGTTCTTGGCGAGCTTGGCCAGGCCCCGGCCCCGGAACGCGCGGGCGGTGCCCGTCATGGCGGTGGCATAACGGGAGCCGCCGTCGGTGTAGGCCGCGGTGAAGGCGGCGAGGCGTCCGTCGACGACCGCGATCGTGGTCAGCTCGTGGTCCAGGAGTGGCTGCCTCCAGGTCTCCTCGATCCAGGCCTCGTAGTCCGTCAGCTCCACATCGACGTCGCTCGGTTCGTCCGACGAGGCCTCCGCGTCCAGCTCGAACACGGGACGCGGGTCGTCCGCGAAGTCGGCGGCCGTGCGCAGCTCGACGCCCGCCGGCAGGTCCTGGCGGGGCGGCAGGGAGCCGTCCGCCAGAACCAGGCGCAGGAACCAGGCGGAACGGCTGGCCCGGAAGCCGTGCCGCTCGGCGAAGGCGTGGTTGTCCGGCTCGTCCAGCACCCAGGTGAACAGCTTGGTGACGCCCAGCCGCCCCAGCCGCTCCTCCGCGGTGCGCAGCAGGAGCGAGCCGGCGCCGCGGCCCGTGTGGCCGGGGCGCACGTAGATGTTGGCGGAGCCCTGACCCGGCTCCGGGCTCTCATGGGCGACGCTGATCTGGGCCGTGCCGATGATCTCGCCGTCCTCCTCGACGACGAGCTGCCCGAAGTGGGCGTCCGGGTGCGCGTGCGTCAGGGTGTGCACCACGGACTCCGGTGTGGAGAGCATGTACGGAAGGGCCAGGCGACGGGTGTCGGAGAACCCCTCGGCGTCGGCTCGGACGTCGGGACGCAGGTCGCGCACGATCAAGGTCATGAACGCGCACGCTACGTGTGGACCCGTCCGGGGTGCCTCTCATTTTCCGTCGGGTGCGCGACAATCGGCCTGTGACCTTGAAGATCGACATCGACGACAGCGCCCCGCCGTACGAACAGGTGCGGGCGCGGATCTCCGAGCAGGCCCGGTCGGGTGCGCTGCCGGTGGGGTACCGGCTGCCGACCGTGCGGGGGCTGGCGGAGTCGCTGGGACTCGCCGCGAACACGGTCGCCAAGGCGTACCGGGCGCTGGAGGCGGACGGGGTGATCGAGACGCGGGGCCGCAACGGCACGTTCGTGGCCGCCGCCGGCTCGGCGGCGGACCGCGAACTGGCCTCGGCCGCGCAGGCCTACGTGGAGCGGGCCAGGAGGCTCGGGCTGGGCGAGGACGTCGCGCTCGCCGCGGTACGGGACGCCCTGCGGGCGGCGTACGGGGAGTAGGCCGGCCCTAACCGGACGGTTGCGCCAGGCGTTCCGGAGTCCGCGTGACGTCCAGCCCCGCGGACCTCCCCGTCCGTGCGAACGCCATCGCGTCCTCCACCGCCGCGCCGCCCGGGTCGTTGTTGAAGTACGCGTAGACGTCCTCGCCGTCGGGCCAGGTCGTGGCGATGCGGTCGAGCCAGGTGGCCAGCGAGCGGCGTCCGTAGCGGGGCCAGGGCCGGGCGCGGCCCTGGTGGAAGCGGACGTAGCCCCAGTCGGTGGTGCGCCACAGGGGTGTCGCCGGGCGGGCCAGGATGTCGGCCCAGCACAGGGCGGCGCGCCGGGACTCCAGGACACGGCGGACCTGCGGGGTCCACCAGGAGTCGTGGCGCGGCTCGACGGCGACCCGGGTCGGGGCCGGGAAGCAGGCCAGACACGCGTCCAGCAGGCCCGGGTCGGCGCGCAGGGTGGGCGGGAGCTGGAGCAGCACCGGGCCGAGGCGGTCGCCGAGGCCCGCCGCGCGGCTCATGAGGCGGTGCACCGGCTCCTCGGGGTCCTTGAGCCGCTTGATGTGGGTCAGGTAGCGGCTCGCCTTGACCGCGACGACGAAGTCCCCGGGCACCCGCCCCCGCCAGTCCTCGAACGTCTCCCGGGCCGGCAGCCGGTAGAAGGCGTTGTTGATCTCGACGGTGGCGAACTGCCCCGCGTACTCCTCCAGCCAGAGCCGCATCGGCAGTCCGGACGGGTACAGCACGTCCCGCCAGTCCTTGTACTGCCACCCGGACGTGCCGACGAACAGGGTCATATCCCTATCAAAGCACCGCAGGCCCCGGAGGGCGGCCGTGGCGGTCGTGGCCTCCCGGTCCGCCGGACCGGCTACGCGTCGGCGCGCGTGTGGAAGCGGTAGAACAGCAGCAGGAAGAGGGCTGCCGTGACCAGCACCGCCGTGATGACCACGGGCCGGATGTCGTCGCCGGTCTGGCTGTAGAGGAAGCCCAGTGCGACACCGGCGAAGGCGGCCCGCAGCAGGGCGTGCAGGGCGTGCAGATCGCGCCTGAGGCGCCGGACCACCTGGACCACGGCGATGCAGAGCACCGTGAAGGCGAGCGCGCTCCACACGCCCGACGCCACATCCGATCCGGTGACCGGGCCGCCGTGACGCCGGTTCACCGCGACCCAGTTGCCGTAGACGGCACCCAGCACGACGGGCAGGACCCACCGTGCGACGCGGTGGGCGGGTTCGCTGAACACGGTGGGCGCCGTGTGCGCCATCAGAGGCCTCCCTGGTCCGAGCGGAGCGCGGCGTCGCTCCGCGGCACACCTTGGCACGCCCGGGTAACAGGGAGGTGAGAAGCGGTTGTGAGCGAACCCGGCGGTGGCCGCACCACAGACGCCGGCCGGCGGCCCGGCTACAGGTACAGCCCCGCGTCGACGCCCCCGCGCGGCTCCGGCAGGGACGTCGGGGACGTGCCCCGGCGCAGCGCGTACAGCTCCGCCAGCGTCGCGCCCTCGCGGCCGACGCCGTCCTCCTGGCCCAGCCAGTTCACCGCCTCGGAGCGGGTCAGCGGACCGACCTCGATCCGGGCGAGGCAGCGTCCGGGGCGGACCACGGCGGGATGCAGACGCTCCAGGTCCTCGTTGGTCGTGACCCCGACCAGGACGTTGCGGCCCTGGCCGAGCAGTCCGTCCGTCAGGTTCAGCAGCCTCGACAGCGCCTGGCCCGCCGTGTGCTTGGCCTCGCCGCGGATCAGCTCGTCGCAGTCCTCCAGGAGCAGCAGCCGCCAGCGGCCCTTGCCCGTCGCGTCCTCCTCGCCGATGGCGATGTCCATGAGGTAGCCGACGTCGGAGAAGAGCCGCTCGGGGTCCAGGACGCAGTCCACCTGGCACCAGTCGCGCCAGGAACGGGCCAGGGTCCGCAGCGCCGAGGTCTTGCCGGTGCCGGGCGGCCCGTGCAGCAGCAGGAGCCGGCCCGCGATGTCCTCGGGGGTCGTCTTCATCAGGCGGTCCATGGCGTCCGCCACCGGCGCGGTGTAGTTGGGCCGGACCTCCTCCCAGGTACCCGCCGCGATCTGCCGGGTGGTGCGGTGCGGGCCGCGGCGCGGGGAGACGTACCAGAAGCCCATGGTGACGTTCTCCGGCTGCGGTTCGGGCTCGTCGGCCGCGCCGTCCGTGGCCTGGTCGAGGACCTTCTTCGCGAGCTCCTCGCCGGTCGCCGTCACCGTGACGTCGGCGCCCCGGTTCCAGCGGGAGACCAGCAGCGTCCAGCCGTCGCCCTCGGCGAGGGTCGCGCTGCGGTCGTCGTCCCGGGCGACGCGCAGCACCCGCGCGCCGGGCGGCATCAGCGTCGCCCCGGACCGCACGCGGTCGATGTTCACCGCGTGGGAGTACGGCTGCTCGCCCGTCGCGAAGCGGCCGAGGAACAGCGCGTCGACGACGTCGGACGGGGAGTCGGAGTCGTCGACGTTGAGCCGGATCGGCAGCGCCTCGTGCGGGTTTCCAGACATGCCGCCATGATCCGGCACGGGGAGGCCGCGTGCACCCGGTTTCCCGGTGCACGCGGCATGTCGCCCCGGCGCAGGTCAGCCCCCGGAGCGGGCGACCAGCCGACGTGCCTGCCGAACCCGGCGTACGACGGCGTACCCCTTGGTCAGGGCGCGGTCCCCGGCGAACGTACGGGCGATCGCGCGGCCCTCGACGACCCGCTCGAACTCCTCGATGCCCGTGCTGCGGCGCACCGTCAGCCGCCGCAGCGCGTACGGCCCCTGGGCCCGCCGCGCGAGCCCGTTGCCGACGGCGAGGGCCTGGGCCCAGCCCGTCTCGCGCACCGCCTGCCGGACCCGGCGGCTGGAGTAGCCGTAGGGGTAGGCGAACGAGGCCGGTACGGTGCCCAGCTGGTCCGAGACGATCTCCTTGCAGTGGATCAGCTCGAACCGCAGTGTGGCGTCGGAGACCTGGTCGAGCTGCGGGTGGCTGTGGCTGTGTCCGCCGATCTCCACGCCTTGCGCCGCGAGTTCGCGGACCTGGTCCCAGTCCAGCATGGTGTCCAGGCCGCCCCCGGTGTCGTACGGCCCCCTGAGCCACCCCGTCGACACGAACAGGGTGGCGGGGAAGCCGTGCTTGGCGAGCGCGGGGAGGGCGTGCCGGTGCACGCCCTCGTAGCCGTCGTCGAAGGTGATGAGGACCGGCCGGTCGGGCAGTGGCCGGCCGGAGCGCCAGCGCGCGGCCAGCTCGGCCGTGGTGACCGGCCCGAGGCCCCGGTCGGCGAGCACCGCCATCTGCTCGGCGAACGCCTCCGGGGTCACCGACAGGGCGCGGGTCGCCTCGTTCGGGTCGGTCGCCACCGCGTGGTACATGAGGATCGGGACGCGGACGTCACTCACGGGCCGCCACCTCCACCCGGGGCACCCGGAACGTGGTCCCGCCCCGGCGCGCCCGGACGCTGCCGACGACGTAACCGCCCGCCGCCGTCAGCACCCCGGCCACGATCGCGCCGGCCCGTCCCGCCCCGCCCGGCCGGGCCAGCAGGGCGTCCCGTACCCCCCGCGCCACCCCGGCCGGCAGGACGCGCGTGGCGTACCGGCGCTCCGATTCCAGTCCCTTCTCGGCGCCGACGCTCCGCGCCACCAGCGCCTTGGAGAGGCCCTCGGCGTAGGTACGGGTGCGGAAGTAGCGGAAGTGCTCGCGGACCGCGGGCACCCGGTGGTGGATCACCGCCCGGTCGTCGATCAGCAGCACCGCGTCGGGCCGGGCGCGGCTGAGGCGGATGCACAGTTCCGTCTCCTCGCAGCCCAGCGGGCGTTTGTCGCCGTCCCGGCCGATGCCGGTGGCGAAGCCGCCCGCCGCGTCGAAGGCGCTGCGGCGGAACGAGGCGTTGCCGCCGAGCACGTTGCGCACCCGGACCCGGCCGGGCGGCAGGCCCCGGTACGTGCAGCCCACCACCCAGTCGAACTCCTCCGGGAACCAGTGCGGCCGCCGCCCCGACGCCCAGACCGGGACCGTGCGCCCGCCGACCGCCATCACCCGCTCGTCGGTGTAGGCCTCGGCGAAGTGGCGCAGCCAGTCGCGCTCGGCCACGGCGTCGTCGTCGAGGAAGGCCACGACCTCACCGCGGGCCGCGGCGATACCGGTGTTGCGGCCGGCCGACAGGCCTCGGGGCCCCGCGTTGGCGAGCACCCGCACCGCGGACCCCTCGGAGGACTCCTTGTACTCCTTGGCCAGCCGCTCCCGGAGCGTCTCGTTGTGATCGACGACCAGCAGCGTCTCCAGGGCCGGCCGCGACTGCGCGCGGACCGAGGAGACCGCCGCGAGGATGTCCTCCCAGCGGTCCTCGGTGTACGCGCAGATCACGACGGAGATGCCGGGACCGCTCAAGACACCTCTCCCCGCATCGCGGCCGGCATCGACGACCGAGACGAACGGCGCCGCAGGGCACGGCGGTTGGAGCGCTCCTGGAGGATGACCCGGAGCACGCGCAGCCCGTCCCGCACGGCCCGCAGGTTGCTGACGCCGTGGATGCGCAGGTACTCGTGGCTCGGGATCTCCTGCACCTTGAGCCCGGCCTTGACGACCCGGATGTTCATCAGGGTCTCGACCTCGAAGCCGGTGCAGTCCAGGTCGATCTTGTCGAGGCAGTGCCGCCAGAAGGCGTTGTAGCCGTAGCACAGGTCGGTGTAGCGGGCACCGAACTTGCGGTTGACGACCGTGCACAGCGCCCAGTTGCCCATCTTGCGGATGAAGGTCATGTCGTCGGTGCCGCCGCCGTTGGCGAAGCGGGAGCCCTTGGCGAAGTCCGCGCCGGAGACCAGGGCGGAGACGTAGCTGAGGATCTCGCCCCCGTCCGCCGAGCCGTCCGCGTCGACCATCACGATGATGTCGCCGGTGCAGGCCTGGAACCCGGTGATCAGAGCGTCGCCCTTGCCCTTGCCGCGCTGCTCGACGACCTTCACCTCGGGCCACAGTTCACGGGCCACTTCGACGGTGTTGTCGGTGGAGTTGCCGTCGACCAGGACCACTTCGTGGATCCAGTCGGGCAGGGTCTTGAAGACGTACGGAAGGTTCTCCGCCTCGTTCATCGCCGGGATGACCACGCTCACCGGCGGGGCTATGGCCAGGTGCGAGGAGACGGGCCGGTACTTCCCGGCGGTCGGCGGATGCGGGTCCGTCGCGGCCGGCTGCAGAACTGAACTCATGAGTCTGGTCCCTCTCGTCCGGTGGACCGCCCCCCCAGGGCAGTCCGGATCCAGTCCGGTTCGAAAGGGGGGTTCTCACCCGAGGCACGCCGAGATGGCGAGGCATGCCGGGATGAAGCTCCGGCACGCCGGGTGAGCTGGCAAAGCTGGCCGGCGGCGAAAAACGGCAGCCGACCGCGCGGCACGGCCCGGAGACAGTTGAGACCACCGAGCACGGCACCCCCCTACCGCGCCCCGCGCCGGTTCGTCGCGGTCCTTGAGCCCTCCCCTAGAGCCGCGTACTGACGGACCGATGCGGGTGAGATGTATGACGGTATTGACGATTGAACCCGTATGGCAAGACCTGGAACGGCCCCTCACGTTTTTGTTGGTTTGGCCGTTGCGGCAGGCGCCTTGTGCGACGCAAGTTGCGCGTTCCCTTCGCATAAACATGCGTTCCCCGGAGGCGATCAGGGCCTCCGGGGAACGTGTGTTCAGGTGCCGGTGCGGTCCGCGGTCACTGCACGAGCTGGAGCAGCCGGTTCGGCGAGCCGGAACCCGCGCCGGTGACCTTGCCGGTCACGGCGCCGTTCACCAGGGCCGTGGCGACCTGGGCCGGGGTGGACGAGGTGTGGCCCGCCAGGTAGACCGCCGCCGCGCCCGCGACGTGCGGGGTCGCCATCGAGGTGCCGGAGATGGTGTTGGTCGCGGTGTCACCGGTGTGCCAGCCGGCCGTGATGGAGGAGCCCGGCGCGAAGATGTCCAACGCGGAGCCGTAGTTGGAGTAGCTCGCCTTGGCGTCCGTGCTGGTGGTGGCGCCGACCGTGATCGCCTCGGCGACCCGGGCCGGAGAGGACGAGGAGGCGGTGGTGCTGCTGTTGCCCGCGGCGACGGCGTACGTGACGCCACTGGCTATGGAGTTGCGGACGGCCGTGTCCAGGGTGGCGGAGGCGCCGCCGCCGAGCGACATGTTGGCCACCGAGGGTCCCGAGTGGTTCTTCGTCACCCAGTCGATGCCGGCGATCACCCCGGCCGTGGTACCCGAGCCGCTGTTGTTCAGCACCCGCACGCCCACGATCTTCGCCTTCTTGGCGACGCCGTAGGTCGAGCCCGCGATGGTGGTGGCCACATGGGTGCCGTGGCCGTTGCCGTCGGAGGCGTTGCTGTCGCCGTCGACCGCGTCGTAGCCGTGGGAGGCACGGCCGCTGATCTGCTGGTGGGTGATGCGCACGCCGGTGTCGATGACATAGACCGTCACGCCGCTGCCCGCGCTGTCCGGGTAGGTGTAGGTGCCGGAGAGCGGCAGTGAGGCCTGGTCGATGCGGTCCAGGCCCCAGGGGGCGTTGGTCTGGGTGGCGGCGAGTCCGATCCGCTGGTTCTGCTCGACGGAGGCCACCGCCGGGTCGGCGGCGAGCCGCCGTGCGTCGGTGGCGGAGAGGGTGGCGGAGTAGCCGTTCAGCGCCTTGCCGAACGTCTTGTCGACCGAGCCGCCGTACTCCTTCACCAGCCCCTTGCCCGCGGCCGAGGCGGCCTTGAGGCCGGCGCTCTTCTTGAGCGTGACCAGGTAGCTGTCCTTGATCGCGGCCGGCGAGTCCGCGGCGAGCACCCGGCCCTCGGCGGGTGCGGCCTGGGCGGGGAGGGCGGTGAGCCCGCCCACGAGGGCGGCGGTCGCCAGCGAGGTGAGTGCGGCGAACCCGAGTCTCTTGCTACGCAGTTGTGCCATTACGAGGGAGTCCTCCTCCAGGCGGCGCGCGCCTGGGTGGGGCGCGCGTCATGTGGGGGTGTGCGCGTGCTCGCGCACACGGGCCGGGGAGCGTCGCGTTCCGCTCCCGGCCGGAGTAAAGCGTCGACCAACTACCGGCGTAGAACAAGAGAGTTGAGCATCCGTCAACAAATCTGTCATGGGCACGTAACAAGAGAGGTCCGACGCGTAACACGGGGTGTGGGGAACGTGCCGAGTATCCGCGGATGGACCGAAAAGACTTGGCATGGACACTTCCTGTCAACACGCGTAGCTGCTACCACGGTTATGGCAGAGATCCTGCTAAAGGGAGGTTCCATGAGACGTTCCCGACTTGTCGTCCTCGTGAGCTCGCTCCTCCTCGCCGTCGGCACCGCCCTCACCGGGGCAGCGACGGCGCAGGCGTCCTCACTCGCCGCAACTGGCGGCTACGTGGCGCTCGGTGACTCCTATTCCTCGGGAGTCGGAGCCGGCAGCTACATCAGTTCCAGCGGCGACTGCAAGCGCAGCACGAAGGCCTATCCCTACCTCTGGGCCGCCGCCAACTCACCCTCGACCTTCGCCTTCACCGCCTGTTCGGGCGCCCGAACGGGTGATGTTCTCGCGAATCAGCTCACTCCGCTCAGCGCCTCCACCGCCCTCGTCTCGATCAGCGTCGGCGGCAACGACGCCGGCTTCGCCGACGTCATGACGACCTGTGTCACCCAGTCCGACAGCGCCTGCGTCTCCCGCATCAACACCGCCCGGGCGTACGTCGACTCCACGCTCCCCGGCAAGCTCGACGGCGTGTACTCGGCCATCCGCTCCAAGGCCACCGCCGCCAAGGTCGTGGTCCTCGGCTACCCCCGCTTCTACAAGCTCGGCGCCACCTGCCTCGGTCTGTCCGAGACCAAGCGCAAGGCCATCAACGACGCCTCCGACCACCTCAACACCGCCATCGCCAAGCGTGCCGCGAACCACGGCTTCGCCTTCGGCGACGTCCGCACCACGTTCACCGGCCACGAGATCTGCTCCGGCGACTCCTGGCTGCACAGCGTCAGCTGGCTCAACATCGGTGAGTCCTACCACCCGAAGGCACCGGGCCAGTCGGGCGGCTACCTGCCGGTGCTCAACAGCAACGACTGACCGCTCAGCCGGAGCCGGAGTCCGAGTCCGAGTCCGATTCCGCGTCAGGGCCCGAGTCCGTGTCGGAAGGAGAAGGGGAGGCCCCGCCCGTCGGGGTCTCCGCCTCACACGCCACGGAGAACGGCACCGACTCGGACCTCGTCCGCACCGGCTCCCGCACCTCGACGCTGATCTCGTTCTCGAACGTCCCGGTCTCCGCCTCGGTCGTCACCCGCACCGTGTCCCGCTTCGAACGGGCGCCGCCCTCCGCGAACGACAGTGTCTTCCAGCCCCCGTCCAGCACCTGGCCGTCCCGCGTCACCCAGCGGTAGCTCACCTCGGCCGGCAGCCGCCCCACCGTGAGCGTCGCCGTGAACTCCGGCGCCTGGGCGTTCGGCGGCGGGCAGGTGCCCGCGTAGTCCGTGCGCCGGCCCTCCAGGGCGACCCGCACCGACTGCGGCGGCGGACTGCTCTCCTCGCTCTCGCTCGGGGTCGGCGACGGGCTGGACTTCTCGGTCGCGGTGTCCTCCGGCGCACTCTTGGTCGCCGTGGGCGTGGCGTCCCCGGCCCCCTGGTCGTTGCCGTCGGAACCGTCCCCGTTGTTGAGCAGCGCGTACGTCAGACCGCCGACCGCGAGCGCCAGCGCGATCACACCGGCGACCAGCACCCGCCCGGTCCTGCGGTCCCGGTCCCGGCCGGTGGCCGCCGTGGCGGCGGTCGTACCGGAGGCCGCCGACGGGCCGGGAAACGGCAGCGGGGGCGTGGGAGCGGGCTCGGGGTGGCCCGCGACCGTCGGCGGGAACGCCACCGCCCGCGTCGGATCAGGGCCCGGAGCGCCGCCCGCCGCGACGGCCCGCAGATCCTGCTCGGCCCGCTCGGGCGGCAGCCGCTGCTCGGGGTCCTTGCGCAGCAGCCCCTCGATCACCGGGGCGAGCGGACCCGCCCGGTACGGCGGCGGCAACTCCTCGTCGACGATGGCCCGAAGGGTGCTCAGCGGGGTGTCGTGACGGAAGGGGGGAGTGGCCCTCGACCGCCGCGTACAGCAACACCCCGAGCGACCACAGGTCCGACTCCGGGCCCGGTGTACGGCCGAGCGCCCGCTCCGGGGCGAGGAACTCCGGCGAGCCGATGACCTCCCCGGTCATGGTCAGCGCCGAGCTGCCCTCGACCATGGCGATGCCGAAGTCGGTGAGCACGATCCGGCCGTCGTTCGAGATCAGCACGTTGGCCGGCTTCACGTCGCGGTGCAGCACCCCGGCCTCGTGCGCCGTCCGCAGCGCCGACAGCACCTCGGCGCCGATGTGCGCCGCGCGCTGCGGCGCCATCGGGCCCTCGGCGTCCAGGACCTCCGCCAGGGAGAGTCCGCGGACCAGTTCCATGACGATCCACGGCCGGCCGTCGTCCGTCGCCACGTCGTACACCGTCACCACGTTGTGGTTGGCGACCCGGGCCGCGGCCCACGCCTCACGCTCCAGCCGGGCGTACATCCGCTGCACGTCGTCCCCCGCCAGCCCGGACGGGGCGCGCACCTCCTTGACGGCCACCTCGCGGTGCAGCACCTCGTCGCGGGCGCGCCACACGGTTCCCATGCCGCCCTCGCCGAGCGGCGCCAGCAGCCGGTAGCGGCCGGCGATCACACGCTCATGGCCCGGTTCTTCGAACACGGCGCCCCCATTCGCAGCCGGGCGAAATCTCCATGGGGTGTGTTTTCCCCACGAGGTCGGATTTCCTCACGACGTCCGTTTTTCTCCTGACGTCCGACGCCTCACGAACGTAACTCAGCCGAGTGCGGATGCCGCCCCCTTGAACACCAGTCCGGCACCGAGAACCACCACGGCGAAGGCCGAGCCGAGCGGAGCGGTCCGGCGCACCAGGGCCGCCATCGGGCCCACCGTCCAGCGGGGGCGCCGGTCCAGGAGCCGGGTCATGCCGCTGCCCGCCTTCACGACGGCGTATCCGGCGGCCGTGAGGGTCAGCGCCAGTCCGACGCCGTAGGCGACGACCAGCAGCAGCCCGAACCACGCCTGCCCCAGGGCCGCGGCGCCGACCAGCACCACCACGGCGGACGGGCTGGGCACGAGCCCGCCCGCGAAGCCCATGAGGATCGTGCCGCGCAGGGTGGGCGCGACGGGATGGCTGTGGGTGAAACCGCCGTGGGTGTGCTCGATCGTGTGGGCGTGAGGGTGGGCGTGAGGGTGGGTGTGATCGTGTGGGTGGTCGTGGTCGTGGTCGTGGTCGTGCTTGTGTTTGCGGCCGTGGTCGTGGTCGTGGTCGTGCCGACCGTGATGGTCGTGATCGTGGGTGTGGCCGTCGTGGTCGTGGGAGTGGGTTCCGTGGCCGTGATGATGACCGTGTGCGTGGTGGGTGTGCGCGCGGTTGCGCAGGGCGCGGCGGAGCAGACTCGCACCCGCCAGGGTCACCAGGATGCCGCTGGCCACACCGAGCCAGGCGATCACCGAAGGCGCCGCCGCCGAGCCGGCCGTGACCAGCAGGCCCAGGGCGACCACGCCCAGGGTGTGGGTGACGGTCACCGAGGCCGCCATGGGCAGGACGTCCTTCATCCGGGCCTGCCCGCCCCGCGCGGCCGCCGTGGCGGCCATGATGGTCTTGCCGTGGCCCGGCGCGAGCGCGTGCATCGCCCCCAGGACGACGGCGATGAGAAGGGCCAGCGCGGCGAAGCCGGCGCTGAGGTCCTGCCGGGCCACCAGGTCGTCCAGAGCACGCGTCCAGCGGTCCGCGCCGCGCGGGAGCACCGAGGCCGCGGGGGCGTCCGACCCCTCCTCGGCCAGGGCCGGGCCGCCGGGACGCACCCGCAGGGCGGCCGACGCGGTGTCGGCCGGGGAGGACAGCAACTCCTCCGGGTAGCGGGTCAGTTCGGCCGATATCGACTTCTCCGGCACGTCCGAGGCGGCGAGCGTCATACGGTCGCCCCGCGCGGTGATCTCCCGCCAGCCGGGGCCGCCGGAGGCCCCCGCACCGCGGAAGCCGAGGGACACGGCCTTCTCGCCCGTCGGCAGAGCAGCGGTCAGCTCGCACTCCACCCGCAGGGTGTCGAGCCCCGCCTGCCCGGGCCGCACGCGGGCCTCGCTGCGCTCGGCGGTGAGGGCGAGCTCGCGTCCGTCGACGGTCGCGCGGCTGTCCTCGGCGGCCGTGGCGCACCGCTCGCGGGCCCACATGGCGATGCCCAGCCGCTTGATGTCCGGCCCCGCCTGGGTCGCGGGGATCTCGGCGAGGTCCTCGACGTGGTGGACCCGCAGCTCGCCGGGGGTGGCGACCAGGCCGTCGTAGCGGTTGACGGTGAAGTTGCCCAGCGGGTGGGCGCTCGCCGTGGCGGCGGGCAGCAGGGTGAGCGCGCAGGCGGCCGTGAGGACGGCGGCGCCGGACGCGAACAGCCGGCGCAGGGTCACCGGTTCCCCTCCAGGTCCTTGAGTGCGGCCCGGGCCTCACGCGCGCCGGTGGGCGAGAAGCCGGGGTTCAGGTCCAGCGCGGCCTTCAGATGCCTGCGGGCCGCGCGCTCCTCGCCCGTGGCGCGTTCGATGACACCGCGGTGGTAGAGGAAGACGGCGTTGCGGTAGCCGGTCGCGGTCGCCCGGCGGGCGTACGGCAGGGCTTCCTCGTCGCGGCCGTTGACGTGCAGGGCCCAGGCGAGGGCGTCGGCGGTGTGCACGCTGTGGCGGCGGTCCCACTCGGCGCGGGCGGAGCGCAGGGCCTCCTTCTTGTCGCCGTGGTCGGCGGCGGCCATGGCCGAGTCGAGGTCGGCGTTGACGCCTCCGGCGCGGGCGAGGGCCGTCCAGGCGTCGACGAGGGCGTACTGGTCGCCGGCCTTCGCCCGGTCGCCGTCGGCGCCGCGGTCCTCGTACAGCTCGCCGAGGGCGACGAGCGGACCGGGCAGCGGGAACCGGGCGACGACCTGCTCGAGACCGGTCACGGCGGCGGCCCGGTCACCGCTGGCGGCCTGGGCGCGGGCACGGCCCTCCAGCGCGGGCAGGTACGCGTCGTCGGCGGCGAGGGCACGGGCGTAGTGGCCGAGGGCCGTCTTGTACTCGCCCTGGTTCCAGGCGAGTTGCCCGAGAGCGGTGGCGACGTACGCGACGTCGGCGGGGGCGCTCGCGGAGCCCAGGGCGCGCTCCAGCACGGACCGCGCCGTACGGACGTCGCCGCGCAGCTCGTGCACGTACGCGTACCGCGTGAAGACGGGGACACCGGGGCGCCGGTCGTCGGCGGTGTCGGCGGCCTTCGCGGCGTCGTCGTACCGGCCGAGTTCGACGAGGGCGTCGATACGGGTGCACAGGGCGCGTTCGTTGTAGGGGTTCTGCTTCAGGGCCCGGTCGGCGTGGTTCAGGGCGCCGGGGAAGTCGTGCCGGGCCGCGGCGAGGGCGGCCTGCCCGGCCAGGGCCTGGTCGTTGCCGGGTTCCAGGTCGAGGGAACGCCGCAGGGCGCGCTCGGCCTGCGGATACCGGGAGGGGTCGCCCTTCGTGCGGGCCTGCTCGACGTAGGCCACCCCGAGGGTGGACCAACCGCCGAAGTCCCTCGGCTGGGCGCGGAGGTGCTTCTGAAGGGACGCGATCCCCGCGTCGAGGTCTCCCCGGGCCAGATCGCCGGGCGACAACGCCCCGGCCGCCGACACGGCGTCGACGCCGGTCCCGCTGTCCTGCCCGCCGCCGACCGCGACGGCCCCGCCCGTCACCGCGACCGCCAGCAGCACGGCACACCCGGCCAGGTGCAGGTTCCGCCACCGCCGCCCCCCGTCGGCGGCCCGCCGCAACGCGGCGACCCGCTGATCGACGCCGGGTTCGAGGGCCGAGTCGCTCCCGGTGCCGTCCTCCCGCTCCCCGGCGGTCCCGTGCTCCGGCTCCGTCGACGGCGCGCGGTCGTCGTCGCGCCTCTCCGGTGTGCTGTCGGTCGTACGCGGAGGCATGACCTCTCCTCGGTCGGATGTGCTGGTGCGGAGTCGGCGACGCGGCCCGCGCCGTGGGGGACGGGGAACGGGCCGCGCCGGTCGGGGGAGCGGAACGGGTCAGTACGCCCGGTTCCGCATGCGGCGCCACCACATCAGGGCAGCGCCGATCAGGACGATGCCGCCCGCGCCGGCCCCCGCGGACGCGGCGATCAGGCGCATGTCGTCCGATTCCTGCGCGCCGGCCGGCTGGAGCGCGTCGCCCAGCTGGCTGCGCACGTCGTTGCCGCCGTCGACGCCCTTGGCGAGCGGGCCGCGCGAACCCTCCGTCGGCAGGGCGACGTAGGGGAAGGACTTCTCGAACTTCTTGTCGTTCTTGTCGACCGCGTCACCGAGGTCGTTCTTCGCACCCAGCAGCTCGCCCTCGACGACCTGGAGCGAGGCGTCGATCACGTCGTCGGTGAGGCGACGGCCGTTGGGGAAGCCGGCGTTGTCACCGTCGAGGACACCCAGCCGCTTGGGCTTCGCGGCCGGCTTGATCGAGGTGTTGAGCCGCAGCTGCTCCGAAGGCGTCACGTGCGGGGGCTGGTTGAGGTCCTTGACGCCCTTGAGGAACACGTCGACCAGGTCGTTGCGCGGCTCGTCCGGCGCCGGGATCTTGTAGATCGCCTCGATGAGCTTCGGCAGCTCCGGGTTGGTGACGTTCTCCAGGAACTGGGCGTCGTCCCGCGGCGTCGACGCGTTGAACGTGTCCTTGTCCTTGATCGGGTTGACGACCTCGTTGACCAGCGGGTTGCCGAGGCGCGAGACCTGCGTGAAGTAGCCCTTGGCGTTCTTGCGCTGGGTCGTCGACCAGATGCCGACGACCGGCTGCTCGTGCGACTCGGCGATGAAGCTGTTGGGGACCTGGAGCGCGATCGAGTTGACGTTGTAGCCCTTGAGGGTGTCGTTGCCGACCTCGGAGAGGTTCCCCCCGTACAGCAGGTCGAAGACGCGCAGGTCCAGGAAGAACGGGTCGTCGGCCTGTCCGGCGAACGTCTGGGCGCCCCCGGCGAGCTTGTGGACCGCCTGCTTGCGCAGGGCGGCGTAGTCCGGCATCGACGCCTTGCCGACGTTCGACGGCGCTACCGGCACGTCGTCGGCGACCTTGGTCTTCGACACGGCCTTCAGGTCCCGCAGCTTGATCAGTTCGAGGTCGTAGGTCTGCGTGATGTTCAGGTCGGGGTCGTCGAGGCTCTCGACCGGCCCGGTGTTGTAGAGGAACGTCTTGTCGTTCTTCGTGTGCGTCTTGAACGTGTACCGGAAGAGCAGGTCTTCCTTCGCGTCGCCGTTGCTGTCGATGCGCAGGTCGTACTGGGCGTCCTCGGCGAACGTGAAGAAGTTCGGGCCGCCGGCCGGTTCCTCGAAGGGGATCCAGTTCGCGACGATGGTCGTCGTGTCCGGCTTGTCCGGGCTGACGAACGCGTACACGTCGGTGTTGTCGTACTGCGGGGTCCCCGAGATCAGCGGGGCCTCGCGGTGGCTGGAGGCGGAGGCCTCCTCGGGTGCCAGCGCGGTCACACCGGCGGCTGCGAGCCCGCCGGCGGCCAGCGCGCCACAGATCACGGTCGCGATGCTCGCGCGTCCCGCACCGGTCCTGGAGATAGGTGTCATGCCGTCCGTCCTCCGTGCCAACTTGCCTGACACACGCCATTCGGAGCGGTCGGCGAAGCGGATTGGTCGAATCTCAAACGTTCTTACGGCGAGTCGGGAAAGTTGTTTCACCGCCGGGGACCCGCGTTTTCGGAGCGCTGATCCGTAACACCCTCCGGAGGTGTGTGCGTTGCGAATGCCTCGTGCGAGGGGACAGGCCCGGTGTGGCCTCGGAGAGGGGGACCGAGTGGAGGCGGACGAGCTGCTGCTGCTCGTGGCAGGTGGGGACCAGAAGGCCTTCGAGGAGTTGTACGGACTGGTGTCCGGGCCGGTGTTCGGTCTCGTACGGCGTGTGGTGCGCGACCCCGCCCAGTCGGAGGAGGTGGCTCAGGAGGTGCTCCTCGAACTGTGGCGGTCCGCGGCGAAGTTCGACCCGGGCCGGGGCAGCGCGATGGCCTGGATCCTCACCCTCGCCCACCGCCGGGCCGTCGACCGGGTCCGCAGCGCCCGGGCGGCCGGGGAGCGCGAGCAGCGCGAGGCGCTGCGCGCGAACCAGCCCGCCTTCGACCAGGTCACCGAGGAGGTCGAGGCCGGGCTGGAGCGCGAGTGGGTGCGCCGCTGCCTGGACCGGCTCTCGGTCCTTCAGCGCCAGTCGGTCACCCTCGCCTACTACGAGGGCTACACGTACCGTGAGGTGGCCGAGCAGCTCTCCCTGCCGCTGGGCACCGTCAAGACCCGGATGCGGGACGGCCTGACCCGTATGCGCGAGTGCCTGGGAGGTGTGGCATGAGCCTCTTCCGCCGCGAGGATCCGCACTCGCTCGCCGCGCCCTACGCGCTCGACGCCCTGGAACCCCCGGAGCGCGTCCGCTTCGAGAGGCACCTCGGGGACTGCGACCGCTGTGCCGCCGAGGTGCGCGCCCTGACCGAGGACGCGGTCCGGCTCGCCTGGTCCACGGCGGCCCCGCCCCCGGCCGCGCTGCGCGACCGGGTCATGCTCGCCGTGCGGACCACTCCGCAGGACCCGGCACCCCAAGGGGCCGCCCCGCAGGCGCCTGCGCGGGCGCGCGCCACGCAGCTGCCGCCGCACGTGTGGGGCGCCCAGCCGCCGCCGCGCCAGCGGCAGCGGCGCCGGATCCCGCTGTTCGTGCCCTTCGCGACGGCCACCGCCGCCGCGGCCCTCGTCGTCGCGTCGCTCTTCGCCGTCCAGGCGAACCGGGCCCAGGACCGGCTGACCGCCGAGCAAGATCGGTCACGTGAGATCGCCCACGTTCTGGCGGCTCCCGACGCCCGTGCGGGCAGTGGCCGGGACGGGCGGGGCCGCACCATCGGAGTGATCGCTTCCGCCACGGAGGGGAGTGCCGTGATCACCCTCGGCGGATACGGCGCCCCGACGGGCGGCCGCGTGCACCAGTTGTGGCTCATGCGCCCGGGCGCGCAACCACGCTCCCTGGGGCTCTTCGAGCGCGACACGCCCCTGGTCGCCACGGGTTTGGGCACCTCCGCGACGTCACTGGCCGTGACCGTCGAGCCCGCCGGGGGATCGCCGCAGCCCACCAGCCAGCCGATCGTCCAACTCGCCCTGAAATCTGTTGGATTCGGAGAGTGATCGGAGATACATCGTCAACCCCCTTATGGGGAAGGTGAATCCTGTGACCGCGATACACGCATGCCCGGACGGGGCGATAGGGTTAACCTGCCCGGGCCGGGTGGACTCGTACGGGTGGGGAGTGACATGGAACAGATAACAGTGCGCAGCAGGGCCAGGGTCCCTGCGATCACCTGCGGGAGCGGCGCGACCAGTTCGCGCCTCGACCGCCACCTCTCGGTGCTGGGCGGCCCCGCCGTCCCCCAGCGGGAGACGGTCGAGGCGACATCGCTGATGCGGGAACTGACCGCGCGTCAGCCGCACGACCGCAGTGGCAGGGGTGCGCGCGTGCGTCGCGTCTCGCTCTTCGCGCCGCTGCGCCGGCTGCGCCGCTCGCTCTTCGGCAGCAGGTAGGGGCCCGCGCTCGGGCGGTCACACCGCCCCTGGCGCAGCGCTGCGACACTCGTCGTCCGTCATCCCCGCGGCTCGCAGCGGCGCCAGGTGTGTTCCCGAGCGCGGCACGGCCCCTGTCGGTGTCTCATCCCCGCCCGGCAGTGACCGGGGGCCACGTCCGCGGTTCCGACCGCCTGTTCACCGCTCCCCGTGCGCGTACTGGCGCACGGCCAGCGGCACGAACACTCCCAGCAGCACGGCGCACCACAGGAGCGACCCCGCGACGGGGTGGGCCACCGGCCAGGCCGCCCCGTCGGGCGCCGGTGTGTTGCCGAAGAGGTCCCGCAGGGCCGTCGCCACCGCGCTGATCGGATTCCACTCGGCGACCGTCCGCAGCCAACCCGGCAGCCCGCTCGTCGGGATGTACGCGCTGGACAGCAGCGGCAGCAGGAACGTCGCCCCGCCGAGCTGCCCGGCCGCCGCCTCGTTGCGGGTGAGCAGGCCGAGGTAGATGCCGGCCCAGGTGCACGCGAAGCGGAACAGCATCAGCAGCGCGAACGCCCCCGCCGCTTCGAGCGGGCTCCCTTCGACCCGCCAGCCGACCGCGAGCCCCACCAGCAGGAACGGCACCGTCCCGACGGCCGTGGCCACGAGGTCCGCCGCGGCCTGCCCCAGTGGTACGGCCGCCCGGCTCACCGGCAGCGTACGGAAGCGGTTCGTCACGCCCCGGTGTGTGTCCTGGGCCGCCTGGAACATGCCGGCCATGATCCCGCCCGACGCGGTCGCCACCAGCAGACCCGGTACGAGGAACGCCCGGTACGCCTCACCCGGTACCGCCAGCGCGCTGCCGAAGACGTAGCCGAAGAACAGCAGCATGCTGATCGGCATCGTCTGGGTGAGGACCAGCAAGCCCGGGTTGTTGCGCAGCCGCAGCAGCTGGCGGCCCAGCATCGCGGTTCCGTCGTACGCCAGCATGCTCATGCGGCACGCCCCTTCTCGTCGGTCGTCGCGGTCGTCGCGGTCGTTCCGGTCGTCGCGGTCGTCGTGGTCGTCGTGGTCGTTCCGGTCGTCGCGGGCGGCGCGGTCTCCGTCAGACGCAGGAACACGTCGTCGAGGGTCGGCGGCCGCAGGCTCACGTCGAGCAGCGGCACGCCCGCCGTGTCCAGGGCACGCACGAGCAGCGGGATCGTGAGCGTCGGGTCCTTGCTGACCGCGCCGACGGCGTTGCGCTCGTGGTCGAACGACGGCTGCGCGCCCGTCAGCCGGTCCAGCACGGCCGCCGCCTCCGCGAGGAGGTCCGCGTCCGGTACGACGACCTCGGCGTGTGCCCCGACGAGCGACTTGAGCTGCGCGGGAGATCCGGTGTGGGTGACCCGGCCCCGGTCCACCAGGGCGATGTCGTCGGCCAGTTGGTCGGCCTCCTCCAGGTACTGCGTGGTGAGCAGCACGGTCGTGCCCTCGGCGGTCAGCTCGCGCACCACGTCCCAGATGAGGGTGCGGCTCACCGGGTCGAGGCCGGTCGTCGGCTCGTCCAGGAACAGCACGTCGGGGCGGCGGGCCAGGCTCGCCGCGAGGTCCAGGCGACGGCGCATGCCGCCGGAGTAGGTGGACGCGGGGCGGTCGGCGGCCTCGGCCAGGCCGAAGCGGTCGAGGAGTTCGGTGGTCCGGCCGGCCGGACCGCGCACCCGGTGCAGCCGGCCGAACAACCGCAGGTTCTGGCGCCCGGTGAGGTCCCCGTCGATCGAGGTGTCCTGCCCGGTCACGCTGATCCTCTTGCGCACGGCCGCGGCCTCGCGGACGAGGTCGTGCCCCGCGACCCGGGCGGAACCGGCGTCCGGCCGCAGCAGCGTGGTCAACAGCCCTACGGCCGTCGTCTTCCCCGCCCCGTTCGGTCCGAGGACCCCGCAGACCGTCCCCTCGGCGACCGCGAGGTCCAGCCCACGCAGGGCGCGGACCTGCCCGAACCGCTTCTCCAGACCTTCACTAAGTACAGCGTACGTAGAAGTCATGGCATGACCATAGCGCACTACGTACGCTGTACGTAACTAGGATGGTGGCCGAGGTGATGATCGATGGCGGACCGAGCGGCCGTACCCGAAGTGATCTGGGCGCGCCCCGAGCGCACCGGCCGGGGGCCGAAACCGGCGTTCACCCGCGCCGGCATCGCGGCGGCGGCGGTGCGGATCGCCGACGCGTCGGGTCTGGACGGGGTCACCATGCGGCAGGTCGCGGCGGAGCTGGGCTGCGGCACGATGTCGCTGTACAACTACGTCCCCCGCAAGGAGGACCTGTACGAGCTGATGATCGACGCCGTCGGTGCCGAACACGAGATGTTCGAGCCCTCGGGCGACTGGCGTGCCGACATGCTCCGCAACGCGGAGGAGACGCGCGCCATCATGCGCCGCCACACCTGGGTGCCGCGCCTGATGCCCGGGGTGTTCGGCTTCAGCCCCAACACCCTGCGCTACCTGGAGCACTGTCTGGCCTGCCTCGAACCGCTCGATGTGCCGGCCGGTACGAAGACGGAGCTGATCGCGCTGCTCAACGGGGTGGTGACGACGTACACGGGCAACGAGATCGCGACCGCCGAACGCACCCGCGCGATGCCGTGGTCGGCGGAGGAGGAGAACGCGGTCCGCATGGCCTATCTGGGCAGCCAGATCGCCACCGGCGCCTATCCGCGGATGACCGCCGCCTTTACGGAGCAGAGCGGCCCCGTCGACCTGGAGGCGGTGTTCCGGCGGGCCCTCGAACGCATCCTGGACGCCTTCGACCCCGACCTCCGCTAGAGCAGCGCCAGTTGACCCTCCGGGCCCTCCTCGGGGCCCGCCAGCACGGTAGCGGGCCGGCGGGCCGCGCCCGGCACCGGGAGGACGCCCGCCGTGCGCAGCTCCGTCGCCGTGACCGGCCCGGGGAGTTCCGGCTCCTCCAGGGGCCTCAGTTCGGCGAGGAGCGCGAGGACGGTGATCAGCTCCAGCAGCTCCGACGTCCAGGTCTGGGGCCAGGCCACGGGGCGGATCGCCGCCAGCGTGCCCGGCTCGCCCACGCCGACACGGGTCGCGAACCACTGCTCCAGGACGCGCACTCCGCCCACCTCGAAGTCCCAGGCCTCCGGCGGCACCGGGGAGATGCGGCCCTCGTCCAGGAACAGGGCCTCCTCGTCCCGGTCGTAGTGCAGCGTCACGGGCCGGGAGGGCAGCGGGGCGCGGACGTAGGGGCGGCGGCCACCGGGGAGCTTCGGGCGTTCGCCGTCGCGGCGCATCAGCCACAGCATCCGGTGGCCCAGCTCCAGGCCCCGCTCCCACGCGTCGGCGTCCCCGGTGAGCGGGACGGTGAGGTCCGGGCGGGCCGTGGCCGTGATCCAGGCCAGCACGTCCAGCGGGGCCGGGGTGGCGCCCAAGCGGGCTCCGAGGTGTTCCAGCAGACCGGGGGCCAGGTTCGGCTCGTGGCCGCCCGGGCGGCGGAACAGCGGGCGGATCCGGCCGGCGCGGAGCAGTGGGAGCAGTGAGGTGACGAGCAGGGGCGGGGTGGCCTCGGGTGTCTCCACCACGAAGACCTGCCGTGCGTCCGCCACCCGCCACAGCTCCGGGCGGGCCGCGTCGATCAGCCGCTGGTCGGGGATCAGCCACTGCTCGTCGTAGGGCGCGAGCAGGACGCGTTCCGGCTCCGGGCAGGGCCCCGAGGCGCGCAGCAGTTTCCCGGTGCCGCTGCCGGTCCGGCCGGGCAACTGCCCGACCGCCGTGTGCAGGGTGCGTGAGCGGGTCGGTTCGAACAGGGTCTCGCGGTCGGGCCCCTCGGCCTTGACCAAGGCGTCCCAGCGGGCCTTGAGGGACGCCGCGTCGGGCGCCGCCGGCCAGCCCCGGCCGAGCCGCGGCGGTGCGACGGACCACGGCATGAGGTCCGCCAGCAGCGGAGCGTCGTCGTGCGTCACGCTGGGCATCGTACGACCTGACGACGGCACGCGGGTCAGGTGGCTTCCAGGGTCACCGTGAAGGAGAACCGGTCGCCCCGGTAGTGGATGACCGCGACGTCGAGGACCTGCCCCGCGGCGTCGTACGTCACGCCCGTGTAGTGCAGGATCGGGCTCAGCAGGGGGACCTGGAGCAGTGTCGAGGTCTCCGGGTCGGCCAGCCGCGCCTCCACCGTGTCCGTGATGCGGCTGATGTCCGCCCCCACCACGTCCCGCAGCACCTTGGTCATGGGCCACCGGACGAGGTCGTCCAGGTCGATCCGCCCGGCCAGTTCGGGCCGCACGTAGTTGCGGGCGTGATTCGTCGGCTCACCGGTCTTCTCGTCGCTCCGCAGCCGGTGGTACGTGGCGACCTCCCGCACGCCCGGGAAGAACTCGGCGAGTTCCGTCGGCACGGGTGTGCTGCCGTGGTCCAGCAGTTCGGTCGTCATGCCGGACTGCTGGGCCACGATGGCGTCGACCGAGCCGAGCAGGCGCACCGGGGAGCCCCGGCGCGCGTGCGGCTCGATGAACGTGCCCCGCCGCCGGTGGCGCGTGATCAGCCCCTCGTCCTCCAGCTCCTTCAGCGCCTGCCGCATCGTCAGCACGCTCACGCCGTAGTGCCCCGCCAGCTGCTCCTCCGTGGGCAGCCGCAGCGGGTCCTGCGGCGAGCGGCCGAGGATCGAGGCGCGCAGCGACTGCGACACCTGATACCAGAGCGGCAGCTTGCGGTTCAGGACGATGGAGTCCGGGGCGAAGGAGGTCACGGGCCATCCGTACCGGTAGGAAATGAGCAGTGCAAGGGGCTCCTGGCGGATCTCCGACCCGGCGGAAGCCCGTCAGGGCTTCCCTAGGGGCGGAAGTGCCTCTCCATGCCCTGCCAGACGTCGTCGTAGCGCTGCTGGAGGTGTTCCGCGCGGGCCGCGTGCGGGGTCAGGGTGAGCGGCCAGCGCGTCTCGAACATGAAGGCCAGGCCGTCGTCGATCTTCTGCGGCTTCAGCTCGGCCGCGCTCGCCCGGTCGAACGTCTCCCGGTCCGGGCCGTGCGCCGACATCATGTTGTGCAGCGAGCCGCCGCCCGGCACGAAGCCCTCCGCCTTCGCGTCGTACGCGCCCTCGATCAGGCCCATGTACTCGCTCATCACGTTCCGGTGGAAGTACGGCGGCCGGAACGTGTCCTCGCCGACCAGCCAGCGCGGCGCGAACACCACGAAGTCGACTCCCGCCAGGCCCGGGGTGTCCGACGGGGAGGTCAGCACCGTGAAGATCGACGGGTCCGGGTGGTCGTAGGAGATGGTGCCGAGCACATTGAAGCGGTGCAGGTCGTAGACGTACGGCACATGGTTGCCGTGCCAGGCCACCACATCGAGGGGGGAGTGGTCGTAGGTGGCCGTCCACAGGTTGCCGCAGAACTTGTTCACCACCTCCACCGGTCCCTCGACGTCCTCGTACGCGGCGACCGGGGCGCGGAAGTCCCTGGCGTTGGCGAGCCCGTTGGCGCCGATCGGGCCCAGGTCGGGGAGGCGGAAGGGCGCGCCGTAGTTCTCGCACACATAGCCGCGGGCGGAATCGTCGAGCAGCTCCACACGGAAGCGGACACCACGCGGGATGAGCGCCACATGTCCCGGCTCCACATGCAGCAGTCCGAACTCGGTGCGCAGCAGCAGCCCGCCGCGCTCCGGGACGATCAGCAGCTCGCCGTCGGCGTCGCTGAACACCCGGTTCATCGATGCGTTGGCCGCGTAGAGGTGGACGGCGATGCCGGTGCGCTGGGTTGCGTCGCCGTTGCCGCCGAGCGTCCACAGGCCCGCCAGGAAGTCCGTCTCGGGTGCCGGGTCGGGCAGCGGGTTCCAGCGCAGGCGGTTGGGGTCGGGCACGGTCTGGTTGAAGGGGGCGGTGCGGACGGAGCCGTTGTGGGTCCGGGTGAACGCCGGGTGCGCGGCCGACGGGCGGATCCGGTACAGCCACGAGCGGCGGTTGTGCGCCCGCGGTTCGGTGAACGCCGAACCGCTCAGCTGTTCCGCGTACAGCCCGAGCGGGGCACGCTGGGGCGAGTTACGGCCCTCGGGCAGCGCGCCCGGGACGGCTTCCGAGCTGTGCTCGTTGCCGAAGCCGGAGAGGTAGGTCAGCCCTTCCGCGGTCTTCCGCGCTTCCCCGCGCTCGAACATGCTCGCGCGGGTGGTTCCCCCATCGCCCATGATCGCTGCTCCCTTGCGTCCGATTCCTATGGAGTACCGTAGGATTGCGATTTCCCCGACGCAAGAGGGGCGCGCCCCTCCTCTCCGGGGATGACGTGAACCCGACTTGAGAACGATCCGCAGGGCCGGACGTGTGTTCTAGGCTCCCGGACATGTCGTGGACACGTAGATCTCGCGCCGCGCTGGCGGTCTGTGTCCTCCTTCTGGCCGGATCCGCGGGCTGTGGCACCGACGACGCCCGTCGGGGCGGTGCGTCGCACGCCCCGGTGGGCACGATCCTGGAGGACCGGGACCAGGAGGGGCGGCCCTTTCGCGAGGTCGGACAGGAGGACGCCCCCGGCGTCGGCGTCGAGGTGCAGCCCGACGCGGCCGGCGGCTGGGACGTACGCCTGACCGTGCGCAACTTCCGCTTCTCACCGGCCGGCGCGGCGGCCCGCGCGGTGGCCGGGCGGGGACTCGCGCGCCTCTACGTCGACGGCCGTCCCGTCGCCCGGCTCCGCGCCCCCGCCTACCGGCTCGACGCCCGCCACGTCCCGCGCGGCACGCACCGCGTCACGGCCCGCCTCTACGCCGACGACGGCACCGTGTGGGCCGTGGACGGCAAGCCCGTGGAGAGCACGGCCGACGTCACCGCGTCGGAGCCCGGGCCGGGGATGTCGCCGGACGCGGCCTCCCTGCGCGAGGCCCGCGCGCACGGCGCGGACAGCGGGGGGCGAGGTTCACCGGACCGCGCCCGAGGGGCATCATGAAACCCGTGCCCCACGCGACATCGCTCCGTCGTGCGCCCGTGCAGCGGCGCAGCGCCGAACGCCTGACCCGGATCCTCGACGCCTGCGCCGACCTCCTCGACGAGGTCGGCTACGACGCCCTGAGCACCCGTGCCGTCGCCCAGCGGGCCTCGGTCCCGATCGGCTCCGTCTACCGCTTCTTCGGCAACAAGCGCCAGATGGCCGACGCGCTGGCGCAGCGCAACCTGGAGCGGTACTCCGAGCGCGTCACCCAGCGCCTGCGGCAGGCCGGCGAGGACGGGGGCTGGCGCACGGCCATGGACGCCGTGCTCGACGAGTACCTGGAGATGAAGCGCACCGCGCCCGGCTTCTCACTCGTCGACTTCGGCAACCAGATCCCGGTCGGCGCCCGCCACGGCGAACCCAACCACCGCGTCGCCGACCGCCTCACCGAGCTCCTCTCCGGATACCTCGACCGCGAACCGGACGAGGACCTGCGCCGGGTCTTCCTCGTCGCCGTCGAGACCGCCGACACCCTCGTGCACCTGGCGTTCCGGGTGGCACCGGAGGGGGACGAGCGGATCATCGAGGAGGCCAGGGAGATGCTGCGCGCCTATCTGGCCCGCGCCCTCGACTGACCTCGGTTCCGAGCCTGGTTCCGCCCTCGGTTCCGTCAGGCCCTCCCCGAGATGCATACCGGTCGGTATGCTCGGGCGCGTCAGCGCGTCACCGTAGCCGCCGTCCCGGGAGGACCCGTGTCCCGCACCGCCCTGCGTATCTGCCCCCTGTGCGAGGCCACCTGCGGCCTGACCCTCACCATCGAGGGGACACGCGTCACCCATGCCCGCGGTGACCGCGACGACGTCTTCAGCCAGGGGTTCATCTGCCCCAAGGGCGCCTCCTTCGGAGCGGTCGACTCCGACCCCGACCGGCTGCGCACGCCGCTCGTGCGACAGGACGGCGAACTGCGCGAGGCCACCTGGGAGGAGGCCTTCGACGCGGTCGCCGCCGGTATCCGGCCCGTCGTGGAGCGCCACGGCCCGAACTCCGTCGGGGTCGTCCTCGGCAACCCCAACGTGCACACGATGGCCGGCGCCCTCTACCCGCCCGTCCTGCTCGCCGGCCTCGGCACCCGCAGCGTCTTCACCGCCTCCACCGTCGACCAGATGCCCAAGCACGTCTCCAGCGGCCTGCTCTTCGGCGACGCGAACGCCATCCCCGTGCCCGACCTGGACCGCACCGGCCATCTGCTGCTGATCGGCGCCAACCCGCTGGAGTCCAACGGCAGTCTGTGCACCGCCCCCGACTTCCCGGGCAAGCTGAAGGCGCTCAAGGCCCGGGGCGGCACCCTCGTCGTGATCGATCCCCGGCGCACCCGCACCGCGAAGCTCGCCGACCGGCACATCGCCGTCCGGCCCGGCACCGACGCGCTGCTGCTGGCCGCGATGGCACAGGTGCTGTTCGAGGAGGGGCTGACGGAGCCCGCCCCACACGTCCAGGGCGTCGAGGAACTGGCCGCGGCCCTGCGGGAGTTCACCCCGGAAGCGGTCGCCGGGGCCTGTGACGTCGAGGCCGGTGTCGTCCGGGACCTCGCCCGCGGCCTGGCCGCCGCCCCGGCCGCCGCCGTCTACGGCCGGATCGGCAGCTGCACCGTCCCGCACGGCACCCTGGCCAGCTGGCTCGTCGACGTCCTCAACATCCTCACCGGCAACCTCGACCGGCCCGGCGGCGCGCTCTTCCCGCAGGCCGCCACCGACAAGACCCCCCGCCCCGCCGGACCGGGCCGGGGCTTCGCCCTCGGACGCTGGCACTCCCGGGTGAGCCGGCACCCCGAGGCGAAGGGCGAACTGCCCCTGTCGGCCCTCGCGGAGGAGATCGACACGGCCACCGAGGAGGGCGAGCCGGTGCGCGCGCTGATCGCCGTCGCCGCCAACCCCGTGCTGTCCGCGCCCGACGGCGACCGGCTCGACAAGGCGCTCGACTCGCTCGACTTCATGGTCAGCGTCGACCCCTACCTCAACGAGACCTCGCGCCACGCCGACGTGGTCCTGCCCCCGCCCCCGCCCTCCCAGAGCCCCCACCACGACTTCGCCTTCAACACCCTCGCCGTCCGCAACCAGGTCCGCTACACCCGCCCGGCCGTCCCGCTGGAGCCGGGCCGCATGGCGGAGACGGAGATCCTGGCGCGGCTGATCCTCGCCGTCACGGGCATGCACGGGGCCGATCCGGCAGCCGTGGACCAGATGGTCATCGACCAGACCCTCGGCAAGGCGGTCGAGGAGCCCCACTCGCCGGTCCACGGCGGTGATCCGCGCGAGCTCGCCGGCCGGCTCACCGGCGACACCGGCCCCGAGCGACGGCTCGACATGATGCTGCGCCTCGGCCCCTACGGCGACGGCTTCGGCGCACGACCGGACGGCCTCAGCCTGGACAAGCTGCTCGCACACCCCCACGGCATCGACCTCGGCCCGCTGGAGCCCCGCCTGCCGCAGCCCCTCAAGACCCGCAGCGGCCGGGTCGAGCTGCTGCCCGGCCCGATCGCGGACGACCTGCCCCGCCTGCGCGCGGCCCTGGCCGAACGCCCCGAGGGGCTCGTCCTGGTCGGCCGCCGTCATCTGCGCTCCAACAACAGCTGGATGCACAACGTGCCCGCCCTCACCGGCGGCTCCAACCGCTGCACCCTGCACATCCACCCCGAGGACGCCGAACGGCTGGGCGTCGAGGACGGGGCCGCCGTGCGCGTCAAGGGCGCCGGGGGAGAGGTCACCGCGCCCGCGGAGGTCACCGACGCGATCCGCCGGGGCGTGGTGAGCCTGCCGCACGGCTGGGGCCACAACCGTCCGGGGACCCGCCTCAGCCACGCCTCCACGGACCCCGGCGTCAACGTCAACCAGCTCCTCGACGGCCGTCTGCTCGATCCCCTGTCGGGCAACGCGGTCCTCAACGGGGTCCCGGTCGAGGTGGCCCCCGAGACGGGTCCGGAAGCGTCCGCCGTGACCGAAAAGCTCACCGCTCTGACCTGAGCAAAGCTGTGACCAGCAGTTTTGCGCTTATTGCTCGCACGTCAACGTCTTGTTAACGCTGCTTGAACGCACCTAACGTCTCGGACACCGCCGGCCCTGGTGGGATGTTCAAGGGCGAACGTTAGGTATCAACTCATGCTGACCATCCTCGGCTTCGCCATGATCGCGACCTTCCTGGTCCTGATCATGATGAAGAAGATGTCGCCGATCGCGGCGCTCGTACTGATTCCCGCGCTGTTCTGCGTGTTCGTCGGTAAGGGCGCCAAGCTCGGCGACTACGTCCTCGACGGCGTGACCGACCTCGCCCCCACCGCGGCGATGCTCATGTTCGCGATCGTCTACTTCGGTGTGATGATCGATGTCGGTCTCTTCGACCCGATCGTCCGCGGCATTCTGAAATTCTGCAAAGCCGACCCGATGCGCATCGTCGTGGGCACCGCCCTGCTCGCCGCGATCGTGTCGCTGGACGGCGACGGCTCGACGACCTTCATGATCACCGTCTCGGCGATGTACCCGCTGTACAAGCGCCTGAAGATGAGCCTGGTCGTGATGACCGGCGTCGCCGCCATGGCCAACGGCGTGATGAACACCCTGCCGTGGGGCGGCCCGACCGCCCGCGCGGCGACCGCGCTGAAGCTCGACGCCAGCGACATCTTCGTCCCGATGATCCCGGCGCTCCTGGTCGGCCTGGCCTTCGTCTTCGTCCTCTCCTACGTGCTCGGTGTGCGCGAGCGCCGGCGGCTGGGCGTGCTGACCCTGGACGAGGTGCTGGAGGAGGAGCAGGAGACCGAGACGGTCCTCGTCGGCTCCGGCGGTTCCGGCGACGGCAAGGTCTCGATGCGCAAGGCCACCACGGGCGGCTCCGGCTCCGGCACGGACGCTCCCGAGGCCACCGCCGGCTCCGGCTCCGCGGCCTCCGCCGACGACGAGGGCTTCCAGGGTCTGGACCCGAACCGGCCCACCCTGCGCCCCAAGCTCTACTGGTTCAACGCGCTGCTCACGGTCGGCCTGCTCACCGCCATGATCATGGAGTGGCTGCCGATCCCGGTGCTGTTCCTGCTCGGTGCCGCGCTCGTCCTCTCCGTGAACTTCCCGCACATCCCGGACCAGAAGGCCCGTCTGGCCGCCCACGCCGACAACGTCCTGAACGTCTCCGGCATGGTCTTCGCCGCCGCCGTCTTCACCGGCGTCCTCCAGGGCACCGGCATGGTGGACCAGATGGCCAAGTGGATGGTGGACGTCATCCCCGGCAGCATGGGCCCGCACATGGCGCTCGTCACCGGCCTGCTGAGCCTGCCCCTCACCTACTTCATGTCGAACGACGGCTTCTACTTCGGTGTCCTGCCCGTCCTCGCCGAGGCGGGAGCCGCCCACGGGGTCAGCCCGCTGGAGATGGCCCGCGCCTCCCTCGTCGGCCAGCCGCTGCACATGTCCAGCCCCCTCGTCCCGGCCGTCTACGTCCTGGTCGGCATGGCCAAGGTCGAGTTCGGCGACCACACCCGGTTCGTCGTGAAGTGGGCCGCCCTCACCTGCCTGGTCATCCTCGGCGCGGGCATGCTGTTCGGGATCATCTGAACCACTCCATGGAGGACGTCATCGTGAGGCCCGGTGGGAACCGCGGCTGGCTGCTCCGCCTCGTCATCGCCTTCGGCTTCGCGCAGGGGGCGGTGTCGATGGCCCGGCCCGCCGTCTCCTACCGGGCCCTCGCGCTGGGCGCGGACGAGCGCGCGATCGGTGTCATCGCCGGTGTGTACGCCCTGTTGCCCCTCTTCGCGGCCGTCCCCCTCGGCCGCCGCACCGACCACGGCCGCTGCGCGCCCCTGCTGCCGGTCGGCGTGGTCCTCATATCCGGCGGCTGCGCCCTCAGCGGAGTCGCCGGTTCCCTGTGGACGATGGCCCTGTGGAGCGGGGTGATGGGCCTCGGGCACCTGTGCTTCGTCATCGGCTCCCAGTCCCTCGTCGCCCGCCAGTCCGCGCCGCACGAACAGGACCGCAACTTCGGTCACTTCACCATCGGCGCGGCCCTCGGCCAGCTGGTCGGCCCCATCGCCGCGGGCGCGCTGATCGGCGGCGAGGACATGGCCGGCAGCAGTGCGCTCGCCCTGATCGTGGCGGGCGCCACGGCGGCGGTTGCGTTCACCTCGCTGTGGCGCATCGAGGATCGCCGTACGGCGTCCATCTCCCGCGCGGCCAAGGGCGACCGGGTGCCGGTCCGGGGCATCCTGCGCACCCGGGGGGTACCGGCCGGCATCTTCATCAGCCTCGCCGTGCTGTCCGCGACCGACATCCTGACCGCCTACCTCCCGGTGGTCGGCGAGCACCGGGGCATCGCGCCGTCCGTGATCGGGATCCTGCTCAGTCTGCGCGCGGCGGCCACGATCGCCTGCCGTCTGGTGCTGACGCCCCTGCTGCGGCTGCTCGGGCGGACCCTGCTGCTGACGGTCACCTGTCTGCTGGCGGCCCTGCTCTGCACGGGCATCGCCCTGCCGGTGCCGGTGTGGGCGCTCGGCCTGCTGCTGGTGGTGCTGGGCTTCTGCCTCGGGGTCGGCCAGCCGCTGTCCATGACGACGGTCGTCCAGGCCGCCCCCGACGACGCCCGCTCCACGGCCCTGGCCCTGCGCCTGACCGGCAACCGGCTCGGCCAGGTGGCCGCGCCCGCCGCGGCCGGACTGATCGCCGGAGTCGCGGGCGTGGCGGCGCCGTTCGTGATGCTGGGCGTGCTGTTGCTGCTGTCGTCGGGGGTTGCCGTACGGTCGCGGCGGGAGCCGGGGGAGCCGGGGGAGCCGGGGGAGCCGGGGGAGCCGGGGGAGCCGGGGGAGCCGGGGGAGCCGGGGGAGCTGGGGGACCCGGAGGAGCACGTGCCGGAGGCTGATGGTGAGGGCCGCGGGGGGCGGAGGGGCTTCCGGCGCCGGGTGCCGCTGCGCCGGAAGAGCGATATCTGACGCGTCGTAGGGCGGTGCTGCGCCCTCTTCGGCGCTGGGGTGACGGAAAGTCAGGTGACGAGGTGTTTGTATGTAAATCATCTGACTTGGAGGCATGTTCATGCCCGTCGTACCCCTCGCGCGTCGTGCCGGCACCCGCACCGCCGTCGTCGCCGCCCTCACCCTCGCAGGGACCACCCTGAGCGGGGTGTCCGCCGTCGCCGCTCCCATCCCGGGGGACAACGGAGACGTCAAGATCCACGCCAGCACGACGGCCGCGGCCAACCAGCGCAACGACCCGAAGGTCTGCGACTTCTACCTCGCCGCGTTCAACTTCGACGCGGGTGAGAAGGTCAACTGGACCATCCAGACCCAGCCCGAGGTTCCGGGCGGCGCCACCCGCACGGGCAGTTTCACCGCCGACGCGACCGGCGCGGGGCGCACCGCGGCCGTCGACCTGCCCAACGGGCAGTACAAGCTGACGTGGCTCACCGACCAGGCCCACGGCGCGGGCAAGTTCAAGGTGTTCAAGGTCGACTGCCCGACCTCCAAGCCGACGACGCCGGTCGGCGGCCCGCCGGCGGGCGGTGGCGGCATCGCCCGTGGCGAGGCCTTCACGCCGGTCACCGGCGCGGCCGCGGTCGGCCTGGCCGCCGTGGCCGGGACGGTCTGGTTCCGGCTCCGCCGCCGCCCCGATGGCGCCGCGTAAGCCACGTTCCGCGGATCGCTCCGCCCCGCTGGGGCGGGGCGGAGACGCGCTCGGATCCGACGCCGGACCGGTGAGGCGACCTACAGGCGGCGCCCGGCCCGGCGCCGCCCCGGCGGCTCGGCGAGCGCCGGCCTCCGGTCCCGCCGGTGTGTCGTCGGGGTGGAGCGGGGGTGGCTCCGGTTCCGCCGGTGTGTCGTCGGGGCGGGGTGAGGGCGGCTCTGGCTCGGCCCGCGGTGCGTCGGGGCGGGGTGGGGGCTGGGCTGGTTCTGCTGTGGGTTCGGGGGTGCGGCGGGGTGGTGTCGCCGGTCCGGGGTCCTGGTCGGACGCCGGGTCTGCCGCCGGGTCTGTACGGCGGCGTGAGGGTGGATCTGGCTCCGCTCGCGTGTCGTCGGGGCGGCGTGAAGCCCGGGCTGCCCCGGCCTCGGGGATCCGGCGTGGGGACAGGTCCGCTGCGTCCCCCGTCGCACGGCGGGGTTCCGGCGCCGTCCCGGGCGGGCGGTACCCCACGGGCGCCGGTGGTCCCGCAGGGTGGTCCGGGCGAGGTCGTAGGCCCTGGTACCGGACCCGCGCCTACCGGCTGACGCGGACGGTCGTGGTGGCCGTCTCGATGCTGCTCGTGGCCGGGGTCTGCTGGGACCGGGGTGACAAGCCCGGCTCAACCGTCACGGCCCTCCCGCCGGACTTCACGCCGGCCGCCCACCCGGCCGGCTCCGGCACGGGCACCGCTGCCCTGCCCCGCTCCTCCGGTACCGGCGCGGCCACCTCGCCGGGAGTCTCCGCCGCCCGCACCGGCGCCGCTGCCCTCCCGGCCGAGTCCACCGCCCCCGGCGCCCACACCGGCCCATCCCGGACGCCCGCGTCCCCCACGGCCACGCCCCGCGCCCCGGGCCCCGGCCCCCACGGCCCTCGCACCCAGCACCCCCGCGCCACCCCGCATCCACCCACCCCGGGGCACCGCAAGGGCACACCTGCCGCGCCGCCGCACAACCGTCCCGCGGCCGCCACCCCGCGCCCCGCTCCTCCCCGGCCCGCCGCCCGCGCCCCCGCCCCGGCCGCACGCAAGCCCCACCGGCCGGCCGGCCTGCGCCCCCTGCCCCGCTCCCGGGCCACCCGGCTCCTCATCCCCTATCTCCGCGTCGACGCCCCGGTCATGGGCCTCGGCCTCGACCGGGACCGTCGCCTCACCGCGCCGCCGGACGACGACCCCGAGCTCGTCGGCTGGTACCGGCACGGCGCCTCACCCGGCGAGCAGGGCACCGCCGTGGCCGTGGGGCACCTGGACACGGACAGCGGGCCCGCCGTCTTCGCGGGGCTGACCGAGCTGAAGCGGGGCCGGATCGTCAAGGCCCGCCGCGCCGACGGCCGGACCGCCGTCTACACGGTCGACAAGATCGAGTCGTACGAGAAGGCGCACTTCCCCAGCCAGGAGGTGTACGGCGCCCGGGGACGCCCCGAGCTGCGTCTGATCACCTGCGGCGGCAGCTACGACCGCCGGAAGGGCTACTCCGGCAACGTGGTCGTCTTCGCCCATCTCACCGGCATCCGCTGAACCGGGCCGTCCGCCTTCTCACCGGATGGACCGAGGCCCCCGATCTCGTCCGGTGTCTTCCCCCGGCCGCACACATTCCGTTAACTTCCGTGACCCACAGCCCCGTACGACCCGCACGGGGCTTCCGACCGCGGAGCACCAGCGCCCTGATGACCCCTCGGGGGCACCTCATGACACGCGCCATCTCCCTGCACGACGTGAGCAAGGCCTATCCGCGCGGCCCCCGCGTGGTGGACCGGCTGTCGCTGGACGTCTCGCCCGGCGAGTTCCTCGTGCTGCTCGGGCCGTCCGGCTGCGGCAAGTCGACCGTGCTCAGAATGATCGCCGGGCTGGAGGAGATCGACGAGGGCCATCTGCTGCTCGACGGCGAGTACGCCAACGACCTGCCGCCGTCCGGCCGGGACATGGCGATGGTCTTCCAGAACTTCGCCCTCTACCCGAACATGACCAGCCGCGCCAACATCGGCTTCCCGCTGCGCATCGAGGCCCCGGGCACGGACCCACGCCCCCGCGTCGACGCCACCGCCCGCATGCTCGGCATCGAGGACCTCCTGGACCGCCTGCCCGGCCAGCTCTCCGGCGGCGAACGCCAGCGGGTGGCCATGGGCCGGGCCATCGCCCGCCATCCCTCCGCCTTCCTGATGGACGAGCCGCTGTCCAACCTCGACGCCAAGCTCCGCACCCATCTGCGGGCCGAGATCTCCCGGCTCACCCGGGAACTGGGTGTCACCACGATCTACGTCACCCACGACCAGGCCGAGGCCATGTCGCTCGGCGACCGGGTCGCGGTGCTGCGCGGCGGCGTCCTCCAGCAGGTCGACGGCCCCCGCGCGGTCTACGCGCTGCCCCGCAACGTCTTCGTCGCCGCCTTCATCGGCACCCCGCGCATCAACCTGCTGCGCGGCCTGGTGCGGGCTCCGCTCGACGGGGCGATGACCATCAGCCTGGGCAAGCAGTTCCTCCGCCTGCCCGAACCACTCTCCCTCGACCACCAGTTGCTGCGGGTCCAGCAGGGTCGGGAGGTCATCGTGGGCCTGCGCTCGGAGGCCGTCAGGATCGCCAAGCACAGCGCGGCCCGCCCCGGCGAGGTGCCGATCACCGGCGTGGTCGAGCACGTGGAGTTCCAGGGGCACGAGATCCTGGTCCACTTCGACACCGGCTCCAGCCCCGCCGTCGTCCCCGACCTGGAAGCCCCGCGCCCCCGGCCCGGCCGCCCCGCCCGGCGGCGCCGCCGCGACGGCTCGGTCCTCACGAGGCTCCGGGAGCGGTCGGGGGCCGGGCGGGCCGGACCCGTGATCGCCCTGGACCACCCGGAGACGGCCGCCCCCGCGACCGCCGAAGCACGCCTGCCCGGCGATCTGATCGTCCGCACCACCCCGGACCTGGCCCTCCGGCACGGCATGCAGGTACCGCTCCTCGTGGACCTCGCCCACCTCTTCGTCTTCGACCAGCACGGCGACCGGATCTGTCCGCACCCGGACCGCCTGCCCGACCTGGGGGAGTGAGGAGCGGCACATCCGGACGGGGCCGTCCGCGTGCTCTGATGACCGGTGGTGTCTGGCGCCAGAAAACTATCGTCGCTAGTTTATGAGTCGGACGACGACGCCCCGCCCCGGAGGAAGCGCGATGAAGGCATACGACGGCATGTACATCGACGGCGCCTGGCGCCCCGCCGCCGGCCAGGACGTGATCGAGGTCGTGAACCCGGTCGACGAGCAGGTCATCGGCACGGTCCCGGCGGGCACCGCCGAGGACGTCGACGCCGCCGTACGGGCCGCGCGCGCCGCCCTGCCGGACTGGGCCGCGACCCCGCCCGCCGAGCGCGCGGCCCGTCTGGCCGCCCTGCGGGACGTGCTCGTGGCCCGGGCCGACGAGATCGCCGGAACGGTCACGGCCGAACTCGGCTCGCCGCTGAAGTTCTCGCAGGCCGTCCACGCGGGCGTGCCGATCGCGGTGGCGGGCTCGTACGCCGAGCTGGCGGCGACGTACGCCTTCGAGGAGAAGACCGGCAACTCGGTCGTGCACCACGAACCGATCGGTGTCGTGGCCGCGATCACGCCCTGGAACTACCCGCTGCACCAGATCGTCGCCAAGGTCGCCCCGGCCCTCGCGGCCGGCTGCACGGTCGTGGTGAAACCGGCCGAGGACACCCCGCTGGTCGCCCGGCTGTTCGCCGACGCGGTGCACGAATCGGGGCTCCCGGCGGGCGTCTACAACCTGGTCACCGGCCTCGGCCCGGTCGCGGGGCAGGCCCTCGCCGAGCACCCTGGCGTCGACCTGGTCTCCTTCACCGGCTCCACCGCCGTCGGCCGGCAGATCGCCGCGATCGCCGCCGGACAGGTCAAGAAGGTCGCCCTCGAACTCGGCGGCAAGTCCGCCAACGTCATCCTCCCGAGCGCCGACCTGGCCAAGGCGGTCAACGTCGGCGTCGCCAACGTCATGTCCAACTCCGGGCAGACGTGCAGCGCCTGGACGCGGATGCTGGTCCACCGCGACCAGTACGACGAAGCCGTCGGGCTCGCCGCTGCCGCCGCCGCCAAGTACGGCGAGCGCATCGGCCCGGTCGTCAACGCCAAGCAGCAGGACCGGGTGCGCGGCTACATCGAGAAGGGCGTCGCCGAGGGCGCCCGCCTGGTCGCCGGCGGACCCGAAGCCCCGCGCGAGCAGGGCTACTTCGTCAGCCCGACCGTCTTCGCCGACGTCACCGAGGACATGACCATCGCGCAGGAGGAGATCTTCGGCCCGGTCCTGTCGATCCTGAAGTACGAGGACGAGGAGGACGCCCTGCGGATCGCCAACGGCACGGTATACGGACTGGCCGGCGCCGTCTGGGCCGGCGACGAGGCCGAGGCGGTGGCCTTCGCGCGCCGCATGGAGACCGGCCAGGTCGACATCAACGGCGGCCGCTTCAACCCGCTCGCGCCCTTCGGCGGCTACAAGCAGTCGGGTGTCGGCCGCGAACTCGGCGTGCACGGCCTGGCCGAGTACCTCCAGACCAAGTCCCTCCAGTTCTAGAAGCAGGGGAGTCCCTTCCGTCATGGCTGTCCGCGCCGCCGTCCTGCCCGCCATCGGCTCCCCGCTGGAGATCACCGGCATCGACCTGCCCGACCCCGGGCCCGGCCAGGTCCGCGTCCGGCTCGCCGCCGCCGGGGTCTGCCACTCCGACCTGTCCCTGTCCGACGGCACCATGCGCGTGCCCGTCCCGGCCGTCCTCGGGCACGAGGGCGCCGGCACGGTCGTGTCCGTCGGGGAGGGCGTCGGTCATGTCTCACCCGGCGACGGTGTCGTCCTCAACTGGGCCCCCTCCTGCGGCGCCTGCCACGCCTGCTCGCTCGGCGAGGTGTGGCTGTGCGCCAACGCCCTCAGCGGCGCCGCCGACGTCTACGCGCGCACCACCGAGGGCACCGACCTCCACCCCGGTCTGAACGTCGCCGCCTTCGCCGAGGAGACGGTCGTCTCCGCCTCCTGCGTGCTCCCCGTCCCCGACGGCGTCCCGCTCACCGACGCGGCCCTGCTCGGCTGCGCCGTCCTCACCGGCTACGGCGCCGTCCACCACTCGGCCCGGGTCCGGCGGGGCGAGACCGTCGCGGTGTTCGGCGTCGGGGGAGTGGGCCTGGCCGCACTCCAGGCCGCCCGGATCGCGGGCGCCGCGAAGATCGTCGCGGTGGACGTGTCCGCCGAGAAGGAGGAGCTGGCCAGGGCGGCCGGCGCCACCGACTACGTCGTCGCCTCCGACACCACCGCCCGCGAGATCCGCGGCCTCACCGGCAAGCAGGGCGTCGACGTCGCCGTGGAGTGCGCCGGCCGCGCGGTCACCATCCGCACGGCCTGGGACTCCACCCGCCGCGGCGGCCGCACCACGGTCGTCGGCATCGGCGGCAAGGACCAGCAGGTCACCTTCAACGCCCTGGAGATCTTCCACTGGGGCCGCACCCTCTCCGGCTGCGTCTACGGCAACTCCGACCCGGCCCGTGACCTCCCCGTCCTGGCCGAGCACATCCGGGCGGGCCGCCTCGACCTGAGTGCGCTGGTGACGGAGCGCATCTGTCTGGACGGCATTCCGGCGGCCTTCGAGAACATGCTGGCGGGCAAGGGCGGCCGGGCCCTGGTCGTCTTCTAGGCCCGAACTGTCCCGTACCCCGGCCTCCCGCGAGGCCGGGGCCTTCGGCATGCCCGGGCCCGCGGTCGATGCCAAGTACAGGCAAAAGTCCTGGTGCACGACCCGTTGACGTACATACCGTCCGGTCAGTACGTTCCCCGGAACTCGCGCCACCCCCCGTTCCGTCCCCCGCACCCCCCGGAGCGTGCACCACATGGACACGGCACCTTCCGCTCAGCCCGCCACGACCACGCCCGCCGTCGGCAACCGCCGTCGTGTGGCCACCGCGGCGGCGCTCGCCTCGGCCGTCGAGTGGTACGACTACTTCGTCTTCGGCATCGCCGCCGCCCTCGTGCTCGGCGATCTCTACTTCCCCGCAGGCAGCACCACGGCGGGCGTCCTCGCCTCGTTCGCCACCTTCGCCGTCGGCTTCCTGGCCCGGCCCATCGGCGGCATCGTCGCCGGACACCTCGGTGACAAGCGCGGCCGCAAGCCGATGCTCGTCCTCGCGCTGACGCTGATGGGCGTGGCCACCACCGGCATCGGCCTGCTGCCCACGTACGACACCATCGGCGTCGCCGCCCCGATCCTCCTCGTCCTGCTGCGCGTCGCCCAGGGCGTCGCCGTCGGCGCCCAGTGGGGCGGCGCGATGCTCCTGGCCACCGAGTACGCCCCGGAGGGCAAGCGCGGCGTCTACGGCAGCGTCGTCCAGCTCGGCGTCCCCATCGGCGTGGTCACCGCCAACACCGTCTTCCTGCTGGCCGGCGCCCTCACCACCGACTCGGCGTTCACGTCCTGGGGATGGCGCGTACCGTTCCTGGTCGGCCTGCTGGTCCTGGCCCTCGCCTGGTACATCCACACGCGCGTCGAGGAGACCCCGGCGTTCCGGGAGGCCGAACGGGCGCTCGCCGAGAAGGAGAAGTCCGAGCAGAACTCGCCGCTGCGCACGATCCTGCGCGGTCACCTGGGCACGGTGCTCCTGGCCGGCGGCTCCTTCGCCGTGAACACCGCCACCTTCTACATCCTCATCACCGGCGTCCTCGACTACACGACCCGCGAGCTGGACATGAAGAAGAGCGCGGTGCTCACCGTCTCGCTCTGCGTCAGCCTCACCCAGCTGGTGCTGATCCCGGCCTCCGCCGCCCTCTCCGACCGCGTCGGCCGCATCCGGATCTACGGTCTGGGCGCCGTGGGCATCGCGCTGTGGGCCGTACCGCTCTTCCTGCTGATCGACACCGGGTCGCTGCTGTGGCTCGCGGTCGGCACGTTCGTCGCCAGCTGCTTCCTGAGCATCATGTACGGCCCCCAGGCCGCCCTGTTCGCCGAACTGTTCACACCCGAGATGCGCTACACCGGCGCCTCCCTCGGCTACCAGATCGCGGCCGTGGCGGGCGGCGGGCTCGCGCCCTTCATGATGGTGCTGCTCCTGGAGGCGACGGGCACGTCGATGGCCGTGTCCGGGTACATCATCGTGCTCTCGGTGATCGCGCTGGTGTCGATCAAGATCCTCGCGGACCGGGCCCGTGCGGCGCAGGCGCAGGCCGGGCCGGAGGCGGAGGCGGAGGCCGGGTCAGCGAGCTGAGTCCCCGGCCTGCTCGGGCCGCGGCTCCGGAACCGCTCCCGGAGTCACGGCCCGCGCCGCCGCCCGCGACCTCGACACCGCCACACCCGCCAGGCACAGCGCCCCGCCCACCAGAGTGAGCAGCCCCGGCACCTCGCCGAGGAACAGCCACGACATCAGGACGACCAGGGCGGGCGCCGCGTACGTCGTCGCACCCATCCGGCTCGCGGTGGTCCGGGACAGCGCGTACGCCCACGTCGTGAAGGCCAGGGCGGTCGGGAAGACGCCCAGGTAGAGCATGTTGAGCGTCGCCGAGGCCGGGGCGTCACCGGCCTCCGCGACGAGCTGCCCCGCGAACGGCAGGCACAGCACCGCGCCGACCAGGCACCCGAACGTCGTCACCTGCAACGGGCTCGCCGAGCCCAGCGCCGGCTTCTGCGCCACGACACCACCGGCGTACGCGATCGCCGCCAGCAGGCACAGCACCACCCCGAGCACCGACGACCCGCCCTCGCCCGACATCGACAGGCCCACCGTCACGGCACCGGCGAACGACACGGCCATCCCCGCCAGCAGCCGCGGCGGCATCGGGTCGCCGAGCAGCCGGGCGCCGAGCAGCGCGATCAGGATCGGCCCGGTGTTCACGACCAGGGCGGCCGTCCCCGCGTCGACCTGCTGCTCGCCCCAGTTGAGGGCGACCATGTAGAAGCCGAACCACAGCAGCCCCGATATCGCGATCCCGCGCCAGGCCGAGCGCGGCGGCACCCCCTCCCGCCGCAGCAGGCAGATCACCCCCAGCGTCAGCGCCCCGGCCAGCAGCCGCCCGAGCGCCAGCGCGCCCGGGGAGTACGCGTCACCGGCACTGCGGATCGACACGAACGCGGACGCCCACAGCACGACGGTGACCGCCGCCGCACCGGCGGCGAGCAGCTCCGCCCGGCGGGCGGGACGGGACGGGGAGGTGTTCGACATCATGCTCCAGAGGCTAGGAGGGGCAGAGCCGGGAAGCTCGCGGATTTCGGACGGGGCTACCGCAGCGCCGCCGCCTGGACCCCCAGCAGGTCGAAGAGGGCGCGTTCACCGGCCGCCGTCACCTTCACGGCCCGCTCCGAGCCGATGCGCACGCACCAGCCCGCGTCCAGGGCGTGCCGGCACAGCGCCGCGCCCGCGACGCCCGCGAGATGGGGCCGGCGTTCGGTCCAGTCGAGACAGGCCCGGGCGAGCGGCCGGCGGCTGCGCCGGTCGAGGGCGACACCGGCCGTGACGAACCACTCCATCCCCGCGTCGGTGAGCGCGAACCCCGTCTCCTGCTGGAGCAGTCCGCGGGCCGTCAGTGCGTCGGTGACCGCGATGCCGAGCCGTCCGGCGAGATGGTCGTAACAGGTGCGGCCCCGGGCCATCGCCGACCCGGCGTTCGCCTCCCGCAGGTTCCGCGGCCGTACGGCGGTGCCCGGCGGGACCTGGGCGGCCAGATCCTCCACCAGTTGGGCGATCCGGGCGTCGGCCAGCCGGACGTAGCGGTGCCGGCCCTGCCGCTCCTCGGTGAGCAGCCCGCCCGCGACGAGCCGGCCCAGGTGTTCGCTCAGCGTCGAGGCGGCCACGCCCGCGTGCCGTGCCAGCTCGCCGGCGGTCCAGGCCCGGCCGTCCAGCAGTGCCAGCAGGCACGCGGCCCGGGTCTCGTCCGCGAACAGCGCGGCGAACCGGGCCAGGGCCGTGGCCCGGGGGTCCCTCGTCGTCATGTCCCCAGCATGCGACACGGACGGTTCGGCGGTCGCCGAACCGTCGCTACGCCGTGCGCCGCACCTGCTCGTACTGCCGCGCCAGCCCGTCCAGCAGGGCCGCGAGGCCGGTCTCGAAGGCGCGCTCGTCGATCTTCTCCTGCTGCTCGGCGAGGCGGTGCGCCTGCTGGAGATGGGGGTAGTCGGCGGGGTCGTAGGCGCTCGCGTCGTCCACGAACCCCCCGGCGAAGGAGCCGAGGGCGGAGCCCATCACGAAGTAGCGCATCAGCGCGCCGATGGACGTGGCCTGCGCGGGCGGCCAGCCCGCGGCGACCATCGCGCCGTAGACGGCGTCCGCGAGGCGCAGTCCGGCCGGGCGGCGGCCGGGGCCGCGGGCCAGCACCGGGACGATGTTCGGGTGGTCGCGCAGGGCGGCCCGGTAGGAGACGGCCCAGTCGTGCAGCGCGGTCCGCCAGTCCCGGCCGTCCTGGAACATCGACAGGTCCACCTGGCCGCTCACCGAGTCGGCGACCGCCTCCAGGATCTCGTCCTTGGTGCGGAAGTGGTTGTACAGCGAGGGTCCGCTGACCCCCAGCTCGGCGGCGAGACGCCGCGTGGAGACGGCGGCCAGACCCTCCGCGTCCACGAGCGCGCGGGCCGTCTCGACGATCCGGTCGGTGCTGAGCAAGGGCTTGCGCGGTCGGGCCATGGCGCACATAGTAGGGCTGCGCTGTAAACTAGCAGTGCTAATTTAAATGTCCGGCTTTCAATGGGGTGACCTGTGGTGAATCTGGAGCTCAGCGAGGAGCAGAGCGCGGTCCGGCGGCTCGCCCGGGACTTCGTGGAGCGAGAGATCACCCCGCACGTCGTCGCCTGGGACCGGGCCGAGGAGGTCGACCGGGCGATCGTCGAGAAGCTCGGCGAGGTCGGTTTCCTGGGCCTGACCGTCGACGAGGAGTACGGCGGCTCCGGCGGCGACCACCTCGCGTACTGCCTGGTCACCGAGGAACTCGGCCGGGGTGACTCGTCCGTGCGCGGCATCGTCTCCGTCTCCCTCGGGCTGGTCGCCAAGACCGTCGCCGCCTGGGGGAGCGAGGAGCAGAAGCGGCGCTGGCTGCCCGGCCTGACAGCCGGTACGTCGGTCGGCTGCTTCGGCCTGACCGAGCCGGGCACGGGCTCGGACGCGGGCAACCTGACGACCCGGGCGGTGCGGGACGGCGACGACTACGTCATCGACGGCACCAAGACCTTCATCACCAACGGCACCTGGGCCGACGTCGTCCTGCTCTTCGCCCGTTCCACGGACGCCCCCGGCCACAAGGGCGTCTCCGCCTTCCTCGTCCCGGCCGACACGCCCGGCCTGACCCGCCGCACCATCCACGGCAAGCTCGGGCTGCGCGGCCAGGCCACCGCCGAACTCGCCCTGGAAGGCGTGCGCGTGCCGGCCTCCGCGCTGCTGGGGGAGGAGGGCAAGGGCTTCTCCATCGCCATGTCGGCTCTCGCCAAGGGCCGGATGTCGGTCGCCGCCGGCTGCGTCGGCATCGCCCAGGCCGCCCTCGACGCGGCCGTGCGCTACGCGGGGGAGCGCGAGCAGTTCGGCAGGACCATCGCCCACCACCAGCTGGTCCAGGAGCTGCTCAGCGACATCGCCCTCGACGTGGACGCCGCGCGCCTGCTCACCTGGCGGGTCGCCGACCTGATCGACCGGGGGCGGCCGTTCGCCGTCGAGTCGTCCAAGGCCAAGCTGTTCGCCTCGGAGGCCGCCGTCCGCGCCGCCAACAACGCGCTCCAGGTCTTCGGCGGTTACGGCTACATCGACGAGTACCCGGCGGGCAAGCTGCTGCGGGACGCCCGCGTCATGACCCTCTACGAGGGCACGAGCCAGATCCAGAAGCTGGTCATCGGCCGGGCGCTGACCGGCGTTTCGGCGTTCTGAGTACGCGTCTGAGTACTTCGGCGGATGTGGCGCGGGCCACGTCCGCCGATGCTTTCCCCATGAGTGACACACCGGGCAAGCAGCAGAACACGGCCGCCTTCTACGGCCAGGCCGTCGCCTCCTTCGCCGTCGCCATGGCGGCCACCGCGATCGGCATCTACCAGCTGAGCGCCGACGCCTGGGTGCGGGCCTTCCTCGCGATCGCCGTCCTGTACCTGGTCACGTCCTCCTTCACCCTGGCCAAGGTGATCCGGGACCGGCAGGACGGTGCGGCCCCCTCGTACGCCCCCTTCGAGAAGCGCTGAGCCCGCGCGCTGAACAGCCGCACTAAGCGCTCGCTCACCTTCGGCGGTATGGTGTTCCTCCTGACAGTGGGAAGGGGCGAGCGATGGGTACGGCGGAGGAGACGGCCGGCGGCGAGGCGCAGGCGTGGGGCGAGGTCACGCCCGACGCGGCGCGGCGGCTGCTGATCGCCGCGGTGGAGGCCTTCGCCGAGCGCGGCTACCACGCCACGACGACCCGCGACATCGCGGGCCGCGCCGGTATGAGCCCGGCCGCGCTCTACATCCACTACAAGACCAAGGAAGAGCTGCTGCATCGCATCAGCAGGATCGGGCACGAGAAGGCCCTGGAGATCCTGCGGACGGCGGCCCGCCGCGAGGGCAGCGCCACCGAGCGGCTCGCCGACGCGGTGAGCTCCTTCGTCCGCTGGCACGCGGGCGGGCGGACCACCGCGCGGGTCGTGCAGTACGAACTCGAATCGCTCGGGCCCGACGCCCGCGCCGAGATCCTCGCGCTGCGCCGCCAGGTCGACGGCGAGGTGCGCGGGATCATCGAGGAGGGCGCGCGCTCGGGCGAGTTCGAGGTCGTCGACGTGCACGGCACGACGCTGGCCGTGCTGTCGCTCTGCATCGACGTGGCGCGGTGGTTCAACGTCGACGGGCCCCGGACGCCGGAGCAGGTCGGCGAGCTGTACGCCGACCTCGTGCTGCGCATGGTCGGGGCCCAGGGCCCGGCGGCCTGAGGTCCGGAAGTCCCCCGGCCTCAGAGGTAGTAGCGCGCCACGGACTCGGCGACGCAGACCGGCTTGTCACCGCCCTCGCGCTCGACGCTGAAGGCGACGGCCACCTGGACGCCGCCCGCCACCTCTTCGACGGCGCTGATCGCCGCGGTGGCGCGCAGCCGGGAGCCGACGGGGACCGGGGCGGGGAAACGCACCTTGTTCGTGCCGTAGTTGACGCCCATCTTCACGCCTTCGACGGCGATCAGCTGCGGCCCGAAGAGGGGCAGCAGCGACAGGGTCAGATAGCCGTGCGCGATGGTGGTGCCGAAGGGGCCGGCGGCGGCCTTCTCCGGGTCGACGTGGATCCACTGGTGGTCACCGGTGGCCTCCGCGAAGAGGTCGATCCGCTTCTGGTCGATGTCGAGCCAGTCGGTGTACCCCAGTTGTTCGCCCACCGCCGACTTCAGGTCGTCGACGGACGTGAAGATCCTCGGCTCTGCCATGTCTTCCAGGCCTCTCGTGTGCAGGGGGTCTGCGCGCTCCATGTCTAAGCGACTGCTTAGCATGGTCGGCCGGGCGGGCCGTGTCAACGGACTCGGTAGGGTTCGAGGGGTGCCCCAGATCCCAGAGAAGATCCATGAGCTCACGGTCGGCCAGCTCGCGGCGCGCAGCGGCGCCGCCGTCTCGGCCCTGCACTTCTACGAGTCCAAGGGCCTGATCAGCAGCCGCCGGACCGCGGGCAACCAGCGCCGCTACTCCCGCGACACGCTCCGCCGGGTCGCTTTCATCCGGGCCGCGCAACGGGTCGGCATCCCCCTGGCGACGATCCGCGACGCACTCTCCGAACTCCCCGAGGAGCGCACCCCCACCCGGGAGGACTGGGCGCACCTCTCCGATGTGTGGCGCAGCGAACTGGAGGAGCGCATCAAGCAGCTGAACCGTCTGCGGGACCACCTCGCGGACTGCATCGGCTGCGGCTGCCTCTCCCTGGACAACTGCGTGCTGTCCAACCCGGACGACGTCTTCGGTGAACGCCTCACGGGCTCGCGCCTGATGGTCGACCGGGGCGGCCGCGGGTAGCCGCCGCCCGGCGCCCCGTCCCCGCAGGGCGGCAGACGGCCGCTGCGGCGTCATCGAGCCCTTGGCTCATGCGCCGGGCCGGCACCCCTCGGCCCGGCCGGCCCCGTACTCCGCCAGGCCCGCCGCGACCAGTTCCCCGTTGGACCCCGCCCGCTCCCCGTCCGGCAGAAGCAGAACGTCCTCCAGGCCGACCCGTGTGGCCAGGCCGAGCCGGCCGGCGAGCCGCAGTACAGGCCAGGCACCGCCGTCCTCGCCGTGCAGCAGGACGGGCCGTCCGTGGGCGTCCCCGAGGGTGGACAGCAGCGCCCGCGCGGAGGAGACGGAGCCCGCCGGATCCGTGTCCGTCACCTCCGCCAGGACCCTCAGCACCTGCGGCCCGAGCGGCGAGGCGGCGAACCGCTCCGCGCCGTCCGTCCCGGACCAGATGCCGGCCTCCACACCCACTCCGCGCTCCATGAGCAGCGCGGCCGTCTCCTCCGCCCCCGGCTCGTGCCAGTTGACCGAGGCGTGGTCGGGCAGCACCGTCCACGCGCGTATCCGCTCCAGCCGGGCGGCGGGGTCAGGCTCCGCCCACGCCCCCGTGGTCACGCCGACGGGCACGGGCACTCGCGCCCGGATCGCCGGCAGCGTCTCCGCGAGCACCCGCGGCGACAACGTGTCCTGCCCGCACGGTGTCTTGGGATGGACGTGGACGTCCTTCGCCCCGGCGGCCACGGCCTGGGCGGCCGAGTCGGCCATCGACTCGGGTGTCAGCGGCACGGCCACACCGTCGGCGGCCGTCCGCGAACCGTTCAGGCACACCTGCATCATGGCGTCGATGGTGCCAGTCACCACCGACAGTCGGGGGTGCGGCATCCCCGGCGCACCCCCCGCGCACCCGCATCCGTCAAGCCGACACCAACAGCCTCACCCGCCGGGCATACGCCAGGGACTCGGGCGTGAGCACGGGACGCGGCACCAGGATTCCGCAGTCCGTGCAGACCGGACCGGACGAGGGTTCGTGGTCCAGGTCGTACCTCCACATGAGCTGCGCACCGCCGCACACCGGGCAGGCCGAGCCCGGTTCGCGCTCCAGCGCGGCGATCAGCCGGCGCAACACCTCGGCCAGCGGTTCACGGGGATGGACCGCCGGATCGTCGCACCACGCCACACCGAAACCGCCCCAGGTCAGCCGGTGCCAGTCGTCCACACTGCCCGGCCTGCGCAGCCCGTCGTGCTTCTCCTTCTTGCGGCGCTCGGCGAACTCGACCTCGTAGGCCAGCCAGACCGCCCGCGCCTCCTCCAGCTCGTCCAGTGCGGCCACGAGCCGCACCGGATCAGGGGAGCGGTCCTCGGGACCGAACCCCGCCCGGGAGCACAGATGGTCCCAGGTCGCCCTGTGTCCGTAAGGGGCGAACCTCTCAAGGCACTTACGCAGCGAATAGCGCCGCAAGGCCAGATCGCACCTCGGATCGCGGACCTGTCTCGCCAGACTCCGGAAACCGGCCATCGTCCTGCACCTCCGTCACACCTGCACCTGTAATCCGGTCACTTCGGCGTCGTCGAAAGGACGTCGCCGAATAGACGTATCGACAAGCGAATCGGCTCCATCCGATTTCAAATGCCCTCCATAAGCGGCCCCGAGAGGCTCGCGAGTCGACTGCCGTGGTCCGTGTGTCTGTTGTGCCGACTTCAAAAAGTGACGCTTGTTCATCTTCAAGCTGGGGGATACCGGCGGTAACATCCGGCCCACCCCCGTCGGGAGGAGCCCCCCATGCCACGGCGTGCCCCACGCACCGTTCTCGACAGAATGAGAACTCCCAGCGGAATCCCCGGGTTCCTGAAGACAGCATCGGTATGCGCCCTGATCTCAGGTCTCTTGTCGCCGCTTGCCCCGGCTGCCGCCTCGGAAACAGCGACCATGCAGGCCGAGGCCGCGGTGAACGACCACTGCGGCAACCAGTGTTCGGACATCCTCCCGCCGGGCCAGAACGGCAACGCCACCCTCGCCCAGATCCTCCTCAACCAGGCCTTCGGCACCCAGCCCGAGCACGCCGAGGACCAGCTCGGCCCCTACGCCAACCTCGCCAAGGGCTACCCCGGCCTCACCAACGACAAGATCAACACCTTCTTCAACGACGCCTCCTTCGGGGTCCCCGCCGACCAGGTCGCCTCCAGCCTCAAACCCGCCGGGCGCAGCGACGTGACGATCGTCCGGGACAAGAAGACCGGTGTGCCGCACATCACCGGTACCACCCGGTACGGCACGGAGTTCGGCGCCGGCTACGCGGCAGCCCAGGACCGGCTGTGGCTGATGGACGTCTTCCGGCACGTCGGACGCGGACAGCTGACCTCCTTCGCGGGCGGTGCGCCCTCCAACCAGGGCCTGGAACAGCAGTTCTGGCGGCACGCCCCGTACACCGAGGCCGATCTACAGGCGCAGATCGACAACGCCGTCGCCACCAACGGCGAGCGCGGGAAGCAGGCCCTCGCCGACGTCAAGGCCTACCTCGACGGCATCAACGCCTACATCGACGCTTCCGACAAGGGGCGTACCTTCCCCGGTGAATACGTACTCACCGGCCACAAGGACTCAGTCACCAACGCCGGCACGATCGAGCACTTCAAGATCACCGACCTGGTGGCGCTGGCCTCCGTCATCGGCGCGCTGTTCGGCTCCGGCGGAGGCGGCGAGGTCAACAACGCCCTCTCGCTCATGGCCGCCCAGGAGAAGTACGGCGTCGCCGAGGGCACCAAGGTCTGGGAGTCCTTCCGGATGCGCAACGACCCGGAGGCCGTCCTCACCCAGCACGACGGCAGCTTCCCGTACGCGACCAAGCCCGCCGACCCGCAGGGCGCGGCCCTGCCCGACGCCGGCTCGGTGAAGCCGGAGCCGCTCGTGTACGACCGCACCGGCAGCGCCGCCACGGCCGGTGCGACCGGCGCGTCCCGCGAAGCCGCGAAGACCGCCACGTCGTCCGCCAAGCGCGGCATGTCCAACGCCCTCGTCGTCAGCGGCAAGCACACCGCGAGCGGCCACCCCGTCGCCGTGTTCGGCCCGCAGACCGGCTACTTCGCCCCCCAGCTGCTGCTCCTCCAGGAGATCCAGGGCCCGGGCATCAGCGCCCGCGGCGCCTCCTTCGCGGGCTTGAGCATGTACGTCGAGCTCGGCCGCGGCCAGGACTACGCCTGGAGCGCCACGACCTCCGGCCAGGACATCATCGACTCCTACGCCGTCGAACTGTGCCGGGACGACTACCACTACCTGTACCGCGGCACCTGCACGCCGATGGAGAAGGTCGAGCAGAAGAACGCCTGGAAGCCCACGACCGCCGACGGCACCGCGGCCGGCTCGTACACCATGCGCGTCTGGCGCACGAAGTACGGGCCCGTCGAGTACCGCGCCACGGTCGGCGGCAAGAAGGTCGCCTACACCACCCTGCGCTCGTCCTTCCTGCACGAGGCCGACTCCATCATCGGCTTCCAGATGCTGAACGACCCGGACTACGTCAAGGGCCCGGACTCCTTCCAGAAGGCCGTGCAGCACATCAACTACACCTTCAACTGGTTCTACGCCGACTCCGAGCACACCGCCTACTACAACAGCGGCGACAACCCGGTGCGCGCGGCCGGTGTCGACGCCGAGTTCCCGGCGTGGGCCCGGCCGGCGTACGAGTGGCGCGGCTGGGACCCGGCGACCAACACGGCCGACTACACCCCGCCCTCCGCCCACCCGAACTCCATCGACCAGGACTACTACGTCTCCTGGAACAACAAGCAGGCCAGGGACTACACGACCGCCCCCTGGGGCAACGGGTCCGTGCACCGCGGCAACCTCCTGGAGGACCGGGTGAAGAAGCTCGTCCAGCAGGGCGGGGTCACCCGGGCCGCCCTCGTGAAGGCCATGGCCGACGCGGGGCTGGCGGACCTCCGGGCCGAGGACGTCCTGCCCAGGCTCCTGAAGGTCGTCAACAGTTCGCCCGTCACCGACCCCGCCGTCGCGGCAGCCGTGAGCAAACTCCAGGCCTGGAGCGCCGCGGGTGGCAAGCGGACGGAGACCGCCGCCGGCTCGAAGAAGTACGCCGACGCCGACGCGATCCGCATCCTCGACGCCTGGTGGCCCCTGCTGGTCAAGGCCGAGTTCGAACCCGGCCTCGGCAGCGGGCTGTACGCGGCCATGACCGCCAACCTCCCCGTCGACGAGTCCCCGTCGGCCGGGCACGGCCCGACCGGCTCGCACGCGGGCAGCTCCTTCCAGTACGGCTGGTGGAGCTACGTCGACAAGGACATCAGAGCGGTCCTCGGTGAGCAGGTGAAGGGACCGCTGGCCCGCACGTACTGCGGCGACGGCAGTCTCGCCGCCTGCCGGGACACCCTCGTCAGCACCCTGAAGGCGGCGGCCGGCAAGACGGCGGCCCAGGTCTACCCGGGTGACGACGTGTGCGCTGCCGGCGACCAGTGGTGCGCCGACTCGATCAACCACCGCACCCTCGGCGGCATCAAGCACGGCAAGATCAGCTGGCAGAACCGGCCGACCTACCAGCAGGTCGTGGAGTTCACCTCACACCGGTGACGCACCGCCTGGCGGCGGGTCAGCGGACCCGGCCCGCCGCCAGGACCAGCCGGGCCAGTTCCGCGTGCAGGATGTCGCTGTGCGCGCCGGCCGGCGGCCCGCCGCGTCTGACCACCGCCGCCGCGTCGACGTTCACGCACCCCGAGGCGGGCAGCCTCGCCTCCAGGGCCCGGGCGAGGGTGTGAGCGCGCGTGCCCGGCACGGCCTGCACGCCGTCGTACCCCATCGCGCCCCACTTGGCGCCCAGGACCCGCCCCACGACCGGCTCCGCGGCCGACCGGCTGTCGCCCGCCATCCGCGAGGCCAGCGGATACATCGTCCCCAGGGCCGCGTCGTGCCGGGAGTGACAGCACACCAGGGGCCCGTCGACGCGGTTCTGCTGCCCCTGGAGCACCCCTCCCGCCCGGGCGTCGTGCGGCAGCCGGGCCGCGAACGCGTAGTGCGAGAAAGCGCCTTGGAGCAGCGTCACCGACTTCACCGTGCGCACGCCCTCGGGCAGGCCCCGCAGCGCGAACGACACCAGCCGCGCGCCGAAGCTGTGCCCGACCAGGTGCACCCGCACCCCCGGCGCCGCCTTCGCGAGCTGCCCCACGACCCGGCCGAGCCCCCGCTCCCCGACGGTTCCCGCGCGCCGCTTCATCGCGTAGTACGTCGCCTGCCGCAGCAGTTCGTGCGCGCCGTCCCAGGGGTTGGGGATCCGGAACCCCCGCGGCGCCCCGGACGCCTCCAGCTCCGCCAGGGCCCGCGCGAACTCCTCGCAGGCCGCCGCCGACGACCCGGCGAACATCTCCGGCTCGCTCTGCGGCACGCCCTCCGCCACCGTGTCCGCGGCGAACAGCGCCTGCGGCCCGGGCGCCACCACCTCCACCAGGGTCCGCACCAGCCGCCCGAACTCCTCCAGTTCGGCCTCCTCCGGCGGCTGCTGCTCCAGCAGCCGGGCGATCTGGTCGACCAGGATCGCCCGGCCCGGGAAGGTGTCCAGCAGGGCGTGCCGCGTGTCCTTGTCCAGCACCGGGCGCCTCGGCGGCTCGGCCGCCACGGCCCTGGGGAAGTCCGGGATCGGCTCGTCGGAGAACCGCATCGCCGGCCACAGCACGCCGACGTAACCGATCCGGGCCGCCGGGGCCAGTCGCGGCACGGGCGCGAAGAAGCGGTCGCAGAGGCGGGTCGCGCCCGAGCGGTCGGTGTTCCAGCCGTGCGCGAAGACGATCAGGTCGCGCACGCCCCGCTCGCGCACCCCGGCGAGCAGCCGGTCGCGCCGGCGGCCCTCCGGGTCGCCGTCCGCGTCGAAGGCCACCTCCCAGTAGGGAGCCACGCTCATCGCCGGATCCGCCATGACAGGCCCCCTGGTCCCCGGGTGACGCCACGATGTGGGCGCATCGTCCTGCCAACGGGGGAGCTTGGCCAGACGTCACGGGCGTATTCGGCTCAGCGGTAGTGGAGGTACTTCCGCCGCATCCTCCGGAACGCCGCCAGGTCCTCCCGCCACCCGGCCACCACCTCGTCGGTGTCCGCCCCCGCGTCGATCATCGTGCGCACGCGCGCGGAGCCGGTGAGTTTGTCGATCCAGTTGTCCGGGCGCCAGGCGAAGCCGCTCCAGACCCGCTTGGCGGTGACGAGCAGGGCGATCCCCGTCCGTACGGGATCGAAGGCGGCCCGGTCGTGTACGTGGACCTGCACACCGCCGATCGTCTTCCCCTGGAACTTCGAGAAGGTGGGCGCGAAGTACGCCTCCCTGAACCGCACCCCGGGCAGGGCGAGTTCATTTGCGGCGGCCGCCCAGCGCCGGTCGACGCCCTCCGCGCCCAGCAGCTCGAACGGCCGGGTCGTGCCGCGCCCCTCCGACAGGTTCGTGCCCTCGAACAGGCACGTCCCCGAGTACACGAGGGCCGTCTCCGGCGTCGGCATGTTGGGGCTCGGCGGCACCCACGGCAGGCCGGAGGCGTCGTAGAAGTCCGACCGCTGCCAGCCCGACATCGGCACGGTCTCCAGCGGCACGGGCTCGGTCAGGAACTCTCCGTTGAACAGCCGGGCCAGCTCGGCGACGGTCATCCCGTGGGCCTGGGAGATGGGCTGCCGCCCGACGAACGTGGCGAACTCCTTGTGCAGGACCGGGCCGAGGGCCGCCCGGCCGGTCACCGGGTTCGGCCGGTCCAGCACGACGAACCGCTTGCCGGCGAGCCGGGCTGCCTCCATGCAGTCGTACAGCGTCCAGATGTACGTGTAGAAGCGGGCGCCGACGTCCTGGATGTCGAAGACGACCGTGTCGACGCCGGACGCGGTGAAGACGTCGGCGAGCGGCCGGCCGCTCTTGAGGTACGTGTCGTAGACCGGCAGGCCGGTCGCCGGGTCGTCGTAGCGGCCCTCGGAGCCGCCCGCCTGGGCGGTGCCGCGAAAGCCGTGCTCGGGGCCGAAGACGGCCCTCAGGTCCACCCGGGTGTCCGCGTGCATGACGTCGACGATGTGGCGGGCGTCGCGGGTGATGCCGGTGGGGTTGGTGACGATCCCGACCTTCTCGCCGTCGAGCAGGGAGTAGCCGTCCTGGGCGAGTCGTTCGAAGCCGGTGCGCAGGTGCCTGCGGCGCGGGGTGGCGGACGCGGTGGATGTGGCCGATACGGCTGCTGCCGTGGCGGTGGTGATGACGGCTCGTCTGGAAGGGCGCATGCGGTGACCTCCTTGAGCGGGGACGGTCGGCATGGGCACGGTATGCGCTGCCGCGGGCTGCGGGGAGGCTGCGGGGCGGTCTGTGGCTTGTCGCGCAGTTCCCCGTGCCCCTTTCAGGGCGTTTCGGCTGGGCGCGGTTTGTGTTTCCGCGGGTTGTGGGGAGGCTGCGGGGCGGTCTGTGGCTTGTCGCGCAGTTCCCCGCGCCCCTTTCAGGGCGTTTCGGCTGGGCGCGGTTTGTGTTTCCGCGGGTTG
>NZ_JBEZWN010000033.1:62799-84834 GCF_040637495.1 Streptomyces sp. NPDC029044
TGTGGGGAGGCTGCGGGGCGGTCTGTGGCTTGTCGCGCAGTTCCCCGCGCCCCTTTCAGGGTGTTTCGGCTGGGTGCGGTTTGTGTTTCCGCGGGTTGTGGGGAGGCTGCGGGGCGGTCTGTGGCTTGTCGCGCAGTTCCCCGCGCCCCTGTCAGCGCGTTCCCGGCGGTCCCGTCAGGGCGTTCCCCGCGGCCCGTTCAGGGGCGTGGGCGGTGCCCCTTCCCTGGTACATACCGACCGGTTAGTCTGGCGCCATTGCTGTGAGCCGCGACTGAGGAGACCGATGGTGGGAGCCTTTCAAGAGGCCGGAGTCGTTGTCACGGGGGCCGGCGGCGGGATCGGGGCCGCGCTCGCGCGGCGGTTCGCCGCCGAAGGGGCCCGGGTCGTCGTCAACGACCTCGACGCCGAGCGGGCCAAGCAGGTCGCCGGCGACATCGGCGGCATCGCCGTGCCCGGCGACGCCTCGGCGATCGTCGGCGACGCCCGCGACGCACTCGGCGGCACCGTCGACGTCTACTGCGCCAACGCCGGTGTCGCCGCCGACGGCATCGAGCCCGGGCAGCCGCTGGACGAGAAGGCGTGGGCCCTGTCCTGGGACGTGAACGTCATGGCCCATGTGCGGGCCGCCCAGGAGCTGCTGCCCGCCTGGCTGGAGCGCGGCAGCGGCCGGTTCGTCTCCACCGTGTCCGCCGCCGGACTGCTCACGATGATCGGCGCGGCGCCCTACGCCGTCACCAAGCACGGCGCGCTCGCCTTCGCCGAGTGGCTGTCACTGACCTACCGGCACCGCGGGGTGCAGGTCCACGCCATCTGCCCGCAGGGGGTGCGCACCGACATGCTGGCCGCCACCGGCAGCGCGGGCGACCTGGTGCTCCGGCCGACCGCCATCGAGCCGGATGCCGTCGCGGACGCCCTGCTCCAGGGCATCGCGGAGGAGCGGTTCCTGATCCTCCCGCACCCCGAGGTCGCCGCATACCATCAGGCCCGGGCCGGTGACCCCGACCGGTGGTTGTCCGGCATGAACCGCATCCAGCAGCAGTGGGAGGAGGCCCGGTGACCGCGTCCCGTTACGCCGCCAAGCCCTGGCTCGGCCTGCTCAGCGAGGCCCAGAAGGACACGATCAGCCCGGCCGCCTCCCTCGTGCACGCCCTGCGCGCCGCCGCGGCCGAGACGCCCGGCAGCGACTTCCTGGCCTACTTCGACGGCCGGCTGACCTACCGGGAGGTCGACGAGCTCAGCGACTCCGTAGCCGGGCACCTCGCGGCCCGCGGCCTGCGGCGCGGCGACCGGGTCGCGGTGCTGCTCCAGAACTCCCCGCACTTCGTGCTCGCCCTGCTGGGCGCGTGGAAGGCGGGCGCGGTCGTCGTGCCCGTCAACCCGATGTACAAGTCCGGAGAGGTGGCCCACGTCCTGCGCGACGGCGAGGTCGCCGCGCTCATCTGCTCGGACCGGGCCTGGGAGTCGTACCTGCGCGAGACGGCGGCGGACTCGCCCGTGCGGATCGTGCTCACCGGCTGCGAGCTGGACTTCCAGAGCCGCGACGACGCGCGCGTGCTCACCTTCGAACGCCTGCCGCAGGCCCCGGACGCCGACGACCTGACAGCCGTCGCGCGGGCCGGGCACACGGCGCCCGAGGATCGGGACCCGGGCGCCTGCGACATCGCGCTGATCAGCTACACCTCGGGCACGAGCGGCACGCCCAAGGGCGCCACCAACACGCACGGCAACATCATGTACAACGCCGAGCGCCAGAGGACCGGGCTGGGACTGCCCGAGCGGCCGGTGTACTTCGCGCTGGCGCCGCTGTTCCACATCACCGGCATGGTCTGCCAGCTCGGCGCCTGCCTGAACAGCGCGGGCACGCTGGTGCTGGCCTACCGCTTCGAGTCGGGCGTCGTGCTGGACGCCTTCGCCGAGCACCGCCCGCACTACACCGTCGGTCCGTCCACGGCCTTCATGGCGCTGGCGGCTCACCCCTCCGTCACCCGTGACCACTTCTCCTCCTTCCGGGTGATCTCCTCGGGCGGCGCCCCGCTGCCGCCCGCCCTGGTGGAGAAGTTCCGGGCCGGTTTCGGGCCGTACATTCGCAACGGCTACGGCCTGACCGAGTGCACCGCGCCCTGCGCCTCGGTGCCGCCCCACCTTCAGGCGCCGGTCGACCCCGCGTCCGGGACCCTCGCCGTGGGACTGCCCGGCCCCGACACGGTCGTCCGGATCGTCGACGACGCCGGCGCGGAGGTGCCCTTCGGTGAGCAGGGCGAGATCGTCGTCGCCGGGCCGCAGGTCGTGCCCGGCTACTGGCGCCGCCCCGACGCCACCGCCGCCACGTTCCCCGGCGGCGAACTGCGCACCGGCGACATCGGTTTCATGGACGAGCAGGGCTGGCTCTACGTCGTCGACCGCAAGAAGGACATGATCAACGCGTCCGGCTTCAAGGTGTGGCCGCGCGAGGTCGAGGACGTCCTCTACACGCACCCGGCGGTGCGCGAGGCCGCCGTCGTGGGGGTGCCGGACGGGTATCGCGGGGAGACCGTCAAGGCCTACATCAGCCTGCGTCCGGACGCCGACACGGACCCGGATGCACTCGCCGCCTACTGCAAGGAGAGACTGGCCGCCTACAAATATCCGCGTCAGGTGGAGATCCTGCCGGACTTGCCGAAGACGGCCAGTGGGAAGATCCTCCGTCGGGAACTTCGTTCCCGTACGCAAGGCGACTGACAACAGAACGGAAAGGCAGGTGGCGGCAGTGCCCAGGACCACGGACTCGGACGGCACGCCCGTGCCTCAGCGGCTCCTCGCCGCCGCCACCCGGCTCTTCGCCGAGCAGGGCTACGACCGCACCTCGGTGCAGGAGATCGTCGAGGCGGCCGGCGTCACCAAGGGAGCGCTCTACCACTACTTCGGTTCCAAGGACGACCTGCTGCACGAGGTGTACGCGCGCGTGCTGCGCATCCAGCAGGAACGGCTGGACGCCGTGGCCGGCGCCGACGAGCCGGTCGAGAAGCGGCTGCGGCACGCCGCCGCGGACGTCGTGGTGACGACCATCGAGAACCTCGACGACGCCATGATCTTCTGGCGTTCGATGCACCACCTCAGCCCCGAGAAGGACAAGCAGGTGCGCGCCGAACGCCGCCGCTACCACGAACGCTTCCGCGCGCTCGTGGAGGAGGGCCAGGAGTCGGGCGTCTTCTCCACGGCGACCCCGGCGGACCTCGTGGTCGACTACCACTTCGGCTCGGTCCACCACCTGTCGACGTGGTACCGCCCCGACGGCCCCCTCACGCCCCAGCAGGTCGCGGACCACCTGGCCGATCTGCTGCTGCGCGCCCTGCGCCCGTAGCGGCCGCCTCCTCCTCGGCACCGGGCGGCCCGGAGCCCTCCGGCGACCCGGACCGCCGGGGAGTCGTCAGGTGCTCGTAGGTGCCGGTGAGTTCGAGCAGGCGCCGCAGGGCCGGGCCGATGTCGTCCAGGTGGAAGGCGATGCCGTCCCGGCCCGCGGAGCGGTGGATCTGGAGCAGGGTCGACAGACCCATGGAGTCGACCGTCCCCAGCGCCCCGCAGTCCAGGTGCAGTTCCTCGACACCCTCGCCGTCGTCGAGAGCCGTCCGTACCCGCTGGAGCAGTTCCCCGCAGGTGTCGTAGTCCAGGTCGCCGGTGAGGGCCAGGCGCACGGCGTGCGGGCCGGTGCCGAATGAGGGGGTCACGGTTCGTCCAGCGTCTCGGGGTCAGGGACAGGGGGCGAGCGCGGTACGCCCGGCGTGGAGGATCCGGCGGGCGCGCGGGAAGTCGTGCAGCTGCTCCTCCAGCAGGTCCAGGCACGGCAGCAGCGAGCGCGCCGGCACCCGGCGTGCGGTGAGCACTTCGGCGGTCCACACGAGGAAGCCGGTGAAGACGTCGTCGGCGTCCACGTACAGGGCGGCCGCCAGGAAGCCGACGATGTGGGCGATGTCCTCGGCCGTACGCTCGCGCTGCTCGTCGCTGTAGCCCCGCATCGCGGGGATGTGCCGCTCCAGGCGCTGGAAGGTGTCACGCACCAGCCGGGTGGAGGACCCCGCGACCAGCGTGTACTCCTGGTCGCCCAGGTGCGGCAGGTCGTCGATCGCCTGATGGGCGGGGACCGGCCGGGTCAGCGGACCGGCCGCGAGCCGGTCCCCGGCCGCACGTGCGTCGGGAGCCCAGGCGTCGGCCCCCAGCAGGCGGGCGTAGCGGCCGTCGGTACCGAAGGCGAGGCCGCCGGCCATGACCGGGGTGCCGGCCGCCTGGACGGCGGTGATCGCGCTGTGCGCGAGGGGCAGCCGGGTGGGCAGCGAGCTGGACAGGCACACCGCGTCCGGCCCGGTGCGGTGGACGTGGCCGATCAGATGCGCGGTGGGGACCTGCGCGCCGAGGTAGTCCACCTGCCAGCCCCGCAGCCGCAGCGTCTCGGACACCAGGCGCGCGGGCAGGGCGTGCCACTCCTGGTCCACGCAGGCGACCGTGATCCGGCCCCGGGCGGACGCCGGACGGCGGGCCGGCAGGACGGCGATGACCCGGTCGTTGATGGCGGTGGCGGCGTGCTCGTCGGCCACGCTCATACGGTTGGCCGCCCACTCGATGCCGACCTTGTGCTGCACGGCGCCGATCACGTCCAGCAGCACCGCCTCGGGCTCCAGACCCGCGGCCAGGGCGTCGGTGACGACGTCGACGGCCGCGTACTCGTCCCCGGCCCGGACGGCGGCCCACAGTCGGTCCGCCCACGGCGCGGACGTGCTGTCGTCGTGCGGTGCGCAGAGACGGGCGCCGACCCCGTGGCGGCCCGGTGCGTCGTCGAGGTCGGTGATGCGTCCGGTCATGCCGTGTACCTGCCCCGGGTCGCCCCGTCCACCGCGCTGAGATGGGCACCGCGGGGCGCGGTGATGGCCAGAACGGCGATGTCGTCGTGGCGTCCGCCGCCGATCCACTGCGAGGTGACCATCTGGACGCGCTCGACGACCGCCTGCGCCGGCATGCCGGCGCACTCGGCGGCCGCCCGCTTGAGGCGCTGGTCGCCGAACATGGTGTCGCCCAGCGGGCCGCCCCTGGCCTCGGTGACGCCGTCGGTGAACAGCAGGCAGGTTTCCCCCGGAGCCAGCCGGACCCGAGCGGTCCGGGAGGTGATGGCCGGCAGCACCCCGATCAGGGTGCCGCCCGTGTCGGCCTCCTCCACGGTCCCGTCCCGCCGGATGATCAGTGGCGCGGGATGCCCGGCGGACGTGAGCCGCAGCGCCACCTCGCGCTCCTCCCGGCGGACCGAGGCCATCACGAGCGTGGCGAAACGGGTGTGGTGGCTGGTGCGCATGGCGTTGTTCACCAGCCGCAGCATCCTCGCGTGGTCGTCGGCCATCGGCAGCAGGGCGTGCAGCGTGTTGCGGATCTTGCCCGTGAGCACCGCGGCCTCCAGCCCCTTGCCGGCCACGTCCCCGAGCACGACGAGGGTCTCGGGGGAGTCCTCCGCGGGCGGGTGGACGTCGTAGAAGTCGCCGCCGATGCGCTCGGTGTCCCTGCTGGCCCGGTAGCCGCCGGCGAACTCCACGCCCTCCACCTGCCGCAGGGTGGGCGGCAGGAGCTCCCGCATGAGGGTTTCGGAGATCGAGTTCTGTTCCGCGTAGAGGCGGGCGGCCGACATCGCCGCGCCGGCCCGGGCGGCGAACAGCCCGGCCAGTGACTCCTCCGCCTCGGTGAACGCGTCCTGCTGCGCCCGGCGCAGCAGCACCAGTGCCCCGGCCGGTACGCCGAGACCCGGAAGCGGGGTGATCACGAGCGAGCCGACCTCGCCGAATCCCGCCGGGATCAGCCACTCCGGGGCCGTCGCGGGGTCGATCCACCGCGAGGGCACCGGCGGGAAGCCCCGCAGCGCCTCGGCCAGTCCGGGCACGGAATCCGGCGCCTCGGACACCGTGCTGCGGCTGAGCTCACGCCGGTGGTCGCAGGCGACCACCGGCAGGGCCTTCGCAGCGGTCGGCGAGATGACCAGTGCGGCGTCCGCCAGATGCTCCGCGGCCAGGCGCGCCGTGACCTCCATGCACCGTTCGAGGTTCAGCGAGGCCAGCAGAGCGGTGGAGGCCTCGGTGAGGAACCGGGTGCGTCCGCGCTCGGCCGCCAGCTCCGCCACCGCGAAACGGTAGGCGGTCTCGTCCAGCAGCCACCAGACCGTGCGGCCGTCCGCGAGGACGGACGGCTGCGCCGAGAACGACCGCTCGCCCACCTCACCGCTGACCGGGACGGGCCGGGTCCGGTCCGCGGCGGCGAGCCAGGCGGGGGAGGACAGCGGCTGCCCGACGCGCGCGGCGGGCAGCAGGGCACCGGCCGCGTCGTTGAGCTCCGCGAGGTGCCCGTCCGCGTCCAGGACCACCACCGGGCAGGGGGCGGAGGCGACGCTCACAGTGCTCACGCCATCGGTGCGGGGCCTGGCAGGGGAAGAAGTCATGGACGGGGCCCCTACGCGTGACCCACACCTCACTTTGCGAAGACGGGACTGTTCTCGATGCACAGTCCCGCAGACCGGGTGTGCGGTGCAACCACCGGACCCGCCCGGGGTGCGGCGAAGGACGGTTCCCGGGCGGCTCACCCCCCGAAAACGGCTCCGTACCCCGATGGCCCGTCACGAGACCGTGCGAAGTTTCACATCCCGTCCACAACCCGGGCCGGCCCTCTCCGCCCGCCGGGACGCACGGAGCGGCGGGGGTGACACCCCGCCGCCCGCACCGCGTCACAGGTACCGCTTGAGCTCCCGCCGTGCCAGCGACCGCTGGTGCACCTCGTCCGGCCCGTCCGCGATCATCAGGGTCCGCGCCCCCGCGTACAGCTCCGCCAGCGGGAAGTCCTGGCTCACCCCGCCGGCGCCGTGCAGCTGGATCGCCCGGTCGAGGATGTCCACCACCGCCCGCGGTGTGGCGATCTTGATGGACTGGATCTCGGTGTGCGCACCGCGGTTGCCCACCGTGTCCATCAGCCACGCGGTCTTCAGCACCAGCAGCCGCAGCTGCTCCACCGTCACCCGCGCGTCCGCGATCCAGTTGTGCACCACACCCTGCTGCGCCAGCGCCTTCCCGAACGCGTTGCGGGACACCGCGCGGCGGCACATCAGCTCGATCGCCCGCTCGGCCATGCCGATCAGCCGCATGCAGTGGTGGATCCGCCCGGGGCCGAGCCGCGCCTGCGCGATGGCGAAACCGCCGCCCTCCTCACCGACCAGGTTCGACACCGGCACGCGCGCGTGGTCGAAGATCACCTCGGCGTGACCGCCGTGGTAGTGGTCCTCGTACCCGAACACCTGCATGGCCCGCTTGATGGTGACGCCCGGGGTGTCGCGCGGCACCAGCACCATCGACTGCTGGCGGCGGATGTCCTCCCCGTCCGGGTCGGTCTTGCCCATCACGATGAAGATCTTGCAGTCGGGGTGCATCGCCCCGGAGATGTACCACTTGCGGCCCGTGATGACGTACTCGTCGCCGTCCCGCTCGATGTGCGTGGTGATGTTGGTGGCGTCCGAGGAGGCCACGTCCGGCTCGGTCATCGCGAACGCCGAGCGGATCTCACCGGCCAGCAGCGGCTCCAGCCACTGCTTGCGCTGCTGCTCGTCGCCGAACTGGGTGAGCACCTCCATGTTCCCGGTGTCGGGCGCCGCGCAGTTCGTCACCGTCGGCGCCAGCTGCGGGGAGCGGCCCATGATCTCGGCGAGCGGCGCGTACTGGAGGTTCGTCAGCCCGGCCCCGTACTCGGAGTCCGGCAGGAAGAGGTTCCACAGCCCCTGCCGGCGGGCCTCGGCCTTGAGCTCCTCCACCACGGGCACGGTCTCCCAGGGCGAGGCCAGCCGCTCGCGCTGCTCGTGCGCGACCGCCTCGGCGGGGTAGACGTACTCGTCCATGAAGGCGAGGAGCTTGGCGCGCAGCTCTTCGGTGCGCGCGTCGAAAGCGAAGTCCATCTGGATCAGCCCTCCTGGAGGCCTTCGTGGAGCGTGGTCAGTCCGTGCCGGACGAAGACGGGCACGAGGTCGCCGATGCGGTCGAAGCCGCGCCCGACCGTCTGGCCCAGCGTGTAGCGGTAGTGGATGCCTTCGAGGATCACGGCGAGCTTGAACCAGGCGAACGCCGTGTACCAGGAGACCGCGGAGACGTCGCGGCCGGAGCGCGCTGCGTACCGCTCGATCAGTTCCGACGGCGCGGGATGCCCCGGCGCCTCGGCGGTCGTGGAGACGGGCGACTCGGGCATGCCGAGCGGCATGCTGTACATCACCAGCAGGCCCAGGTCGGTGAGCGGGTCGCCCAGGGTCGACATCTCCCAGTCGAGGATCGCCCGGATCGAGTCGTCCTCACCGATCAGCACGTTGTCGAGCCGGTAGTCGCCGTGCACGACGGCCGGGGCGGGGGAGTCGGGCAGCTCACGCCCGAGGGCCGCGTGCAGCTCGTCGATGCCGTCCAGGTCGCGGTTGCGGGAGGCGTCCAGCTGCTTGCCCCAGCGCCGCAGCTGCCGGTCCAGGAAGCCCTCGGGCCGGCCGAAGTCCGCCAGGCCCACCTCGCCCGGGTCGACCGCGTGCAGCTCCACCAGCGTGTCGACGAGGTTCAGCACCGCGCCCCGGGTCCGCTCGGCGCCGAGCGGGAGAAGCTGGTCGGCGGTGCGGTAGGGGGTGCCGTCGACGAACTCCATGACGTAGAAGGGCGACCCGAGCACCTCCTCGTCCTCGCACAGGAGCACCGGCTCCGGGACCGGCACGGCGGTCGGGTGCAGCGCGCTGATCACCCGGTGCTCGCGCTTCATGTCGTGCGCGGTGGCCAGGACGTGGCCGAGCGGGGGCCGGCGCACGACCCACCGGGAGGTGCCGTCGGAGACCGCGTAGGTGAGGTTCGACCGTCCGCCCTCGATGAGCCGGCCGGACAGCGGGCCGTTCACCAGGCCCGGCCGCTCGCGGTCGAGCAGGCCGCGCAACCGGTCGAGATCCAGTCCGGGCGGATGGTCGGGGCTCATGCGTCGCTCCTACGGGCGGGGTGGACAGTGCCCGACTCATGATGCCGACCGGTCGGTATGTCGTCCAGAGCGGGACCGAAACGTGATCGGAGCCACGATAGGCCGACGACACCGTCCGCGAGGCGCCGGGGAGGTTTCGGCCGGTTCGTTCAGGTCATCCGGCTTGCGTTCGGTGCGACGAGCCCGGAAGGTCGGACCCATGAAGGCCATCAGCTACTCACGGTACGGCGGACCCGAGGTCCTGGCGTTCGGCGAGGTCCGCGATCCGAAGGTCGGCCCGGACGCGGTGCTCGTGAAGGTGCGGGCGGCGGCCGTGAACCCCGTCGACTGGAAGGCCCGCGAGGGATACCTCGACGGGATCCTCGCCCCGGTCTTCCCCGTGGTGCCCGGCTGGGACGTCTCGGGCGTCGTGGTGCGGCCCGGCGTGGCCGTCTCGGAGTTCGACGTCGGGGACGAGGTCATCGGGTACGTGCGCGAGGACTTCCTCTCCCGCGGCACCTTCGCCGAGTACGTGGCCGCGCCCCTGCGCACCCTCGCGCGCAAGCCACGCAACCTCTCCTTCGAGGAGGCGGCCGGGCTGCCGCTGGTCGGGCTCACCGCCTACCAGGTGCTGATCAACGTGCTCCAGGTGAAGCGGGGCGAGACCGTCCTGGTGCACGCCGCCGCCGGGGGCGTCGGTTCGATCGCCGTGCAGCTCGGCGTCCACCTCGGTGCCCGGGTGATCGGCACGGCGAGCGAGGCCAACCACGACTTCGTGCGGGGCCTCGGCGGGGAGCCGGTGGTGTACGGCGAGGGCCTCGGCGAGCGGGTGCGCGGGCTGGCCCCGGAGGGCGTGGACGCCGTGTTCGACACCGTCGGCGGGGACGCGCTGAAGGTGTCGGCGAACCTGCTGGCCCCCGAGGGCCGCCTGGTCTCGATCGCCGACAACGACGTGGTCGACTACGGCGGCCGTTACTACTTCGTCCGCCCCGACGCGCAGGACCTCCGGCGCCTGGCCGACCTGGCGGAGCAGGGCGTGGTGAGCGTGCACGTCGACGCGACGTTCCCCCTGGAGCGGGCGGCGGACGCGCACCGGCTGAACCAGGAGGGCCGCACCCGCGGCAAGATCGTCGTCACGGTGGACCGGGAGAGCGAGGGCGAGGGCGGCTGAGGGGGAACTGCCCTGAAGGAGTCGCCCTAGAGGACGAGGGCGGCCCCGCACACCGCCATCGCCACCGTGCACAGCACCGCGGCCGCCGCGTGCCGCGGTGCGAAGGCCGCGGGGCTCGGGGTGGCCGCGAGGGTGCGGATGCGCCGGTGGGCGACGCTCAGGAAGCCCAGCCAGAGCACACAGCACAGCGCGCCCGCTGTGACCCCGGCCGCCGAGGCCCCGCCGTGCAGCACGGTCTTCACCGCGAGCACGGCGACGACCGTGCCCGACAGCGTCGTACGCCGCCACGCGAGCCTGGTCCGCTCGGGCTGAAGCCCGGGGTCGCGGTCGGGGTCCTGCCGCCCTACTGCCGGCCCGCTCACCCCTCCCACCCCACGAGCACCACCAGGACCATGGCGACGGCCACGACCGCGACGACGAGGCTCAGCAACGCCGGGAAGCGGGACACCGGCAGGTCCTCGCCCCGGCGCATGGCCCGCTCGCAGCGCACCCAGTGGTTGACGGCCCGCAGCGAGCACAGCACGCCGGCGCCCAGCAGCGCGAGCGCCAGCCCGACCCGCCAGGCCCAGCGCAGGTCCGGCAGGAACTGGTCCACGGCGAAACCACCGCCGATCAGCGCGAGCGCGGTGCGCAGCCAGGCCAGGAAAGTGCGTTCGTTGGCCAGCGAGAACCGGTAGTCGGGCGTCTCGCCGTCCTCCCGGACCTCCGCCGGCACGAACCACAACCGGACGTTCCGTACGAACTCGATCACGTGCGCGACCCTACCCGGCGGCCCGTCCGGCTCCGCCCGAGCCGCCCGAGCCGCCCGAGCCGTCCGAGCCGTCCGGGCCGTCCGAGCCGTCCGGGCCGTCCGGGCCGTCCGGGCCGTCCGAGCCGTCCGGGCCGTCCGGGCCGCCCGGGCCGTCCGACCGGAACGCCTTGAGCCGCTCGTACGCCGCCAGCCCGTCCGGCACCCACTCCCAGTCGCCGAGGCGCCGCTCGATCTCGGCCTCGGGCAGGAAGTCGTACCAGGCCACCTCCTCGGCCTGCGGCCGCACGGGCAGCTCGCAGCGCACCTCGTGGACCGCCGACCACCAGCTCCGGCCGGAGCCGTCGTCGTAGAGGAACGTGAAGAGGTGCCGCGGCTGCGGCAGGCCGCTCACGCCCAGTTCCTCCTCGGCCTCGCGCAGGGCGGCCGACGCGTAGGACTCGCCCGCGCCGACGACCCCGCCGACGAACATGTCGTAGAGGGAGGGGAAGACCAGCTTGGCGGGAGTGCGCCGGTGCACGAAGACGCGGCCCTCGGCGTCCCGGGCCTGGATGAACACACAGCGGTGGCGCAGTCCCCGGGCGTACACCTCGCCGCGGGGGAACTGCCCGATGACCTGGTCGTGCTCGTCCACGATGTCGAGGATCTCGTCGGCAGCGCTCATGCCCTCATCCAAGCAGGGTGCGCGCCCCCTCCGGGGCGGTGCCCGTCAGGGCGAGGCCGGGCTCACCGCGGGTGCGGCCACCCGTGCCCGCTCCGGCGCCCCCTGCGGCATCGCGGGGTGCAGGCCCAAAAGCACGATCCCGGCGACCACGGCCAGCAGACCACCGGCCTCCCAGCCCAGGGCCATCGCGTCGGTGCGCAGCCGGTCGCCCAGGAAGCCGACGCCGCAGATGATCCCGGCGAGCGGCTGCGCCGCGGTCAGGGCGGGCAGCGACTTGCGCAGGGAGGCGGTCTCGAACGCGCTCTGCACGAGGACCAGCCCCGTGACGCCCAGCGCGAGGACGGCGTACGGCTCCCAGCCGGTGAGCAGCTCGGCGAGGCCGCCCTCGGCGGCCTTCTGCCCGCTGACCCGGGTCAGCGCGTCCTGCACGCCGTAGAGCAGTCCGGCGGCCAGCGCCAGCAGGACCGGGCCCGAGCCGAGGCGGGTCCGCTTGCCGTGCGTCGTCAGCAGCAGGGCGAGCCCGATCATGACCCCGATGATCACCCACTGCCGGACCGGATCGGCCGTCGCGGCACCGCCCTCCGGCCGGCCCGCCACGATGAACGCCGTGACCCCGCCGGCCAGCAGGAGGAGGCCCGCCCAGCCCTGGCGGCCCAGTGGCTGCCGGGTCTGCTTGCGGGAGAGCGCGAGGGCGAAGAGCAGGTTCGTCGCCAGCAGCGGCTCCACCAGCGACAGCTCGCCCTGCCCCAGCGCGGCGGCGCCGAGCCCCATGCCGACCACCATCAGCGCGATGCCGCCGAGCCAGCGCGGCACCTTCACGAGGTCGATCAGCAGGCGGAAGGAGAGGAAGTCGCTCAGCGGGGCACGCTGAGCCGCGTTCTGCTGGAGGACGAAGCCGAAGCCCAGGCAGCAGGCGGCGCCCAGGGCGAGCGCCAGTACTGGAACCGACACGCGGTGTACCTCGATCGTCAGGTCGGGTCACGGTTGCGTAGGGGCCGACTGTACCGGCCGGCTCCGCCCGGCGTGCCCGTACGTCATGCCATCGTCGGGGGCCGCGGCAGCCCACGCTATGACGTACGTCACAAAGGGCGAAACGGAAAAATCGGATGCCGCTCACACGGGTCCCGCCTGTCTCTCGGATCACAAAATCCTCACAAGTGGCGGGAGTTGACGCGTGTAACGCCCTGACGGGCCTTGACGACGACCATTGGCGGGGGGTTGGCTGTGCGTGATCAGTTCATGGCAATGCGCACATCCGCGCTCCCTCTGCCGCCGTGAGCCGAAACACCAGAAGAGCGCGTGAGGAAGTCCCGCGGTGTCCCCACCCCCGCCTCCCCTCGGCCGTGGCCGCAGACGTGCCGCGCAGGCCTTCGACGAGGCCCTCGACGACGCCGACCTCGTGGCCGCGCGCACGGCACTCGTGCAGGGCCGCTGGCAGAACGCCCGGTCCCTGCTGGTGCACACCGGGGACGACTGGGACCGGCGCGGCCACCGTGTCACCGTCCTCGCCCGGGAGTCCTCCTGCGCCGCGTGGGCCCGGGAGTGGCTGCTCGCCGAACCCGAGTCCGCCGACGCCGCCGTGCTGCTCGCCCTCGCCCAGGTCCGGCGCGCCCTGCACGGCAAGGCCAAGCCGGTCCACGCCCGCGAGGCCTGCCAGGCCGCGGTGGCCCGAGCCCCCGCCGACCCCACCCCCTGGCTCGGCCTGCTCATGCTGGAGTGCGCGGTCGGCGGCGACCAGGACGTGGTCCGCACCTTCGAGGCGGTCCGCGGTCGGTACAGCGACCACCACCACGCCCACCACCTGATGGTCGCCCACCTCGCCGGCCGCCGCGCCGAGGCCGGCCCGGACCCGCTGCACGAGGTCTACGACTTCGCCGGCTGGGCCGCCGAGCAGGCGCCCGCCGACTCCCCGCTCGCGATCCTGCCGGTCATCGCACACGCCGAGCGCTACCGCGTGCTGGCCGCCGCCGGGCAGGAACCCGCCGACCCGGCCGCCTCGGGCCACTGGACGGGCCGCCGCGCCCGCCAGGTCATGAAGGCGGCCTTCGACTGGTGGCTGGAGTGGGAGCTGGAGGGGCACCCGCGGCGGCTGATCGACCTGAACTTCCTCGCCCACGCCAAGTTCTGCGAGGGGCGGGGCGCCGAGGCCGCCGCCCTGTTCCACCGGATCGGCCGCCACGCCACCCCGGCGCCCTGGTCGTACCCGGACCGCGACCCGCACACCGCCTTCGCCGCCGCCCGCGCCGGCGCGCTCGGCACGGCCTGACCCCCCCCGACCAGAAGAGTGAGGACGCTCCCCCGATGACCACGGACAGTTCGAGAACGAGCACCACCGCCTCCGGCGGCATCAGTACGTTCAAGGGGGAGGAGCGCGCCCTGCGCGCCGACCGGCTCGGCACCGGGGGCCTGTTGCTCTCGGTCCTCGCCGCGACCGCCCCGCTCATGGTGGTCGCGGGTGTCATGCCCACTACATTCGCGGTGATGGGCATCGTCGGCCAGCCGCTGCTCTTCGTCGTCCTCGGCGTCGTCCTGATCCTGTTCAGCGTCGGATACGCCGAGATGAGCCGCCACGTCCACAACGCGGGCGCCTTCTACGCGTACATCTCCCGAGGCCTCGGCGGCACCGCCGGCGCGGGCGCCGCCCTGGTGGCCCTCGTCGCCTACAACGCGCTCCAGGTCGGCATCTACGGCATCTTCGGCTTCGAGGTCTCCGGGCTCCTCGCCACCTACGCCGACGTGCAGATCGCCTGGTGGATACCGGCGCTCGTGGCCGCGCTCGCCGTCGGGCTGCTCGGCTGGCTGAAGATCGACGTCAACGCCCGTGTGCTGGGCGTGCTGCTGGTCATCGAGGTGCTCCTCGTCGTCGTCTTCGACGTAGCCGCGATCGCCGACCCCGGCAAGGAGGGCCTGTCGCTGCACGCCTTCAACCCCGATACCCTCACCGGCGCGGGCGTCGGCACCGCGCTGTGCTTCTGCATCGCCGCGTTCCTCGGCTTCGAGCAGGCCCCGGTCTACGCCGAGGAGACCAGCCGCCCGCACGTCCTGGTGCCGCGCGTGATGTTCCTCGCCGTCGGCGGGGTCGCCGTCTTCTTCGCGCTGAGCAGCTGGGCCCTCACGGTGGCCACCGGCCCCGCCGCGATCGTCGGCACGTCCCAGAAGCAGAGCGCTGGGCTGCTGTTCTTCCTCACCGAGTCCCGCCTCGGCGGCACCTTCACGGACGTCCTGCACATCCTGTTCGTCACCGGCATGTTCGCCGCGCTGCTCAGCTTCCACAACGTCGTGGCCCGCTACGCCTTCGCCATGGGCCGCGAAGGCCTGCTGCCCGCCGCCTTCGGCCGCACCAGCGGCAGCAGCGGCGCCCCGGGCACCGGCTCGCTGCTCCAGACCGTCGTGGCCGTGGTGGTCGTGGTCGCCTTCGCGATCGCCGACGACAAGCCGGCCGGCGACCCGACCGCGCCCGTCCTGCACCTGTTCACCTGGTTCGGCAACATCGGCGCCCTCGGCGTGATCGTGCTGATGGCGGCGGCGTCCCTGTCCGTGGTCGTCTTCTTCGTCCGCCGCGGCGCCGCCGGCACCCAGGCCTGGCGGCTGGTCACGTCCTCCCTCGCATGCATCGCCCTGCTGGTCATCGCCGGCTACACGGTGAAGGACTTCGAGGTGCTGGTCGGCGCCGGCCCCGACTCGTCGCTGAGCTGGGTGCTGCCCGGCATCATCGGCCTCGCCGCGCTCGCCGGAGTGGTCCTCGGCCTGGTGCTGCGCGCCCGCGCCCCCGAGAAGCACGCCCGGATCGGCCTCGGCAACGAGGCGTTCCAGCTGGACAAGGCGGCCTCCTCCTGACGCGGCCCGCGTAAGAAGTGGTTACGGAAGTCTGACGAGCACCCGCGATCCCTGTCGTACCGGGACTGCGGGTGTTCGAATGAGTACGTGAACCAGGACGTACCCAAGGGTGTGAGCGACGAACGCCCCGAAGAGCGGGGCACCCCGATCGGCCGCCGCGTCTTCCTCGGCACCCTCGCCCTAGGCGCCGCGGGCGTGGTCGCCGCGCCCCCGCTGCAACGCGGCCTGGAGGCCTTCCTCGGCGGCGCGGCCGACAAGGACCCGACCGGCCTGACCGGTCTGCTCCCCAACGGCGGCGGCTTCCGCTACTACTCGGTCGCCGCGTCCGTCCCGCGCAAGAACGCCGACAGCTACCGCCTCACCGTGGACGGCCTGGTCGACCGCCCCACGACCTACACCCTCGACGACCTCAAGGCCCTGCCCCAGACCCGCATGGTCCGCGACGTCCAGTGCGTCACGGGGTGGCGCGTCCCCGACACGCCCTTCGAGGGCGTACGCCTGTCCCGGATCCTGGACGCCGCCCGGGTCCGCCCCACGGCCAAGGCCATCCGCTTCACCTGCTTCGACGGCACCTACACCGAGAGCCTCACCCTCGCCCAGGCCCGCCGCGCGGACGTCCTGGTCGCCCTGCGCATGCAGGACAAGGACCTCGGCCACTCCCACGGCGGCCCGGCCCGCCTCTACGTGGCGCCCATGTACTTCTACAAGTCCGCCAAGTGGCTCTCCGGCATCACCGTCACCGACGAGGTCCGGCCGGGCTACTGGGAGGAGCGCGGCTACGACGTCGACGCCTGGGTGGGCCGCTCGAACGGACGCGACGATGCCCCTACGAGCTGACACACCACCGGCCACGGCCGACGTGCGCCGCTTCACCCCGCTACAGCGCTGGACCCACCGCACCACGGCCGCGCTGATGGGTGTCTGCATCATCACCGCGGCCTGCCTCTACGTCCCCCAGCTCGCCGAACTCGTCGGCCGCCGCGCCCTGGTCGTCACCCTGCACCAGTGGTCGGGACTCGCCCTGCCCGTCCCCGTCCTGGCCGGCCTCGCCTCCCGGGCCTTCCGTGCCGACCTCGGCCACCTCAACCGCTTCGGCCCGCACGACCGCACCTGGCTGCGTGCCGCTCTGCACCGCGACAAACGCCACGCGTCCCGCCCCGCGGCGAAGTTCAACGCCGGGCAGAAGCTCTACGCCTCCTGGATCGCCGGCGCCACGCTGGTCATGCTCGCCACGGGCCTGATGATGTGGTTCACCCACCTCACCCCCCTGCTCTGGCGCACGAGCGCCACCTTCGTCCACGACTGGCTCGCCCTCACCATCGGCATCGTCCTGGCCGGCCACATCGGCATGGCCCTGGCTGACCCGGAATCCAGGAGGGGCATGCGGACGGGCAGGGTGAGCAGAGAGTGGGCAGACCGGGAGCACCCGTTGTGGCGCCCTTGAGTCTTCAGGGGCGCGGGGAACTGCGCGAACAACCACGACGGACCCGCACACGCGTACCGACGGTCAGGTCTACGGCGCGGGGGCGAAATCCAACAGCACCTTGCAGGACCGACTCCGATCACCGGCCAGGGCAAAAGCAGACTCGGCTTCCCCCACGGGCACCACCGCACTGACCAGCCGGTCGAACGCCGGCTCCCCGGCCAGCAGCGTCAACGCCTCGTCGAACTCACCGTCGAAGCGGAACGCCCCCCGCAGCTCGATCTCCCGGCTCACCACCAGGTTTCCCGCGAACGGACTCAGCCCCGACGGCAACATCCCCAGCTGCACAACGACCCCACCCCGCCGCACCCGCCGCAGACACGCATCGAGCCCCGCGGCCACCCCGGACGCCTCGACGGCCACGTCGACCTCGTCCGGCCACCCGGCATCGTCGGGATCGTCGGCGCGGACAACCGTCCCGGCACCGGCGCCCCGGGCGTACTCCAACGCCTCGGGCAGGAGATCCGTCACCGTCACCTCAGCGGCACCCGCCGCCTTCGCCGCCGCGACCACGAGACACCCGATGGGGCCGGCGCCGGTCACCAGAACGTGCCGCCCGGCCACGTTCCCGGCCCGCCGCACCGCGTGCAGCGCCACCGACAGCGGTTCGGCGAGTGCCGCCCGCCGCAGGCCGAGGCCGGGCGGCAGGGGCCGCACCTGCTCGGCGGGTACGACGACTCGGGCGGCGAAACCGCCCTGGACGTGCGGGAAACGGGCCGCGCTGCCGAGGTAGCGCGTGTCCCGGCACACGTTGCGCCGCCCGCCCGCGCACTCCGGACACACCCCGCACGGGGTCGCCGGATGCACGGCGACGGCGGTGCCCGGAGCAGGGCCCCCGGCCCCGGGGCCGTACTCCACCACCGTCCCCACGACCTCGTGCCCGAGCACCATCGGCTCCCGCAGCCGGAAGTCACCGACCCCGCCGTGCTGCCAATAGTGCAGATCGGATCCGCACACGCCGCCGTACCGCACGGCGACCAGCGCCTGCCCCGGCCCGGGCTCCGGCACCGGCAGCTCCGCCACCCGCAGGTCGCCCCGACCGTGGATCACACACCCCAGCATCAAAGCCGCCTCCCGGCAGGTCACAGCACGCTCGTCATACCGCCGTCGACATACAGCACCTGCCCGCTGACGAAGTCCGCCGCGGGGGAGGCGAGGAACAGCAACCCGCCCACCAGGTCCTGCGTACGGCCCCAGCGCCCGGCCGGCGTACGCCGCCGCACCCAGGAGCTGAACTCCTCGTCCTGAACCAGCGGCCGGGTCAGCTCGGTCTCGATGTAGCCCGGACCGAGCCCGTTGACCTGCACACCGCTCGGACCCCAGTCCGCGCACATGCCCTTGGTGAGCATCTTCAGCGCGCCCTTGGTGGCGGCGTACGGCGCGATCCCGGGCCGTACCACCTCGCTCTGTAGCGAGCAGATGTTGATGATCTTCCCGTGGCCGCGTTCCGTCATCCGGCGCGCCGCCTCACGGCCGACCAGGAAGGCACTGGTCAGATTGGTGTCCAGGATCCGGTGCCAGTCGGAGTCGGCGAACTCCAGCAGCGGGGCGCGCAGTTGCATGCCCGCGTTGTTGACGAGGATGTCGAGCGGGCCCACCCGCTCCTCGACCTCGGCGACCCCCGAGGCCACCGAGGATCCGTCCGTCACGTCGAACGCGGCCGTGTGCACCCGGTCGCCCGGCAGCCCGGCGGCCGCCTCGGCGAGCCGGTCCTCGTCGCGCCCGTTCAGCACGACCGTGCAGCCGGCCTCCGCCAGACCACGCGCGAGGGCGAGTCCGATGCCCCGGCTGGAGCCGGTGACCAGGGCCGTACGGCCGCCGATGTCGAAGAGAGGGTGAGCCGTCATCGCCGCGGCGCTCCTAGATCACGAGGGACAACAGCAGGACGATGCCGCCGGCGACCACCGAGATGATCGTCTCCATGACGGACCAGGTCTTGATGTTCTGGCCGACGCTCAGTCCGAAGTACTCCTTCACCATCCAGAACCCGGCGTCGTTGACATGGCTGAAGAACAGCGAGCCGGCGCCGATGGCCAGGACGAGGAGAGCCGCGTGCGTGCTCGACATGTCCGCCGCGAGCGGGGCGACCAGACCGGCGGCGGAGACCGTCGCCACCGTCGCCGAACCGGTCGCGAGGCGGATCACCACCGCGATGAGCCAGGCCAGCAGCAGCGCCGGGATCGCCCAGTCCTTGGAGATGTCCAGGACCATCTGTCCCACGCCGGTGTCGATCAGCGTCTGCTTGAAGCCGCCACCCGCGCCGACGATCAGCAGGATGCCCGCGATCGGCATGAGGCTCTTCTCGACGAGCGGCGAGACCCGCTCCTTGGAGAACCCGGCGGGCCGCAACAGCGTGAAGATGCCGACCAGCACCGAGGCGAGCAGCGCGATCATCGGGGCGCCGATCACGTCGAAGACGCGCTGGACGAGGTTCTCCGGGTCGTCGACGACGATGTCGACGAGCGCCTTGGCCAGCATGAGGATCACCGGCAGCAGCACCGTGAACAGCGTGGCGCCGAAGCCGGGGCGCTTGTCGAGCTCCTCGGAGGCCCGCTGCGGGATCATCTTCTCGGGGGCGGGGACGTCGACCCAGCGGGCGGCGTACTTCGAGAACACCGGGCCGGCGATGATCACGGTGGGGATGGCGACGAGGACACCGAGCGCCAGGGTGATGCCGAGGTCGGCACCGACCGCGTCGATCGCGACCAGCGGACCGGGGTGCGGCGGCACCAGGCCGTGCATCACGGACAGGCCCGCGAGCGCCGGGATGCCGATGCGCATCAACGAGTAGTTGCCGCGCTTGGCGACCATCAGCACGACCGGGATCAGCAGCACTATGCCGACCTCGAAGAACAGCGGCAGCCCGATCACCGAGGCGATCAGCACCATCGCCCACGGCATCGACCGCCCGCCGGCCCGGTCGAGGATGGTGTCGACGATCTGGTCGGCGCCGCCGGAGTCGGCGAGCATCTTGCCGAGGATCGCCCCGAGGGCGATCAGCACGCCGACGCCCGCGACCGTGGTGCCGAGGCCGGCGCTGAAGCTGGTGAGCACCTTGTCCAGCGGCGCCCCGGCGATCGCGCCGAGCGTCAGTGACCCGATGGTCAGTGCCAGGAAGGCGTGCAGCTTGAACTTGGTGATGAGCAGGACGATGACGGCGATGCCCGCCAGGACGGCGATGCCCAGCTGAGCGTGGCCGGCCGAGGTGATCGGCTCGGGTGCGTCCGCTGCCAGCATCTCGACGCTGAGTCTGGTCACGGTGGGTTCCCTTGCGTTGGGGAGAAGGGGAGGGGGAGGAGAAACCGCCGGGGGGCTACCGAACGGGCTCGGGGAGATCCCGCAGGGCGTGCGCCGCCCGCTCGGTGATCTCCTCCGGGCCGCCCGCGACGTCCACCCCGACCCCCGCCTCGTCCGCCGCGAGGGGCTGGAGCGTGGCGAACTGGGAGTCGAGCAGCGCCGTGGGCATGAAGTGCCCCTGCCGGTGCGACATCCGGTCCTCGATCAGTGCGCGGTCACCCGTGAGGTGCACGAAGACCACGCCGGGCGCGGCGGCCCGCAGCCGGTCGCGGTACGACCGTTTCAGCGCCGAGCAGCTGACCACCCCGCCGAGCCCGGCCCGCCCGTGGGCCCACTCGCCGATGGCGTCGAGCCAGGGCAGGCGGTCCTCGTCGGTGAGCGGGGTACCGGCGGACATCTTGGTGATGTTGGCCGGCGGGTGGAAGTCGTCGCCCTCGGCGTACGGAACGCCGAGCCGGGCCGCGAGCAGGGGACCGATGGTGGTCTTGCCGGTGCCCGCTACGCCCATGACCACGACGACATGGGGGGTGTTCATCGCTGCCTCACTGTCTGCTGTCCGAGGTCGACACGTGATGTCGACGCAACTGAAACCCATTAGGTACGACGAATTCAAGAGGTCGTGCTCAATAAGTCTGACTTTTTGTCTCCGTGATCTACCCCGTACGCTGAGTGCATGAGCACACCGGGCCGGGGCCTGCACGGCCATGTACTGGACACCCTCGGCCCCGAGATCACGGCGGGTGAGTACCCGCCCGGCAGCGTCCTGCGCACCGACGAGCTCGCCCAGCGTTTCGACGTGTCGCGCTCCGTGATGCGCGAGGCGGTCCGTGTCCTGGAGTCCATGTACCTGGTCGAGTCCCGCCGCCGCGTCGGCGTGACGGTCCGCCCGAAGTCCGAGTGGAACGTCTACGACCCGCAGGTCATCCGCTGGCGTCTGGCCGGCGCGGACCGCCCCGGGCAGCTGCGGTCCCTCACGGTGCTGCGCTCGGCGATCGAACCCGTCGCGGCCGGCCTCGCCGCCCGGCACGCCACGTCCGAGCAGTGCGCGGAGCTCACGGAGTGCGCCCTCGGCATGGTCGCCCACTCCCGCGGTCACAAACTGGAGGGGTACCTCCTCCACGACGTGGCCTTCCACCGCGTCGTCCTGGCCGCCTCCGGCAACGAGATGTTCGCCCGCCTCGGCGACGTCGTCGCCGAGGTCCTGACCGGCCGCACCCAGCACGACGTGATGTTCGAGGACCCCGACCCGGCCGCCGTCACCCTGCACGTCCAGGTCGCCGAGGCGGTCCGCGCGGGCGATGCCGCCCGGGCGGAGCAACTGACCCGCGAGATCACGGTCGGCGCCCTCCAGGAACTCGACATCCTGGCGCCGTAGCACAGGCCCTAGGCGGGAAACTCCCCGTCGACGTACACCCAGGCCCCGTCGACCCGCTCGAAGCTGCTCCGCTCGTGCAGGGACCCGCCCCGGTACGACGCCCGGAACTCCACGGTCCCGGCGGAGTGGAACGCGGATCCGCCGCTCGTCCCCAGGATCTCCAGCCCGGTCCACCGCATCCCCGGATCCAGCTCCAGCGTCCCGGGCCGCGTCCGCGGATGCCAGGTCCGCAGCAGGTAGCCGGTGTCCCCCTGCACGAAGGCGCAGTACCGCGACCGCATCAGCGCCTCGGCGGTCGGCGCGGCGGCGGCCCCGGAGTGGTAGCGGCCGCAGCAGGCCTCGTAGGGCCCGGGGAGCCCGCAGGGGCAGGAACGCCTGGTCATGGTCACCTCTCCGCGACAACGCCTGAGGGCCGTGACCTCGCGGTCACGGCCCTCAGCCTCATGTGTCCGAGGGGGGACTTGAACCCCCACGCCCGATAAAGGGCACTAGCACCTCA
>NZ_JBEZWN010000034.1:0-84177 GCF_040637495.1 Streptomyces sp. NPDC029044
CCCTCTCTCCCCCCACCCGCCGCTCTCCCGCTCGGCGGGGGCCGCGGGGGGGGCCGGGGTGGTGGGGGCGGGGGCGGGGGGGGCGGCGCAGGCCGCGCCGCCGCCCGACCCGCGTGAGGCACTGACCGACATGTGGGCGGACGGGGGTGCCGCATGGCGGACGTGATCACCTACCGGAACGCGGTCGCCGAGGGCATCGCCCGCGAGATGCGGCGGGACGCCTCAGTCGTGTGCCTCGGGGAGGACATCGCCGCGGCCGGCGGGGTGTTCAAGACGACCACGGGGCTGCTGGAGGAGTTCGGGCCCGAGCGCGTGTGGGACACGCCGATCTCCGAACAGGCCATCGTGGGCGCGGCGATGGGCGCCGCCATGACGGGGATGCGCCCGGTCGCGGAGATCATGTTCTCCGACTTCCTGGCCTGCTGCTGGGACTACCTCGCCAACGAGATCCCCAAGGTTCGCTACATGACCGGCGGCCAGGTGACCGTGCCCCTCGTCGTGCGCACCGCCAACGGCGGCGGGCTCGGCTTCGGCGCCCAGCACTCCCAGGCCACCGAGAACTGGGCGCTGACCGTCCCCGGGCTGAAGATCGCGGCGCCGGCGACACCGGCCGACGTCACCGGCATGCTGGCGGCGGCGATCCGCAGCGACGACCCGGTGGTCTTCTTCGAGCACAAGGGGCTGCTCGCGACCAAGGGGCCGAAGCCCCCGCCCGGTCACGTCGTGGAGCTCGGCCGGGCCGCGGTCGTCCGCGAGGGCACCGACGTCACGCTCGTCGCGCTCGCCTCGACGGTTCCCCTGGCCCGCGAGGCCGCAGACGTCCTGGCCCGGGAGGGCATCGAGGCCGAGGTGGTCGACCTGCGCTGTCTGGTCCCGCTGGACGCCACGACCGTCCTCGCCTCGCTGGGCAAGACCTCGCGGCTCGTCACCGTCGAGGAGAACCCGTACCAGGGCGGCTGGGGCGCCACCGTCGTCTCGGTCGTCGCCGACGAGGGATTCGCCCTGCTGGACGCGCCCGTGCGGCGGGTCGCGGGGGAGTGCGTCCCGCTGCCGTTCGCCGACACGCTGGAGCAACAGGTCATCCCCACCGTCGACAAGATCGTCACGGAGGTCCGCCGGCTCGCCGCGTACTGAGCCGCACACCCGCCACCGCACACCCCATGGGAGGAAGCGCGATGACCACCAGGACACTGCTGCGCTCCGGTCACGTGATCTCGATGGACCCGGACATCGGGGACCTGCCCCAGGGGGACGTCCTCGTCGAGGACGGCCGGATCGCGGCCGTCGAGCCGGAGATCAGCGCCGACGCCGAGGTCCTCGACATGACCGGCCACATCGTGATCCCCGGCTTCGTCGACACCCACCGTCACACCTGGGAGGCCCCCATCCGGGGCGTCGCCCCCGACGCCACCCTCGACGACTACTTCGTCGACATCCTCGACACCTTCGCACCGCTGTACACCCCCGAGGACGTGTACGCGGGCAACCTCGCGGGCGCCCTGGAGTGCCTCAACGCCGGCATCACCACCCTCGTCGACTGGTCGCACATCAACAACACCCCCGAACATCCGGACGCGGCGATCCAGGGCCTGAAGGACTCCGGCATCCGGGCGCGGTACGCGTACGGCAGCGCCAACACGTCCCTCGCGGACTACTGGTTCGAGAGCCGGATCGTGATCCCGGCGGACGACGTACGGCGGATCCGGTCGACGCACTTCGCGTCCGACGACGGCCTGCTCACCATGGGCCTCGCCACCCGCGGCCCCGGCTTCTGCGTCGACGAGGTCGTCACCGCCGAGTGGGCCATGGCGCGCGAGCTCGGCCTCCCCATCACCGTGCACGTGGCCATGGGCCGCCTCGCCGGCCGTTTCGGCATGGTCAGGCAGCTCCACGGGCTGGGGCTGCTCGGCCCGGACACCACTTACGTGCACAGCTGTTACCTCAGCGCGGAGGAGTGGCGGATGGTCGCCGACAGCGGTGGCACGGTGTCGGTCGCGCCGCAGGTGGAGCTCCAGATGGGGCACGGCTGGCCGCCCGTGATGCAGGCCATCGAGCACGGTCTGCGGCCCTCCCTCAGCATCGACGTGGTCACCACCGTTCCCGGCGACATGTTCACCCAGATCCGTGCGGCCTTCGGGGCCGAGCGCGCACGCGTCAACGCCGACTGCTGGCAGGCCAACATGCCCGTCCCCGGCACGATGCTGACGGCACGTCAGATGCTGGAGATCGCCACCGTGAACGGGGCCCACGTCGCCGGTCTGGAGGACCGCACCGGCTCCCTGACCCCGGGCAAGCGCGCCGACATCGTGGGGATCGACGCCACCGCCCCGAACGTCGCCCCCGTGCACGACGCGGCGGCCGCCGTGACCCTGTGCGCCGATGTCTCCAACGTGGACACGGTCCTCGTCGACGGCGTGATCCACAAGCGGGACGGCAGCCTCCTCGGCGACACCGCCCGTGCACTGCGGCTCGTCGGCGAGTCCAGGGACCGGCTCCTCGCGGCGAAGGAGGCCAAGGGGGCGAAGGCGCCGGCATGACGAATCACCTGGTGCGTCACGCCGCCGGCCCGGCCGAGCCGCCGCACGACGGCCGCGGTCACCGGCGCCGGGCGCTGGTCGGCGAGGACGACGGCAGCGTCCACACCGGCTTCGGCCTGTGCGAACTGCGGCCCGACGGGCGGGTGCCCGCCCACGTGCACTCCTACGAGGAGACCTTCTTCGTCCTCGACGGGGCAGTGATCCTCGACCTTCCGGACGGCTCGTACCTGCTGGAGACGGGCGACTACGGCCTGCTGCCGACCGGTGTTCCGCACGCCTGGCGCGGGGCCGGGGGCGCCGGCGGCCGCTGGGCGGACATGCTGGCCCCCGTGCCCCGCGCCCGCTACGGACACGACACCCAGGCCGTGCCGGACCTGCCCGCGCGCGAGCCGGCCCGGGTCGACGTCCGTGACCCGCGCACCCGCTCCTTCGGCCACTTCGAGCCCGGCCAGATGGATCCCGGCAAGCAGTCGCAGGACCTGCTGGCCGTCACGGCGAGCATGCGGACCGCGCTGCTGGTCTACAGCGGGATCACGGTGAAGATGATGATCGACGGCGATCTGGGCGCGGTCGCCTCGACCATGTTCATGGTGCAGTACGCGTCCGACGGGGTCATCGGAACCCACGACCATCCCTTCGAGGAGACCTATCTGATCCTGGAGGGCGTGGCCGAGGCCACCCTGGACGGCGAGCGGTACCGGCTGGAGCCCGGCGATCTGGCCTGGGCGGGCGTCGGATGTGTGCACGGATTCGTCAACGCGGGGCAGGGGACGCTGCGCTGGCTGGAGACACAGGCGCCGCAACCGCCGTCACGGCACTCGTACCGGTTCACGCGGGACTGGGACTATCTGCGCGCGGCACTGGAGGAGAAGTCATGAGCAGTGTGCTCGTCGTCGGCGGAACGTCCGGGATCGGGCTGGAGTTCGCCCGGGCGCGGGCCGGCCATGGAGACGACGTCGTTCTCACCAGCCGCGACGTCCAGCGGGCCGACACCGTCGCGAAGGAGGTCGGCGCCCGCGGACTCGCCCTCGACCTGGCCCGGCCGCTGGAGGTCGCGGGGGCCCTGGCCGGCATGGGGCGCGTCGACCATCTGGTGATCGCGGGCGTCACCCGGGACGACAACAAGGTGACCGAGTACGACATCGACGCCGCCCTGCGCCTGGTCACCCTGAAGCTGGTGGGCTACACGGAGGTGGTGCACACGCTGCGCGGCCGGCTGCACGACGACAGCTCCATCGTGCTGTTCGGCGGCCAGGCGAAGGAACGCCCCTACCCGGGCGCGACGACGGTGGCGACGGTCAACGCGGGGGTGCGGGGCCTGATGAACTCGCTGGCGGTGGAACTCGCTCCGGTCCGGGTCAACACCGTGCATCCCGGTGTCGTGGGCGACAGTCCGTACTGGCAGGCCAAACCGGAGAAGGTGCTCGCCACGCTGCGCACCGAGACCCCCACGGGCCGGCTCGCCACCATGGCGGACGTGGTCGACGCGGTCGACTTCCTGCTCCGCAACCGGTCGGTCAACGCCGTCGAACTGACGGTGGACGGCGGCTGGTTGCTCGGGTGAGCGGCCTTGCGGCGGAGGCGTCGGCGGGTGCCGGTCACCCGGCACGCCGCAGGGTGTCCTCCGCGACCTCCTTCTCCACCGCCGCCCGCACCAGCGCGGCGGCGAGGACGGCCGGGTCGGTGTCACCGGCCAGCTCGGTGAGGCGCTCCGGATCCTCGGGCAGGTCCAGCCGCTCGGCTCCCTGGAGGGCCTTGGCGTCCATGTAGGGAGCCGCCTCCGGCCAGATGCCCTGCGCCTCGCGCAGGAAGATGTCGGCACCGGCGGGCCCGATGCCGGGGAACTCCTGGAGGAGACGGCGCAGTTCGGCGACCTCGCCGTCCGCCTCCCGGCGCAGCCGCCGCAGGTCGCCGCCCCACCGCTCGGTCAGCAGCTCGGCGGCGTCGCTGAGCTGGGTGGCCGTGCGTTCGTCGTAGCGCCGGTAGCCGCCCTGGCCCAGGGCGTCGACCCGTTCCTGCCAGGAGGCCTGCGCCATACGGCGCGGATCGCGCAGCCCCGCCTCGTGCAGGGCACGGGCGGTGGCCAGCGCGATCGAGCCGCGGATGCGGGCACTGAGCAGGTGGGACAGCACCAGCAGCCGGTACAGCGGCTGCGGGGTGTCCTTCAGCCCGATGCCCGCCTCCTCGGCGTACGTCCGGCCGTGCGCGCCGACGAGTTCCCGTACGACGCGTTCTGGGCGGCCCACGTGCCTACCCCTTCAGCGTGTCGTGGCCGACCGTCATCAGCCAGCGCCGGCGCCGGGTGTCCTCGGCCGTCACCTCCGGCTCGGGCTCGTTCTCCAGGTCCACCTGCCCGGTGACCGTGTCCACGACCTTCCGCATCACGCGCAGGTCGTCCTCGGTCAGGTCGGTGCGCCGCTTCTGGAGGATCGCCAGGACGTGCTGCCCGGTGGCGGAGCCCGCCTGGTCCGGCAGCGGCTCGGTGGCCTCGTCGGCGTCGCGGACCCGCAGCCAGGCCGCGAGTTCCTGCGAGGTCATGTTCACCACGCGGTGGAAGTCCTCCCACAGCGCGTCGAGTTCGAGGGCGTCGGTCATCGCCTGCCCCTTCCGTACGTACGTCGGTCGTCCTGTGCCCGTCCCCGCCAGGTCAGCGGGGGAAGTTCTCGGCGTCGAACATCCAGCGCTGCTTCTCCAGCTCCGCGGTGATGCCGATCAGCAGGTCCTGGGTCACCGGGTCCGCCTTCTCGGTCACGTCGATGCGCTCGCGCAGCCGGCCGACCGCCTCCTGAAGCGCCTCCACCATCACCTCCACGGCGTCCGAGTCGCGCACCCAGCCCTCCTTCGGGGCGGGCAGCGTGAAGGCCTTGGCGATGGTCTCCGGCCGACCGTCCGGCGGGACGCCCAGCGCCGCGGACCGCTCCGCGACGGTGTCGGCGAAGTCCCGTGCCGTGGTGACCACCTCGTCGAGCTGGAGGTGGATGGACCGGAAGCGGGGGCCGACGACGTTCCAGTGCGCCTGCTTGCCCACCAGCGAGAGTCCGAGCAGATCCACCAGCGTGTCCTGGAGGGCCTCGCAGGAGACCTTGCGGGCGTCGTCGGGCAGTGTGCTCCTCACAGCCGTCATAGGGCACTTCTCCTTCTCGCGTCGTTCCTGGTCGTCCGGAGCAGTGCGTCGCGCTCCTCCTCGCCGGTGCCGCCCCACACGCCCGAGGCCTGACCGCTGCTCAGCGCGAAACTCAGACAGGGGTCGGTCACCGGGCAGCGTGCGCAGATCCGCTTCGCGGCGCTCACGTCCCGCAGGGCGGGGCCGGCGGTGCCCACGGGAAAGAACAGCTCGGGGTCCTCGTCCACGCAGGCGGCGCTCCGCAACCACTCCATGAACGCGCGGGTGCCCTGGGCACACTGGTGCAAACGCGTCGTGCGGGGATAGTCCGGCCTGCGATATGACCTGTAGGGAACGCCGGTGGGCGCAGAATCTTCACAGGTGGCGGGGCAAGGGGCTATAGTTCGAAACTAGCAGTGCTAATTAATGCGCGTTGTCGCGCGGCGTGAGGAGCCTCTCGTGCGTCCCGTCCACTTCGCGGCCGCCCGCCGCACCCCCATCGGCAAGCTACGGGGATCCCTCTCCTCGGTACGGCCCGACGACCTCGCGGCGACCGTCGTCCGCGCCCTGGTGACCGGCGTGCCCGCCCTGGACCCCGCCCGGATCGACGACGTCTACTGGGGCGCGGCGAACCAGGCCGGCGAGGACAACCGCAACGTGGCCCGCATGGCGGCGCTGCTCGCCGGTCTCCCCGACTCGGTGCCCGGCGCCACCGTCAACCGCCTCTGCGCCTCGGGCCTGGAGGCCGTGACCACGGCCGCCCGCACCATCGCCGCCGGCGAGGCCGACGTCGTGATCGCCGGCGGCTCCGAGTCGATGAGCCGCGCCCCCTTCGTCCTGCCCCGCCCCGACGACGCCCTGCCGCACCGCATGGAGACCGCCGACACCCGTCTCGGCTGGCGCCTGGTCAACCCGGCGATGCGCGATCTGCACGGCCTGCTGGCCATGGGCGAGACCGCCGAGGAGGTCGCCGCGCGGTACGGCATCCCGCGCGAACGCCAGGACGACTTCGCCCTGCGCAGCCACCAACGCGCCGCCCTGGCCCGCAGATACGGCCACTTCGACGACGAGCTCCTCCCGGTGGAGCGCCCCGACGGCGTGGTCGTCGACACCGACGAGTGCGTCCGCGAGGACACCTCGGTCGAGAAGCTGGCCCGGCTGAAGCCGGTCTTCCGGGACGGCGGCACGGTCACCGCGGGCAACGCCTCACCGATGAACGACGGCGCCGCCGGGCTCCTCCTCGTCAGCGAGGAGGCCCTGAACGACCTGGGCCTGGAGTCGCTGGGCCGCTACGTCGCCGGCGCCTCCGCCGGTGTCCACCCCGACATCATGGGCATCGGCCCCGTCCCCGCCACCCGCAAGGTGCTCACCCGCGCCGGCTGGAGCGTCGGCGACCTGGAGGAGGCCGAGTTCAACGAGGCCTTCGCCGCCCAGGCCCTGGCCTGCGTGGACCAGCTCGGCATCGACCCCGACCTGGTCAACCCCAGCGGCGGCGCCATCGCGCTGGGGCACCCCCTGGGCTGCTCCGGCGCCCGCATCCTCACGACGCTGCTCCACCGGATGCGGCGCACCGGGGCGGGACGGGGCCTCGCCACGATGTGCGTCGGCGTGGGACAGGGCAGCGCGGTCCTCGTCGAGCGGACATAGCGGCAGCCGAGCGGTGGCCCAGGCGGCCCGGCGGGCCCACCAGGCGAGACAGCGCTTACGGGCACCGGTTCGTTGCACATAGCATCAGTGTTCGCATGAACACCATGACGCTCTGGCACATCACCGGCTGGGAGTTCGCCGCCCTCGCCTTCGCGGCCCTGCTCGTCGGCTTCTCGAAGACCGCCGTGAGCGGGGCCAACACGGTCAGCCTCGCCATCTTCGCCGCCGTGCTGCCCGCCCGTGCCTCCACCGGCGTGCTGCTGCCCATCCTGATCGCCGGAGACCTCCTGGCCGTCGCCACCTACCGGCGGCACGCCCACTGGCCCACCCTGTGGCGGCTGTTCCCGGCGGTCGCCGCGGGCGTCGTCGTCGGCACGGTGTTCCTGCTCTGGGCGGACGACGCGGTCGTACGGACCTCGATCGGCGCGATCCTGCTGCTGATGGCGGCCGTGACGGTGTGGCGCCGGCGCACGGCCGACAAGGAGGAGGAGCCGGACTCGGTCGCCACCCGGTCGGGCCGCCTCAAGGCCCGCTCCTACGGCGTGCTCGGCGGCTTCACCACCATGGTCGCCAACGCCGGCGGCCCCGTGATGTCGATGTACCTGCTCTCCGCGGGCTTCCGCAAGCTCGGCTTCCTCGGCACCTCGGCCTTCTTCTTCCTCATCGTCAACGTCTCCAAGCTGCCCTTCAGCGCGGGCCTCGGCCTGATCGACGGCCGCTCGCTGCTCCTGGACCTGGCGCTCGTGGCGTTCGTGGTGCCCGGCGCGCTGCTGGGCAAGTGGGCCGTGCACAGGATCAACCAGCGGCTGTTCGAACAGCTCGTCATCGCGGCGACCGTCCTGGGCGGCCTGCAACTACTGCTGCGCTGACTCCCGCAGCAGCGCCGGAAGGTCCGCGAAGGAGTCGATCACGTGGTCGGGCGTGCCGTCGGCGTCCCGCAGCGTCTCCGGCTGGAACTTGCCCGTCCGCACGAGCACCCCGGTGACGCCGGCCCGCTGCGCCGCCAGCACGTCGGACTCGACGTCGTCCCCGACCATCACCGCCTCCCGCGCGCCGACGCCCAGCCGGGAGAGTGCCGACGCGAAGAACGCGCGTGCCGGCTTGCCGGTGATCTCGGCCTCCACCCGCGCGGCCCGTTCCAGCCCGGCGAGGAACGCCCCGGAATCCAGCCGCAGCCCCTCGTCCGTACGCCAGTACAGGTTGCGGTGCATCGCCACCAGCCGGGCTCCGCGCTGGAGATGCCCGAAGACCCGGTCGAGCTCCGTGTACCCGAACTCGGGACCGGCCCCACCGACCAGGACGACGTCCGGCACGGCCCCGGTGTCACCCTCCCCGACGACCGTGACACCGTCGAGGTCCTCCGCGATGTCGCCACTGTTCAGCAGCGCGCACCGGGCACCGGGACAGTGCTCGGCCAGGTACGCGGCGGTGGCGGCGGGCGCGGTCAGGATCTCCCCGGCGGACACCGGGAACCCCGCCTGCGCCAGCGTCCCGGCGATCGACGCCCGGGTGCGGGAGGTGGTGTTGGTGACCAGCAGGACGGCGAACCCGGCCGCCCTGACCTCCCGCAACGCCTCGACGGCCCCGGGCAACGGCCGCCACGAGACGGTGAGCACCCCGTCGATGTCGATGAGCACGGCACGCACGGACTCCATGCCAGGACGATAACGACCGGGAGCGGTGATCGCCGGTCACCACCCGCCCCGCCCCGGGCGGAACCCCACACCCGCCCCGCCCAGGGCAGAACCCGACCTCGTACGCTCGACGCCGTGTCCCCTCACGTCCTCGTCCTCGGCGGCACGGCCGAGGCCCGTGCCCTGGCCGCCGCGCTGGCCGAGCACCCCGGTGTCCGCGTCACGACGTCACTCGCCGGGCGCACGGCGAAGCCGGGAGCGCTCGACGGGGACGTGCGCGTCGGGGGCTTCGGCGGGGCCCGGGGACTGGCCGGGTGGCTGCGCGAGCAGGGCGTGGACGCCCTCGTCGACGCCACGCACCCCTTCGCCGGGTCGATCACGGCCAACGCCGCCCGCGCCGCGGCCGAGACCGGCGTACCCGCGGTGGTGCTCCGCCGCCCCGGGTGGCGGCCCCGCCCCGGGGACCACTGGCACCCGGCCCCCTCGCTGGACGCGGCAGCCGGCCTGCTCCCGCACCTCGGCCACCGGGTGCTCCTCACCACCGGGCGGCTCGGCCTGGCCTCCTTCGCCCACCTGACGCGGCTCCACTTCGTCGTACGGTCGGTGGATCCCCCCGAGCCGCCGATGCCGCCCGACACCCATGTGCTGCTCGCCCGCGGCCCGTTCACCGTCCCCGGCGAGACGGCCCTGCTGCGTGAGCACCGCATCGACGTCCTCGTGACCAAGGACAGCGGGGGAGCGGCGACGGCGGCCAAACTGACCGCGGCCCGGGACCTCGGTCTGCCGGTCGTGGTCGTACGGCGGCCGCCGCTGCCGGACGGCGTGACGGCCGTTCCCGATGTGGCAGGCGTGCTGGAGCGGCTGGGGCTCGGGTAGGACGCTCACACCGAGCCGGCCGCGAGGGACTTCTCCCCACTACGCGGCAGCCCATGGCTCAGATCCTCCACCAGCAGCCGCTTCGCGATCGCGTCGACCGCCACCCGCAGGTCGCTGTCCGAAGGACGGCCGATGTCCCGCCCCAGCCGGTCCTCCAGCCAGTCGGCCCAGGCCCGGGTGAGGACCGCCGCCTCCCTCCGAACTGCCCAGCGTACGGAAGAAGGTCACACGGGTGCCCGGTGATGTGCCCGCCGCTCCCGTCAGCCGCGGGGGTTCCGGCGCAGCAGATACGTGTCCATGATCCAGCCCTTGCGCTCACGGGCCTCGGCCCGCAGCCGCTCGATGCGGGGCCCGGCCTCGGCGATCGGGCCGGAGGCGAGGATCTCGTCCGGGGTGCCGATGTAGGCGCCCCAGTAGATGTCGACGTCCTCCTGCGCGTACTGCCGGAACGTCTGGTGGGCATCCAGCATCACCACCACGTCGTCCACACCCTCCGGGAAGCCCTCCGCCAGCCGCCGCCCGGTGGTGATCTGCACCGGCCGGGCCACCCGGTTGAGGCCCGTGCGGTGCCGGGCGACGAGCGCCGAGACGCTGCTGATGCCGGGCACGACGTCGTAGTCGAACGCCACGGCGCCCCGCTCCAGCACCTCCTCCAGGATCCCCAGCGTGCTGTCGTACAGCGACGGGTCGCCCCACACCAGGAACGCGCCGGTCTGCTCCTCGCCCAGCTCCTCGGCGATCAGCCGCTCATAGATGTCGGCCCGGGCGCTGCGCCAGTCCCCGACGGCGGGGGAGTACGCCGCGCCACCGGCGCTCCGGTCCCGCTCGGGGTCGCGCGCCTCGACGACGCGGTACGTCCCCCCGGGCACGTGCGCGTCGAGCATGTCCCGGCGCAGCCCGGTGAGATCCGCCTTCACCTCGCCCTTCTCCAGGATGAAGAACACGTCCGTGCTCCGCAGCGCCCTGACCGCCTGGAGGGTGAGCTGGTCGGGGTCGCCCGCACCGATACCGATGACATGAATCTTTCGCACGGCCCGAGTCTGCCGCACGCAAACCGGGGCGGGTACACCGAGGTCGGCTCGTCGCCCCTGGGTGTGGGGGAGGCCATCGTCCGTCGCCGCAGCTCAGCGCCCGGCTGCCGGACCCCGCAGCCGAGGCGCCCGCGACCCCGCGTCGACCGGCCGGCCGGTTCGTTCCACGTCCCCGGCCAGCTCCCGCGCCCACGCGGCCACGCTCACGACGTCGATCCCGTGCGGCAGATCCTGCCCGGCCGCGGATCCCCACGCCTCGGCCGCTCCCGCCCCGCGCCGCAGCAGCCGGGCCCCGCCGGTCAGGTTCCCCCGGGCGGCGTGCGTGAGCCCCACGGCGAGCTGGGCGAGCCCCCGCCACAGCTCGCGCTCCTGATCGGGCCCCGACTTCCACGCGTCCTCGAACACCTCGTGCGCGTGGAACGGCTTGCCCTCGTCCAGCAGCCGCTGCGCTTCCGCGACGGTCTCCTCGGGGGTGCGGACGACACCCTCGGGCTGCCGGGGCACCCCGTCCGCGCCGTACGGAAGGGGCCGCCCGAGACCGTCCCGGGGCCGGGCGTTGCGCGCCCGCCCCTCACTGTCACGGTCCCGTGCGTCGCCAGGCCGGTCCGGGGTGTTCTCTCCTGTGCTGCCCATACGCCGATTGTCCCGCCCGGCCCGCTTTCGGCGCGGCCAGGGGTGTGGGGTAAAGTGCTGTTCGCGCGATCACGCGGCTCACCGCGGGTGGCGCGCACCGGGACGTGGCGCAGCTTGGTAGCGCACTTGACTGGGGGTCAAGGGGTCGCAGGTTCAAATCCTGTCGTCCCGACGGTGCGAAGGGTCCCGCAGGCCGATGCCTGCGGGACCCTTTCGTTGTGCGTACACGCCGGCCCTGTGCGTACCCCCTTGACCTCAAGAGCACTCCAAGCTGAAGACTCCCCAGCGTGCCCCGAACCCCGGGGCACGCCCGAGGGGAGACACCCATGAAGTACCGCACGATCGGCACGGACCCGCGCACCCGCCGCGAGGTGAGCGTGCTCGCGCTCGGCGCGATGCTGTTCGGCTCGGTGACGGACGAGGCGACGTCCTTCGCCGTGCTCGACCGCTACGTCGAGGCCGGCGGCACCTTCATCGACACGTCCGACAACTACGCCTTCTGGACCGACGGCGGCCAGGGCGGCCAGAGCGAGGAACTCCTCGGGCGCTGGCGGCGCAGCCGCGGCGTCGGCGACGAGATCGTCATCGCGACGAAGCTCGGCGCCCGCCCCCTGGCCCCCGGCACCGGCTACACCGACAACCCCGAGGGCCTGTCGGCGAAGGTGATCCGCGAGTCGGCGCAGCGCAGCCGCGAGCGGCTCGGCATGGAGAAGCTCGACCTGCTCTACGCGCACATCGAGGACCACACCGTCCCGCTCCAGGAGACCGTCGAGGCCTTCGGCGGGCTCGTCGCCGAGGGCACGGTCGCACTGCTCGGCGTCAGCAACCACGCCACCTGGCGCGTCGAGCGGGCCCGGTCCCTTGCCGCCGCGGCCGGCCTGCCCGGCTACGAGGTGCTCCAGTACGCGCACACCCACCTGCGCCCCCGCACCGACGTGCCCGACGGCCTCTTCCCGGACGGCAGCCTCGGCCACGCCGGCCCTGACCTGCTGAGCTACCTCAGGGCCGAACCCGGCCTGACCCTGGTCGCGTACTCACCCCTGCTCAAAGGCGCCTACACCCGCCCGGAGCGGCTGCCCGCCGACTTCGACCACCCCGGCACACCGGCCCGGCTGGCCGTACTGCGCGAGGTGGCCCGGGAGACCGGGGCGACCGTCAACCAGGTCGTGCTCGCCTGGCAGATCGGCGGCGACCTGCCCGTCCTGCCGCTGGCGGGGGTCTCCTCGGTCGCACAGCTGGAGGAGAACCTGGCGGCGGTGGACCTGGAGCTGACCCCGGAGCAGCTCGCCCGGCTGGACGCGGCGCACTGACACCGTGCGACCGTGGAGGGGAACGGCAAACCGGACCTCCGGAAGGAGCACCGGCCATGACCACCCACCCGGCCCATCCCGCCGCCGGCTCGATCAGCACCACCCCGGAAGGCCTCCTGTGGGAGCCCAGCGAGCGCTGGGTGCGCGGCCGCAAGGGCGACGTCACCGTCGTCGACAGCCGCCACCCGGTGCTCGTCTGGGAACCCGGCCTGCCCGTGCCCCAGTACGCCTTCCCGCGGGCCGACGTGCGTACCGACCTCCTGCGCCCGGCGGCCGACCCGCCCACCGGCACCCACACCGGCTCCCGGATCTTCTACGACCTGGCCGCCGGCGACGGTGAGGTACGCGCGAACGCGGCCTGGACCTTCCCCGCCGACGACCTGGCCGGTCACATCGCCTTCGAATGGTTCAGGCGCACCGACACGGGCCTCGACCACTGGTACGAGGAGGACGAAGAGATCTTCATCCACCCCCGTGACCCGCACAAGCGCGTCGACGCGCTGCCCAGCAGCCGGCACGTGCGGGTCGAGATCGACGGGCAGGTCGTCGCGGACAGCCACGACCCCGTCCTGCTCTTCGAGACCTCGCTGCCCACCCGGTACTACCTCCCCCGGGAGGACGTCCGCCTCGACCTGTTCGACGCCACCGGCCACCACACCGGGTGCCCCTACAAGGGCACCGCCTCGTACTGGTCCTGGCGCGACGAGGGCGACGTGCCGCCCAACCTCGTGTGGACCTATCCCGAACCGCTGCCCGCGGTGGCGGCGATCCAGGGGCGCGTGGCCTTCTTCAACGAGGTCGTCGACATCACGCTGGACGGCGAGCGCCTGGAACGCCCGGACACGCCGTTCAGCGGGATGCTGCGGAAGGCGAGCCGCCGGTGAAGCCGTCGAGCAGGGCGTCGAGACCGGCCGCGAGGCCCTCCGGGCCGCCCTGCTCGGCGAGCGCCGCCGCCGCCTCCCTGAGGGTCGGCAGCTCCTTCGCGGACAGCCGGTGCAGTCCGAGGCGGAAGGCCGGGTCGGTCTCGTCGGCGTTGTCCACCGTCGGGCGCAGCTCCACGGACACGTAGCCCAGCAGCCAGGCCGTGAAGGCGCGGAACACATCGGCCGCGGCCGCGTCGTCGAAGCCGGCGCCCCGCAGCAGGGACAGCACCCTCTCGTGATCCCGCAGGACCGCGGCGGGCCTGCGGGCGAGCGGCACCGCCAGCAGACGCGTCGAGAGCAGCGGCACCGCCTGGGGGTGCGTGAGACACACGGCGTAGGTCGCGCGGGCGATCCGGTGCAGCCCCGCCCGCCAGTCGGGGTCCTCGTCGGTGTCCGCGGCCAGCCGCTCCTCCAGCTCCAGGTACAGCGCCTCGACCAGCCCGTCGAGCAGCGAGTCCTTGCTCGACGCGTACCGGTAGAGCGCCATGGCCTCCACGCCGAGCTCGGTGCCGAGGCGGCGCATGCTGAGCGCCGAGAGCCCTTCGCGGTCCACCAGGGTCAGGGCACTGGCCAGCACCCGCTCCCGGTTCAGCCGGCCGTAGCGGCCGCGGTCGCTGGCGCGGCGGGCCTGGGTCGGCGCGGCCGCTCCGCCCTTGCCGCGACTCCTGGCTCGCTGCTCGGCCATGACCGCCTCCTCGTCTCGGGGGCTGGGCCCCGGCGCGACCCGGCATCCGCGGGTGTGACGTGTATACGTACATCGTAGGGCGGAGGGCCCCGGGCGGCCGGGAGGCCGGGCCGGGGAGAGGCGGCGGCAGTCAGCGGAGGCGGTCGACCACGCCGACGGCTCTGACCGCGGCGCGGTGCACCCGGGGGCTGGCATTGATCGCCGTGTGGGCGGTGCGGCCCGACGCCATGCGCAACCTGCACAGCACCGCTGCCGGGGTGCGCCGGCCGACGTACCCCTCGGTGACGCTCAGGTCCGCCGTCTTCAGCGCGTCCTTGTAGCGGGAGGTGCCCTTGCCCATGTCGATGTGGGTGATGCCGCGTTCCGCGGCCGCCCCGGCGCACTTGAGGTGGAGCAGGATGCCGGGTGAGTACTTGGCGAACCGGGTGTCGTAGGCGGGGAACCAGGTGGCGTACACCTCGCGGGAGCGCAGCCCGTAGAGCATGGCGACGGGGGTGTCACCCGCGCGAAGCACGGACAGGGTGCCCGAACAGGACTCGGACGGCAGGTCGAACAGTTCCCGCAGGAACGCCCTGAACCAGGCCTGGGAGAGCGGGTCGCGCTCTCCCCTGGCCTGGAGCTGGGCGGACTTCCAGCGGAACAGGGTGTCCAGCAGTGCGGGGTCGGGCGCGTGGAAGTCCAGCCGGAGCGGCCCCACGTCGCGGGCCAGCCTGCGTTCCTGTCCCCGCGCGGCCCGCAGCGTCTTGGGCCGCAGCCGTTCCAGGTAGGCCTGGTGGCCGCCGTTCAGTTCCATCACCGGGGAGGCGACCCGGGCGCGCGGCGTGCCCGCCGTCTCGAAGGGGGTCTGGCCCGCGGCCAGATGGTCGTACTCCCACAGCGCGAGACCACAGGCCTTGAGCAGGTCCGCGGGGTCCCAGTTCAGGCCCGGCCGGTGGATCAGGCCCTGGCAGTCGCAGAAGCCGGAGCCGATCGGTTTGCCGGCCCCCAGGGCGTGCCGCTCGAAGGGGAAGAACCCGACGGTGTCACCGTCCGCACGCAGGCGTGCCACCCGGGAGGTGGGACGCCTGCGGCCCACGGCCCGGGTGAACTCGCTGGCGAGAAAGGGACTGGCCAGTCTCAGCTCCGCGCGCTGCATGTCGTTCCACGCGCCGAGGTCGGCGGCGGTCAGTTCGTCGGGACGCAGAACGGTGACGTCCATTGCGATCACCTCAGTCGTAACGGGAGATCATCGCGGAGTAGTCCGCGAGTGACGAACCCGGGGTGCCGTCGTAGAGGTTGCTGTCGAACGCCCACATCAGGCCCCGTAGTCCGCACGTGTCCATCTGGCGGGCCGCGGCGGACATGACGCCGGGGTAGTAGGGGCTGACCCGCGTTCCGGCGCTCTCTCCGCTGAGCAGCGTGAAGCCGTGCTGCCGGGCGGCCCGGCTGACCCAGCGCATCGACGACCACTCGTCGTGCACGCGGTCGGGCGGAGCGAGGACGTTCACCTCGGGGTCCTCGGGGGAACAGCCGTTGTTCCGGGGCTTGCCGGTGCCGTCCACGAGGGAGGTCGGCACGATCTGCACGTTGTGACGGTGGCGGATCTGTCCCAGGGTCCGGAAGAAGCCGACTCCGAGGGTGACCAGCCGGTTCCCCGCGGACTCGTCCAGGTGGCGCTGGACGGCACGCCGGAGGTCGCGCGGGTAGTAGCCGCTGCCCGCCAGCAGCACCTTCAGGTAGCCGCTGTAGCGCAGCGACCTGTAGAACTCGATCTGCCAGTTCACCGCGTTCGACAGGGCCAGCAGGTACCAGTCGTACCACGTGCTGACCTGAGCCTCGGTGAACTCCCTTCCCCCGTAATCGCGTTGGCCCGGCTTCCAGCCGGGGGACGGGTTCGCGGGGGTACCGGGCGGCCGGCCCGCGCGGTCCGGGCTCTGGGCGTTGGCGTCGAAGGCCCAGTAGGAGTTGTCCCCGTCGCCCGAGGGGTAGCCGAACTCGCCGGTGCCGCTCACGCCCACCCGGATCGCCCAGAAGTTGTCCAGCCCGATCTCCCGGTCCACCCGCTCCACGTAACGCTGCGCCTTCTCGCGCACGGTCTGGCTGAAGACCATGTTGGGCGCGTCGGTGAGCCGGTTTCCGTCCTGGTCGACGTAGGCGGCCTCCGGATACTCGTCGAAGAGCCAGTCCGGCGCGTGATGCAGGCCGAGGCTCACCTCGATGAGCGAACCCGCCCGTTGGAGCCGCTCCAGGGAGCTCCTGACGCTGTCCAGGTACCGGGAGGAGAAGTGGCCTTCGGCCGTCTCGTACCGGTCCCAGAAGATCTGCAGATGGGCGACCCTGATGCCCTTGCTGCGCTCCAGTTGCGCCTTCTCGGCCATGGTCTGCAACGTGCCGAAGACGTGCCCCCGGCCCTCGTCGCGCTCCACGGCCGCCGGGGAGCACGCGGCGACCAGCAACGCGGCCGTGAGGACACTGAGGTGCCGCCTGCGGTACGGCGCGGCCCGGTTGCCGGTGCCGGCCGCCTGTCGCCATGCCGGGTTCATGCCAGGGACTCCTGGTACAGACACTCGTACTGCGTGCGGAAGCGGTCGGGTCCGAACCGCTCCTCCACCGTGGCACGGCCGCGCCGGGCCAGCATCTCCCAGCTCCGCGGCTGCTCCAGCAGCCGGGTCAGCAGCTCACCCGTGCGGAACGCGTCGCCGACAGGGGCCCGGAGCGCCGCGGAACCCAGCCCGGCGAACTGGGGCAGGTCGCTGAGGACCACGGGGCGCCCCGTGGCGAGCGCCTCCAGCACGATGAAGGGGACGTCCGCCTTCCCGCCGAGGGAGCGCGGGGTGAAGAGCACGATGTCCGCCGCCGCCAGCAGCCCCGGCATGTCCGGCACATGACCGAGGACGTCCGGCCGCGGCAGTCCCTCGCGGGCCGCCAGGGCCAGCAGCCCGCTGCGGAGCGCGCGCTCGTCCTGCCCCGGCCGGCCCCGCATCGCCAGCACCAGACGGAAGCGCGCCCCCGAGCGGTGCGCCTGCGCCGCGGCGGCGATCGCCTCACACGCGCCGCCCGCCGGGTCGTGATGGCCGGCGAACACGACCAGCGGAGGTCCCGGGGCACGCGGGCGCCACGGCCACCGGTCGAGCGGGATCGTCGGCGGTATCACCCGTACGTCCCCGAACCCCGCGGCACGCAGCTGCCCCGCCGTCGCCTCCGAGAGGGCGACGGTCACGCCCAGCGGCCGGGACCGCTCCAGCAGCCCGGCGTCCATCACCCCGGGCACCGTGTGGATGACCGGGCCGCCGCCGAGCAGACCCCGCCGCAGCCGGGAGAACAGCGGATAGGTCCCGCCGATCGTCAGGATCGCGTGCACCAGGTCCGTACGGCGTGCCAGGACGCTCCCGGCGAGGGCCGCCTGAAGCCGCTCCGGGACGTGCGGCGCGCCGTCCCGGGACACGAGGGGGACGCCCCGGCCGCGGGCCGTTCCGGGCGGGCCGTGCCGCGGCCAGCGGCTGAACCACAGAAAGTCCCTCTCCGGCATGCAGTCGGCGATCGACGCCGCCAGCTGTGTGTCGGCTCCCGCCCCGCCCTCCCACGGACCGCTGGTGAAAAGCAGCACCCGGGACGGTGTCGGCCGGCTAGCCACCGCCGCCGCCCGCCCCGGCCGCGTGGGACACCGGCGGCAACGGCAGCCGGTACACCGCCACCGTGCCGTACGTCCGGCCGTGGAAGGAGAAGAGCAGGTCGCCCTGCCGGGTGAGCTCCCGGGCCTGCCGCTGGGTGAACGGGGAGTACCCCTGGTCGATCAGCCGCCACGAGGCGACGATGTACGCCGCCCGCGCTCTCGCGCGGTCCTCCGGGGTGCGCCAGCGCCCGATGCGGTAGCGGTCCTCCAGGATCAGGTCCACCGAGCCGCTCGTCGAGATGACCCGGCTGCCCTGGGGCACGTGGTCCAGCATGTACCTGCGCAGTTGCGGGTAGCCGTCGTCCGGCGTCGTCCTGGTCTGTGCGTAGGTGACCCCGGACGCGGCCAGAGCGGCCGCGAGGACGAGGACCGTGGTGGTCCGTGCGATTCCGGAACGCAGCGGCCGGCGCCCGGCCCGCCCTTCCCACAGCCGCGCGGCCGCCAGTCCCACGACCACGATCGTGGGAACGAGGAGCATGTACAGCGCCTGCTCCTCCAGCGTGCCCTTGAGCACGGCGTAGGCGAGCGCGATGCCCGCCGACAGGTACCAGAGCCCGAGCAGGCGCTGCGCCCGGTTGCCCCGACGCAGCAGTGGGATCACCGCGAGGGGGCCCAGGGCCAGCAGCACGTAGGTGCCGCCGAAGTTGCTCATCTCCTCGGCCACGCGCTGGGAGAGCGGCGGCGCGCCGGCCGCGTTGAAGCCGGTCTCCTGGACCTGGCCCAGCAGCCGTCTGATGCCGTGGGTCTTCACCGCCCACATCTCGTCGAAGTGGCCCGCGGCCGCCACGACGGTGACGTAGACCGCGTACGGCACGGTGGCCGCCGCTGCGGCGAGCAGCGGCACGGACCGCCGCGACCGCCAGGTGAACAGCGCGGCGGCGACCAGCGGCAGCACCGTGATGAGCGAGGCCACGTCCTTCGTCAGGATGGCCAGCCCGAACAGGAGCCCGCCGGCGACGGCCCGGCCGCGCGCTCTCGGCCGCCGGTCGGATTCCGTCAACGGCAGCAGCACGAGATAGCCCAGCAGAACCCAGAGCATCATCGACGTCTCGATGAGCACACGGTCGTTGAGCCGCAGGATGAACGGGTCGAACGCGAAGACCAGGCCCACCGCCACGGCGACGGGGACGGACCGGGTGACGCGGGTGATCAGGACGACGAGCACCGCAGCGGTGATCATGGCCAGGACGGCGTTCAGCAGCCGCATCTGGTGCACGCCGGAGACGACGTCCGCGTAGCCGCCGAACAGCCTCTCCCAGCCGCCCTCCAGGTAGAAGTAGCCGGGCGGATGGAGGAAGAACAGCCCGCCCTTGTACCGGGGGAAGCCTCCCGACTCCACCGAGTGGCCGATGTGCCAGTAGTACACCTCGTCGCCGAACACGTCCGGTGTCTGACCGAAGCCGACCAGACGGACCACTCCGGTGAGAGCGGCCGAGAGGACCGCCACCAGCCACAGGGGGACCGCCCGGCTCCGCAGCCACGCCACCGACACCGGCAGGGCCTTGCTCACGACAGCCATGGCGCACCCCCGGCGAGCAGGTAGATCTCCGGAACCTCCGGAATGCGGCCGCCGGGGAAGAGCGCGTCGGCCTGCGAGCGGTACCCGCGCACCAGCGCCGCCTTGGCGGCGAGGCCCCGTGACCACTCCACCCCGGTGAGCCCGTTCCGCTCGACGAAGCGGGGGTCGACAGGGTGCTGCTGGTTGTAGGGGAAGTCGCTGTAGAAGACCACCCGGTGACCGCTGAGCTCGGCGGCCGTGCGCACCAGGACGTGGTCCACGTGCCGGCCCACGCCCGAGGGGGCCAGCAGGATCGTCCGGGGAGCCGACGCAAGGGTCTCCAGCACGGCCCGCGCCTGGTCCAGGGTGCCGGCGTCGAAGGGGGAGATCCGGCCCGTGGCCACGTGCAGCCGGTAGGTCGGGTACATGTGTGACGGCTCGGGCAGCGCGCGGCGCAGCCACTCCCGGGGCCGGCCGGAGACCGTGGGCTTGCGGCGGAACAGGCCGTCGGTCAGCCCCAGATGGACCCAGTCCACACCGAGCCGCCGCAGTACTTCCCCGTCCTCGGCGCGCCGTTCCCGGTACAGGGACTCCGCGTCGGTTCGACCGGCCAGCCGCAGATAGTGCCGTCCGGAGAGCGTGTACGGCGGTGCGCCCGCCTCCGTGAAGAACGTGGCCACGCGAACGTTGGTGCGGTCCGCGGCGTGCGCCATCAGAGCTCCGCAGGACAGGACCGCGTCGTCGAGGTGCGGGGAGAGCACGACCAGCGGGGTACCCGTGTCGATCACCGCGGTCAGCGGATCGGCTGCCATGACCCGGCCCCCTTCCTTTCTGCTCCCTCCCGCGGCGTCGCGGTGGCTCGTCCCGCTGCACACGGCCGGTTCAGCAGCTCCTGGACGAGAGTTCGGTACTGACCTGTGGTCCGGTCCCACGACAGCCATCGCGCCGCCTGGTACGCCAGGTGCCCAAGCCGCCGGCGGGTCTCCTCGTCCGCCGTGAGGACCCGCAGCTGACGCCCCAGGGCCTCCACGTCGAACGCCGGGACGGTGACGTTCCCGCCGCCGTCCATCCAGCGCAGCGTGGGCAGATCGAAGTGCAGCACCGGCTTGCCGTGCGCCATGGCCTCCAGCGCCACGAGTCCGAATGACTCGCTGCGGGACGGCAGCACCATGAAGGCGCATTCCTCCAGGAACCGCTGCTTACGGCGTCCGCTCACCTCGCCCACCCGGCGGGCGTCGGCGCCGGATGCGGCGATCAGCGCGGCGAGCTCCGCCTCCGCGCCGCGGGTGCCCGCGCCGGCCAGCAGCAGAGGCAGCGAGGGCGGACCGGCGGCGCAGGCCGCGAGCAGGAGGTCCAGCCCCTTCTCCCAGACGTCCACCCGCCCCAGGAAGGCGATGTACTCGCCCTCCCCGATCCGCCGCGGGGCGGCGGGCGGTGGGTCGACGCCGTTGTGGATGACGTGCGTGACGGCTTCGGGGGCGTGGCGCTTCACCGTCGCGGCGTCCGCCTCGTTCAGGACGACGACGTCCTCGTAGAACCGCAGTCCGTACCGCTCGACCAGTGCGAACGGCAGGTGGTAGCGGTGTGTCATCGCCACCCCGCTCAGCGACTGGGCCAGCCCCACCACCGGCCCGCGGGCGAACAGCGGCAGGAACCCCGTGGAGAAGGGCGGTGTGAAGCTCTCCAGCCACAGGTCGTGCGGCAGCCTGCGGGCCGTGACCGGCAGTACCGCGTGGTAGAGGAGCTGCCCGAGGCGCGGTCCGGCCCAGCCCAGCGGCAGCCGGTGGTACCGCACCCCGTCGCGGGTCTCGGTGCCACCGCGTGCGGCCACCGTGACGACCGTGACCCGGTGGTCCTCGGCGAGGCGGCGGGCGACCTTGTCGACGAGGAGTGCCCCGCCGCCGTGGTAGTGCGGATTGCGCAGGTCGTCGAAGGTGGAGATCACCACGTGCGGTCCGCTGCCGGGGGGAGGTTCCGGCGCCGTCGCCGGTGCCGGCCGCAGCTCCGGGAGACAGGTCAGCGCTTCGGCCGCGACCGCGTCGGGTGACGCCGCGGCGTCCACCGGGCGCACGTACGGCAGCCGGACGGCCCAGTGCCGGTAGCGGTCCCGGCACTTCGCCAAGGGCCCGAGCGCGTACACGCCGTCGCGTTCCGCCAGCACCTCGGGCTCCGCATCCAGCAGCAGGGTGACCTCGTACGTCCTCGCCAGCCGGGCGAAAGCGGCCGCCAGCCGCGAACCGGGCTCGGGATCGAACTTGACGAGGGCGTCGAGCGGACCGCGGTCGGTCACCACGGCCGTCGGCCGCCCCCGAGAGGTCAGACGCGCCCGGACCGTGGCCTGTGCGATACCCGCGACGAGTTCTGCGGCGTCCACCCAGCCGTGCAGCCGGCCGGCCCACAGACCGATGCCCGAGGCGATCGACCTGGGCCTGCCGGGGGAGGCGGGGAACCGGGACCGGATGCGCTGGGGCAGGCGCCGGCACACGACACAGCCGTAGCAGTACTGGGCCGCCACCGCGTACCCGTGCTCGCGCAGGTCCGCCGTCATCCGGCCGACCAGGGACGACTTCCCGGCGCCGTCCGGCCCGGACACACAGACCAGCAGGGGGCGATGTTTCATGACAGGAGCATCCTTCGCCTCTTGGCGACGACGAGCGGCACCCGCAGGGCCGCCTCCCGCGCCGCGACCCGGGCCCGCCCATGACGCAGGAGGTGCAGCGCGTGCCCCGCGCCCACCCGCAGGGACGCGCCCACCGGAAGCGGCACCGGCAGCCTGACCGGCGCGCCCTCGTCCAGTCGGCGCATCGCCCCGACCGCCACGGCCAGGGCTCGGTCGCCTCCGGCTGCCCAGCCCTCGCGCGCCGCCTCGTGCCGGGCCTCGGCCACGATGTCCGGCGCCAGCAGCTTCCGTATCGCGAACAGCTCCGACAGGTCGAAGGTGAGGTTCTGGAACAGGCCGTGCGCCAGCCAGATCCGCAGCTCGTCCGGCGGGCGGGGCACCAGCCACGCGCCCCCGGACGGGCGGGACCGCTCGAAGAGCCGGCGTGTGGGCAGCACCGGCACGCCGAACCACGAGACTGCGGTGTGCAGATGTGCCGCCGGGCCGCTGGGCGGTTCCAGCAGCACCTTCGTCGATCGCTCCAGCCAGTACGTAGAACGGTCGTCGTACCAGCCCTCCAGGGCGCCGCAGGCGTCCTCCCAGCGCCCGTCGGGCACCACGAGGTCGAAGTTGCCATAGACGTAGTCGCCGGCCAGGTCGGCCTTGATGAGCACCGTGGGGATGCCGGCCGCGTACAGCCGGCCCGTCGCCTCCGTCAGGTTCTCCCGGAACAGCTCGTTGGCGGTGTCCACCTCGGTCACGACGTCCGCCAGTTGCCGCGGGTACGCGCGCGCGAGGCGGCCCTCGACCTGGTTGTCACGGGCGAGCCGCAGCGCGTGACGCAACGCGGAGTCACCGGCCGGCCGGGGGTCGCCGCGCCAGACGGCGTCCACGAGCAGACGGTCGGGTCGCTCCTGCGCGCGCAGGGCGCCGGCGTTCGCGGGGTCGGTCTTCGTAGGCGTCATGGCTCCACCCGGTCGGTCGGTGGTCGTCTCTGGAAGGCCGGCGGACCCGTCCGCCGACGAGGGCCCGGCGGTGACCTCGGTCCGGTCCTCCTCGGGATCCGGTGCCCCCGGCCGCCGCAGGAAGCGCTCCACGGCCCGCACCCCGATGGCCGTCGCCACGATCAGCCACACCAGCGGGAAGGGGCGCAGCAGCACCAGCAGCACCGTGAGCAGCAGCGGCTCCACCCACGGTGTGCGCCGCAGGAAGGCCGTCCCCTGGCGGCGCAGGAGCCGGCCCAGGAGCAGGGCGAGCGCGGCGACGGCGCCCACCGCCCCGCCCACGGCGATGCCGCGGACGCCGTCGATGCGCCAGCCCGCCAGCAGCGCGGCCGTGTAGACCACCAGACCGGCGATCTGCCAGCGTGCGCAGGCGTAGTCGTCCACGGCCTGGGAGAAGGTGACGGCGAGGTTGACCGCTCCGATGGCGAACCCGGTCAGTGCGGTGAAGGCCATCAGGGTGCTCATCATGCTGTAGTCGGCGGGGAACACCATGCCGAGGACGGGGCCCGGCACGGTGGCCAGAGCCGCCATGAGTGGCAGGGAGACGAGCACGTACATCCGTACGGCGCTGGCGCTGAGCCGGCTTCCCGCCCGCCGTCGGGACAGGGCGGGGAAGAAGGCCATCGACACCGCGCCGGCCACGAACAGCGGCACGCGCGAGAGGGTGACGCTCGCCTGGTAACTCGCCGCCTCCGCCGGTTCGGTGGGCAGCATCGTCACCAGCACCACGTCGACCGCCGCCATGAGCGCCACCAGCCCCTGGAGCCGGGCGATGCCGAGCGCCCGCCGCCACAGGTCCCGGTTGGCCGACGCGCTGCGCCAGGGCCGGCCGCTGCCGCTCGGCAGGGACGGCCACCACAGCAGGAACGGCAGGGCGCCGATCCCGAAGGCGGCCAGCGCGCCGGTGTCGCCCAGTCCGAGGGCGACGACGAGGAACACCCCGACCGCCATCTTCGCCAGCACCTCGGCCACGTGCAGCAGCGACAGGGTCCGCATCCGCTCCTGGCCCTGGAGCCAGCCCGCGGTCACTGTCGTCGTGTAGATCAGGAAGGTGCTCAGCGCCAGCGCCAGCGTCGTGGCGGGTCCGGCGAACCGGGTCGCCACGGCGGCGACGACACTGCCCATGACGAGTCCGCCGCCGATGCTCGTGATGACCGCGAAACGGCCGGCGTCGCCGCGCTCGGCGTCCGACCGGGCGCGGGCCAGGGCCTGTGCCAGCACCCACGGCACGGTCACCGTCGCCACGGTGGCCGCGCTCAGCAGCAGCCACTGCCCGGCGACGAACCGCGCATAGGAGCCGACGTCCAGCAGTCTGGTCAGCAGCAGGGCGTAGCCGTAGTTCACGGCACCCACGGCGAGGGCCGCCGCGGTGAACCAGCGGGCGCCGTGGACGGCCTTCACCACGTCCGGGCGGTTCGCCGGGTGCTGCATCGTCGCGGTACGCGGGGCGGTCATGCCGGGCCCCGCCGTTCCCGGGTGGCGGGCCGGCCGGTGGCGGGCCGGCCCGCGTCGTCCGCACCGGACCCGTCCGCCGCAGGGGGCACGAGCTCTTCGCGCCGGTGCGCGAGCCGGAAGGCCGCGTCGGGCACGCCGAGCCGCCGCAGCGCCTGGAACGCGCGCAGCTCGTCGCAGCCGTGCAGCAGCACCTTGAAGGTGTCGCCGTGGCGGGTCCACCGGTCGGTCTCCCGCAGGAGGGTCCTGAGTGTGCGTTCGATGTGATCGCCGTCGGGGGACCGGAACCAGGTGAGGACCGTCAGGTCGCTGGCCCGGCGGCGCGACCTGCGGTGCAGGCGGACACGCCGGGCTTCTTCGAGGATCACTTGGGCGAGCCGCTCGGCGCTGTCGTCCCAGGAGAACCGGCTGCTCCAGGCGCGGCAGCGACGTGCGGCCCGGTCGCGGGCGCCGGGGTCGGACAGTTCGGTGAGGGCCGAGTCGAGGGCGTCGGCCAGCGGCACGCCGTCGGGGACCAGCCAGCCGTTGTAGCCCTCCCGCACGGCGTCGCGCAGGCCGGGGACGTCGAAGGCGAGGGCGGGCGTGCCCATGGAGTTGGCCTCGATCACGGTCAGGCCCCAGCCTTCCGCGACGGACGGCACCACGGTGAGCCATGCGCCGCCCAGCAGCGCCTGTTTGCGTTCCTCGCTGACGTGGCCGTGGAACGTGACCGTCGCGTCGAGGCCGAGTGTGGAGGCGAGTGCGCGCAGGTTCGGCAGTTCACCGCCGTCCCCGGCCAGCTCCACCCGCAGGTCCGGCCACCGGTCGCGGAGCGCGGGGAGGGACCGCAGCAGCAGGCCCACCCGCTTCTGCGGCGTCATCCGGGTGACGACGGCGACGGTCGGCGTCGCGGCGCGGGCGACCGGCGTGGACGACGGTTCCGGGCTGCCGTTGGGCACCAGGTAGACGGGGTTGCGGAAACCGAGTTCGGCGCGGACGCCCTCCCGGGTGGAGGGGGACACGGCGACGATGGCGTGCCCGCGGTACACCAGGCGGCTGATCTGCTTCTCCAGCAGCCGCCCGGCGGTGTTCACGGGCCACCGGAAGAAGAGATCGAACTGCTTCTGGTGGATGTGGTGGATGACGCACACGTCCGCGGTCCAGCGCGGGGTGAACAGCGGTGAGAAGAACGGTATGCCGTTCTGGAAGTCGACCACCGCGTCGTAGGTGTGACGGTTCCTCAGCAGATGCAGCGCCGCGGCGCGGTAGACGCCGTAGGTGCCACCACCGCGCAGCACGCGCACGCCGTCGGTCGACTCGGCGGCCCGTGAGCCCGGGAAGCGCGCGGCGAAGAGGGTCACCCGTGCGTCCGAACCGGCCAGCCGCCGGGCGATCTCGAAGCAGTAGGCCTCCGCCCCGCCGGCCTGTGGGTGGGCAGGGTCCCGCCAGTTGAGGAACAGCACGTTGGTCCGGGCAAGGTGCTCGAGTGCAGTCATGAACAGTCACCGTGAGAGGGAGATGCGTAGTACGTCCGCCATGGAGCGAATGCCGTCGCGTCGGGCCGAGAACGTCGATCCGGGCATGTCCGTCCAGGCCACCGGGACCTCGACGACCGTGCCGCCGGCCCGCGCGATGCGGGCGAGTAGCTCCACGTCGAAGGCGAAGCCGTCCACCCGGCAGGTCGCCGCCGCCTCCCGGGCGAGACGCCCGTCGAAGAACTTGAACCCGCACTGGGTATCGGCGATGTCCGGGAGCGTCAGGTGGGTGAGCCGCCGGAACATCCAGCCGCCGCAGCGGCGCAGCGCCGACTCCTCGACCTCGAACCGGGAACCGTCGACGTGCCGTGAGGCGATCACCGCGGCGCAGCCGTCCTGGAGCAGCGGCAGCACCTTGCCGAGGGTCTCGACCGGGGTCGCGTTGTCGGCGTCGAGGAACCCGACGAAACGGGCCGTGGAGGTGAGGATGCCCCGTCGTACGGCGGCGCCCTTGCCGCGTTCACTGCAACCGATGACATGGACGCGGGTGAGAGGGCTGTCGAAGCGTTCCGGCACGTCGTTCGTGCAGTCCACGGAGTTGTTGTCGACCACGACGACGGCGGACGACCAGACCTGTCCCCGGAGGTAGTCCAGCGTCGTCCCGATGGTGCGGGGCAGGCGGCGCTCCTCGTTGACGGCGGGGATGACGATCTCCAGCTCGACCGGGGGGCGCCTGAGACACGGGGGAATCCCCTCGCGTGTGTGCACAGGAGTTCACCTCCGTCGTGATCCGGCGGCGCTGGTGCGTCGCCGTACGTTTACGACGTATACAAGTATCTTGTGATGATTTGTTCTGATGCGTCAAGAGGGGCCGGGTAGGGGTTGACGAGCGTGCTTGCCCGGGCGACGATGTACGTATACGCCGTAAACATCGGGTGGTGTCCGTCGCGGGAACGGCGGAGGACGGTGATCATGAGCGTACCGATCGAGGACTTTGCCCTCCTCAGCGATCTGCAGACCGCGACCATGGTCGGCCGTAACGGCTCTGTCGACTGGCTGTGCCTGCCCCGCTTCGACTCGCCGGCCTGTCTGGCCGCGCTGCTGGGCGACAGCGGCAACGGCTGCTGGCGCGTCGCCCCCGCGGACCCGGCATCCGCCGGCGCTTTCCCCGACCGGTGCGCGGAGCGCGCGTACCGGAAGGACACCCTGGTGCTGGAGTCGCGGTGGGAGACCCCGGACGGAACCGTCCGCGTCACCGACTTCATGCCACCCCGTACGCAGCTGCCCTGTCTCGTCCGCGTGATCGAGGGGCTGTCCGGGGCCGTCCCGATGCGCAGCGAACTGCGGCTGCGCTTCCACCAGGGCAGGGTGGTGCCCTGGGTCCGCGACGCCGGGCAGTGCACCGTCGCGGTCGCCGGCCCCGACGCCGTCTGGCTCGGCGCCGACGGGCCGGTGACCACGCTCGGCGACACGGACGCCACGGTGTGGGAGTTCACCGTGCCCGCCGGGCGGCGAGTGGCGCTCACACTGGCCTGGTCGCCGTCCCACCGGCCCGATCCGCCGGCGCCGCTGTCCGTCCCCGCCGAGACGGCGCTGAAGGAGACCGTCGACTTCTGGCGCCGCTGGGCGGGCCAGTGCCGCTACCGGGGGCCGTGGCGGGAAGCCGTGGTGCGCTCGCTGATCACCCTCAAGGCCCTCACCTACGCCCCCACCGGCGGCATCGTCGCCGCCCCCACCACCTCCCTTCCCGGCCGCATCGGTGGCGACCACAACTGGGACCACCGCTACTGCTGGCTACGCGATTCCACCCTCACCCTGTCCTGCCTCCTGCGCAGCGGCTACCGGGACGAGGCCACGGCCTGGCTGGACTGGCTGGTGCGGGCCATCGCCGGCGACCCCGCCCAGCTACAGGCGGTCTACGGCGTCGGCGGCCAGCGCCTGCTGCCGGAGACCGAAGCACCCTGGCTCCCCGGCTACGAGGGCTCGCAGCCGGTCCGGTTCGGGAACTACGCCGTGGGCCAGTTCCAGCTGGACGTCTACGGCGAGGTGATGGACACGCTCTGTCTGTCCCTGCGCGCGGGTATCCCCATGCCGGCCCACGTGTGGGACCTGGTCGAGGCGCTCATGGGCTGGCTGATCCGGCACTGGCGGGAACCCGACCAGGGGCTGTGGCAGGTGCGCGGACCGCGGCGCCAGTTCGTCCACTCCAAGGTCATGGCGTGGGTGGCCGCCGACCGCGCCGTACGCATGGGGGAACTCCTGGGCCGCAATGGCTCCTCGGCGGAATGGCGCGCCATGCGCGACGAGGTGCGCCGGCAGGTCCTGCGGGAGGGCTGGGACGCCGGGCAGCGCTCGTTCGTCCAGGCCTACGGTTCGCCGGACCTGGACGCCTCCAGCCTCCTGATGCCCAGGCTGGGCTTCCTGCCGGCGTCCGACCCCCGGGTGCGCGGCACCCTCCGGGCGATGAGCCACCTCGACCACGGGGGATTCCTGCGGCGCTATGAGCACGATGGCGACGGACGGGACGGCACGCCCGACGGCGAGGGCGCCTTCGTGGCCTGTTCCCTCTGGTACGCGGCCGCCCTCGCGGCCGGCGGTCACACCGAGCAGGCCCAAGAGGTCTTCGAGCGTGTCCTTGCCATCCGCAACGACGTCGGACTGCTCGCGGAACAGTGGGACCCGGACACCGGACGGCAGTTGGGCAACGCCCCACAGGCGTTCAGCCACCTCGCGCTGGCGGAGACGGCGTTCACCCTGTCCGCGGCGCAGCCGCGCCGGGGCCTGCCGAGGCGTGCGGCCGGGCACGAATAGCTCATCGCCCCGCGGACGAGGCGTTCACCCAAGCGGCGTTCCAGGGCCGCCATCGTAGTGTTCGCGCAGCGCGACCGCGCTCTGTTCCACCGTCAGGGGCCCTGCGAACAGGAAGCCCTGCCCGAACCGGCAGCCCATCGAGGTCAGCAGGTCCCGCTGCCCCCGCTGCTCGATGCCCTCGGCGATGATCTGCAGCCCGAGCGTCCTGGCGAGGCACACGATGCCCCGGACGAGTGCCGCCTGCCGGGGGTCCCGCGGGATGTCGTCGATGTAGGTCTTGTCCAGCTTGAGGGTGTCGACCGGGAAGTCGCGCAGGTAGCGCAGCGAGGAGAACCCGGTCCCGAAATCGTCGACCGCGATCCGTACGCCCAGTTCCTTCAGCGATCGTATGAGCCGGTCGAGCCGGTCGTCACGGCGCACCAGCACGGATTCGGTGAGTTCCAGCTGGAGCGAGCCGGGGGCGAGGCCCGGGGTCTCGACGGCCCTGCTCACCTCCTCCAGGAAGTCCGCGTCCTGCCACTGAAGGCCGGAGACGTTGACACTGATGTACGGCGCGACGGCCCGGCCGGCCGTCCGCTGCAACCGGGCCATGTCCGCGGCGGCGTTGCGCAGCACCCATGCGCCCAGGGGTGCGATGTGGCCGGTCTCCTCGGCGAGCGGGATGAACTGCCCCGGTGAGGCCAGCCCGCACCGGCCCTGCGGCCAGCGGGCCAGCGCCTCGAAGCCGATGACCTGGCCCCCGGTGATGTCCACGACTGGCTGGTAGCGCAGTGCGAACTCCTCCCGGGAGATCGCGCGGTCCAGGCGCGCCCGCAGGTCGTGCCGCTCGGTGACGCGGACCCGCAGCCCCGGCACGAAGCGACGCCACTGCCGCTTCCCGGCGGACTTCGCCGCGTGCACGGCCAGTCCGGCGCACGACAGCAGTTCGTCGGGATCGGTGCTGTCCCAGGTGGTGGCCACCCCCACGCCGGCGGAGAGGGCGACGGTGCCCTCGGGCAGCCGGAAGGGTCGGTCCAGTACCCGGATCACCTGTTGCGCCAGCAGTTCGGCGTCCTGGGGCTGCCGGGCCTCCTCCATCAGGACCGCGAACGCATCGCCGTCCAGCCGGGCCGCGGTGTCGGTGCGCCGCAGTGTCTCCGACAGCCGCTCGCCCACCGCCTTCAGGACCCGGTCACCCGCTGCGTGCCCCAGGGTCTCGTTGACGGTCTTGAAATCGTCCAGGTCGACGAAGAGGACGCAGGCCAGGGGCGACTCCCGGTGGTTGCGCAGCAGGGCCCTGCCGATGCGCTCCAGCAGCAGGGCCCGGTTGGGCAGGCCGGTGACGGGGTCGTGGAAGGCCCGGTGGGAGAGTTCGTTGCGCAGCTTGCGCTGCTCGGTCACGTCCCGCAGGGTGACGACGAGCCCGCCGACGATCCCGTCCGCCCGCAGGTCGCGGCAGCGTGCCTCCACCTCGGTGCGCCCGACCCGCCCGCGCACCCCCCACTGGTCGTGGACGTCCCGGCCAGGACCGCTGTCCAGCGCGGCCAGTGCCCGGTCGACCCGCTCCCGGTCCTGCGGTTCGACCAGACTCCGCAGCGCTGTCCCCGTCACCTCACCGCGGCCGAACAGGGTCCGTGCGGAGGGACTGGCGTAGCGCACGGTCGAGTCGGCGCCGACGACCAGGACGACGTCCGAGGTGCTGCTCAGGAGGGTGCGGAAGTACGCCTCGCCCCCCGGGAGCGGGTGGGCGGGCCGGAGTGCGGCGCGCTGTGCCGCCGGCCCGGCGTGTGCCGCGAGGGTTTCCAGCGCTGCCCGCGCCCCGACGAGCCGCCGTTCCGGTCCGGCGGCCAGCAGGACCCCCGCGCGGGCGGACGCGGGGCCCGGCGGCCCTGCCGGGGAGCAGACGAGGACGGCGGGCGGGCCGGCCAGTCGCGCGGCGATGCCGGGGGGCAGCCGGTCGACGGGCAGTAGCAGGGAGGTGCGTCCGGTGCCGGGCGGGGGGCCGGGGACCTCACCGGCCGGCAGGAGGAGGGATCCGTGCGGGCGGTGCGGGCCGAGCAGTTCGTTGACCGCCGCCTCGCAGCACCGGGCGACCTGGGCCGGGCTCTCCGCCGCCTCCAGCGCGGTGATGGCCGTCCGCAGCACCCGCTCATGGGCCAGGGTCCTGCGGTGTTCCGCGAGCGCGCTCGCCAGACGCAGGACCAGGAGCAGGAAGAGGCCGCAGGAGAGGGCGGCCGGCACGGCCGGGTCGCGGATCCGGCCCGTGTGCTGGCCGAGGAGGAGTATTGCGGGCGGTATCAGCGTGGCCGTGGCGAGCAGGACGAGCCGGAGCCGGACCCCGGGGAGGGGCCGTGACGGTGGCTGCGGCGATGCCGGACCGGCCATGGTGGGATGCAGCGCGGCCAGTCCCCAGGCCGCGCTGAGGACGATCCAGCCGGAGCCGGGGAGGGCCCAGGAGGGGCTGCTGCCGCCGAGCAGCAGGATCCCGGAGGCGACGTCGGCGCAGAGCAGCGTCACCGTGCCCAGTGCCAGCAACTGCACGGCGCGGTCACGGCCGGACAGAGGTCTCGGGATGAGCAGGCGGGCCGGCATCGTCAGTAGCACCAGGTCGGCCAGCGGATACGCGAGGGCGATGGCCCTCTGCTGCCAGGTCAGGCCGAAACGGGTGTCGAGCGGTTGCACCAGGTGGATCCAGGCGGGCAGGGCCAGAGCGGTGGTGATGATCAGCGCGCTGAGCAGGCAGGGCAGGGCGCGGCCCACCCGGCGGCACCGGACGAGGCCGAACAGCCCGAGGGCCAGGAGCGGGTAGGCGGCGAGGTTGATGGCGTCCGCCAGGGACGGAAACAGCCCGAAGGCCCGGACGGACGGGGACTGCGCATGGGTGTACGCGCCGCCCGCGGCGACGACCGCCAAGCCGGCGGCGAGCATCAGCCAGGGCCATCGGCGGCCCGGTCGGTGGACCAGGACCCCGGTGATGAGGGCCGCCGCCCCGGCCGGCACCATGACCGTCCACACAGGCTCCCGGAGCCCCGGGACCGCCAAGTACAGGCAGATGGCTGCCCCGGCCGGCGCGATGCAGGCGGCCGACAGCCGTTGGGCCGGCGGCATGGACACACACGCCTCCTCGGGTCGGAGGATTCGGGAACGCCGAGCAGGCTGCGGCCGTGCACGGGGGCCGCACTCGACAGGGGCGGCGCATCGCGGTCGCGGCTGTTCCGCGGTCATGTCCGGTCGGATCGTTCAGTACTCCTTCGGCTTGGGGCGGTGCGGTGATTCCGCGTAGCCGTTCGGATGGAGCCGCTGAAACCGCCAGGCGTCCCGGCACATGGCGTCCAGGTCCCGGGTGGGGCGCCAGCAGAGGTCGCGCGCGGCGGCGCGCGCGTCGGCGACGTACTCGGCCACGTCGCCGAGGCGCCGCGGGGCGTTCTCGGTGGGGATGTGACGGCCGGTGGTGCGCGCAAACCGGGTGACCACGTCGAGGACGGAGCTGCCCTCGCCACGGCCGAGGTTGTACACCCGCATGCCCGGTTCGTCGCCGAGACGGTCCAGCGCCACCCGGAGCGCCTCGACGGTGTCCATGACGTGCACGTAGTCGCGGATCGCGGTCCCGTCGGGCGTCGGATAGTCGGTGCCGTACACGCGCAGCCGGTCCCGCTGCCCCGTGGCCACCTGGGCCAGGGACGGCATCAGCTTCCAGGGCGGGTCGCGCGGGGCCTCGCCGAGCAGTCCGCTGGGGTGGGCGCCGACCGGGTTGAAGTAGCGCAGGCACATCACGGCGTACTCGGGGCGGCGGGCGCACACGTCGGCCAGGATCTGCTCACAGACCCACTTGGAGGCGGCGAAGGGGTTGGTCGGGCGGGCCGGCGTGGACTCGTCGAGCGGCCCGTGCGCGGCCTCACCGTATATCGAGCACGTGGACGAGAAAATGAGCCGGTGCACCCCGTGTTCCTGCATGGTACGCAGCAGGGCGGTGGTGCCGGCGATGTTGGTGTCGTAGTACTCCACGGGCAGGCGCGCCGACCGGCCGGCCGACTTCAGGGCGGCGAAGTGCACGACGGCGTCCACGGCGTGCCGGTGGAACACGGCCGACAGGGCCTGGCGGTCGCGGATGTCCAACTCGTACACGGCGCCCACGAAGCGTCCGGCGACCCGCTGCACCCGTGCGAAGACCTGCGGGGTGCTGTTGGAGTAGTCGTCGACGACGATCAACTCGTAGCCGTGGTCCAGGAGTTCGGCGCATGCGTGACTGCCTATGAAACCGGCTCCGCCGGTGACCAGGACGGTGGACGGTGCGCTCATGGGCCAGGCTCTTCCCGGGGACGCCGTACGTTTACGGTGTATATATACGACTTTGCGCCCGGCTGTGCCGCGGAGTCAAGCTGTTCGGCCCATCCGCACCATCCGCTATGGCCGCACCAGCAACTGGAAGTCGAACGTGTAGACCGAGGCCCGGTAGATGTGCGTTCCGTACTCGACCGGGCGCCCCGTGTCGTCGTACGCCGTGCGCTGCATCGTCAGAAGCGCCGCACCCGCCTCCTCGTCCAGGCGGGACGCCTCCTCCGCGGTCGCCGCCCGGGCACCGACCGTCTGGCGGGCGCTGTGCAGGGTGATGCCCGCCGAGCGCATCATGCGGTACAGGCCCGTCGACTCCAGCCGGGCGTCGTCGAAGGCCGGCAGGGACACCGGCAGGTAGTTGCAGAGCAGCGCCACCGGCCGGCCGTGGGTGCGGCGCAGCCGGTCCAGGACGGTCACCTCGCTGCCCTCCGGCACCCCCAGGGCGGCGGCCACGTCGCAGGCGGCCGGGACGACCTCGTTGCGCACGACCTCGGTGGTCGGCGCCTGCCCGGCCGCCTCCAGGTCGTCGTAGAGGCTGCTCAGCTCCAGGGGGCGCCGGACGCGGCTGTGCACCACCTGGGTGCCCACCCCGCGCCGCCGGACCAGCAGCCCTTTGTCGACGAGGGACTGGATGGCCTGGCGGACGGTGGGGCGGGACAGCCCGAGGCGGACCGCCAGGTCCACCTCGTTGCCCAGGAGGTTCCCCGGGGCGAGGACCCCGCGCTCGATCGCCGCCTCCAGCTGCTGCGCGAGCTGGTGGTAGAGCGGCACCGGACTGCCACGGTCCAGGGCGAAGTCCAGTGAGCTGAGCGCAGGGGCGGCCGCGGTGCGGGCCCGGTCGCCGGTCCTCGCCATGGATGAACCCCCCTTACGGGTGTCAGGAGTTGCTCGGGAAGCCGAGGTTGATGCCGCCGTCGGAGGGGTCCGGCCAGCGGGTGGTGATGACCTTGCCCTGCGTGTAGAAGGCGATGCCGTCGTTGCCGTAGATGTGCAGGTCGCCGAAGAGGGAGTCCTTCCAGCCGCCGAAGGAGTGGTAGCCGACGGGGACCGGGATCGGGACGTTGACGCCGACCATGCCCGCCTTGACCTCCAGCTGGAAGCGGCGGGCCGCGCCGCCGTCCCGGGTGAAGATCGCGGTGCCGTTGCCCCAGCGGGAGGAGTTGATCAGCTGGATGGCCTCTTCGTACGTCTCCGTCCGCACGACCGCGAGCACCGGGCCGAAGATCTCGTCCCGGTACGCGTCCGCCGTCAGCGGCACCCGGTCCAGCAGGGAGACCCCGAGGAAGAAGCCGTCCTCGTGGCCCTCCACCGAGAAGCCCGTGCCGTCGACCACGACCTCCGCGCCCTGCTCGGCGGCCGACGCCACGTACGAGGCCACCTTGTCGCGGTGCTCGCGTGTGATCAGCGGGCCCATCTCCGAGGCCGGGTCGTTTCCGGGGCCGATCCGCAGGTTCTTCGCCCGCTCGGCGATCTTGCCGACCAGCTCGTCGCCGATGTCACCGACGGCCACGACCACCGACACGGCCATGCAGCGCTCGCCCGCCGAGCCGTACGCGGCGTTGATCGCCTGGTCGGCGGCGAGTTCCAGATCGGCGTCCGGCAGCACCAGCATGTGGTTCTTGGCGCCGCCGAGGGCCTGCACCCGCTTGCCGTGCTCGACGGCCTTCAACTGGATGTACTTGGCGATGGGCGTCGAACCGACGAAGGACACCGCCTCGATGTCCGGGTGCTCCAGAAGGCGGTCCACGGCCGTCTTGTCGCCCTGCACGACGTTCAGCACGCCCTCCGGCAGGCCCGCCTCGGTGGCCAGCTCGGCCAGCCTGAGGGAGGCCGACGGGTCCTTCTCCGACGGCTTCAGCACGAAGGTGTTGCCGCAGGCGATCGCCAGCGGGAACATCCACATCGGCACCATGGCAGGGAAGTTGAACGGCGTGATGCCCGCGACCACGCCCAGCGGCTGGCGGATCGAGGCCACGTCGACCCGGGTCGAGACCTGGGTGGACAGCTCGCCCTTGAGCTGCACGGAGATCCCGCACGCCAGCTCCACGATCTCCATGCCGCGCGCGACCTCGCCGAGCGCGTCGGAGTGCACCTTGCCGTGCTCGGCGGTGATCAGCTCGGCGATCTCGTCGCGGTGGGCGTCGAGCAGCTCGCGGTACTTGAACAGGATCGCCGTGCGCTTGGCCAGGGAGGACTCGCCCCAGCTCTCGAAGGCGGCCTTGGCGGAGGCGACCGCGGCGTCGACCTCGTCGACGGAGGCGAACGCGACCTGCTTCTCCTGGGCACCGGTCGCCGGGTTGTAGACGGGGCCGAACCGGCGGGAGGTGCCCTCGACGGGCTTGCCGTCGATCCAGTGGGTGATGGTCTTCATGGTGCGCAAGGGCCTTTCGTAAAGCTTGGGTTCGGGGGAGTTCAGAGGTGGCGGCGGCGGTCCGCCACCTGGCGGTCGTAGCGCTCCCGGGCCTCGACGGCCGCCTCGCGGGTGGCGGTCTCGGCCACCGGCACGTCCCACCAGGCCTCGGCCGGGGGAGCGGTCGGTGCCGGGTCGGTCTCGACGTACACACACGTCGGGCGGTCGGAGGCGCGGGCCGCGGCGAGCGCCTCGCGCAGCTCGCGCACGGTCTTGGCGCGCAGCACGTCCATGCCGAGGCTGGCGGCGTTGGCGGCGAGGTCGACGGGCAGCGGGGCGCCGGTGAAGGTGCCGTCGGCGGCCCGGAAGCGGTAGGCGGTGCCGAACCGCTCGCCGCCGGTCTCCTCCGACAGACCACCGATGGAGGCGTAGCCGTGGTTCTGGATCAGGACGATGTTGACCGGCAGGCCCTCCTGGACGGCGGTGACGATCTCCGTCGGCATCATGAGGTAGGTGCCGTCGCCGACCAGCGCCCACACCGGAGTGCCCGGGGCGGCCTGCTGGACGCCGATGCCGGCGGGGATCTCGTAGCCCATGCAGGAGTAGCCGTACTCCAGGTGGTACTGGCGCGGGCTGCGCGAGCGCCACAGCTTGTGCAGGTCGCCGGGGAGCGAACCGGCGGCGTTGATCACCACGTCGTCGTCGCCGACGGCCGCGTCCAGCGCGCCGAGCACCTGCGTCTGGGTCGGGACCGCGCTGTCGTCGTCGGCCCGGTAGGCGGCCTCGACGGCCTCCTCCCAGCGCTCCTTGCCGGCGCGGTACCCGGCCTCGTAGGCCTCGGACACGCGGTGCCCGGCCAGCCCCTCGGCCAGCTTCTCCAGGCCGGACCGGGCGTCGCACACCAGCGTCCGCGCGGCCAGCTTGTGCGCGTCGAAGCCGGTGATGTTGAGGTTGAGGAACCGCACGCCCGGGTTCTGGAAGAGCGTGCCGGAGGCCGTGGTGAAGTCGGTGTAGCGGGTGCCGACACCGATCACCAGGTCGGCGGTGCGGGCGAGTTCGTCGCTGACCGCGGTGCCGGTGTGGCCGATGCCGCCGAGGTCGGCGGGGTGGTCGTGGCGCAGGGAGCCCTTGCCGGCCTGGGTGGAGGCGACCGGGATGCCGGTGGCCTCCACGAACGTCCTCAGCGCCTGCTCGGCCTCGCTGTGGTGGACGCCGCCACCTGCCACGATCAGCGGCCGCTCCGCCGACCGGATCGCCTCGATCGCGGCGCTCAGCTCGACCGGGTCCGGCGCGGGACGCCGTACGTACCAGACGCGCTCGGCGAAGAACTCCTCCGGCCAGTCGTACGCCTCCGCCTGCACGTCCTGCGGCAGGGCGAGGGTGACGGCGCCGGTCTCCGCCGGGTCGGCCAGCACCCGCATCGCCTGGAGCGCCGAGGGGATCAGCGCCTCGGGGCGGGTGATCCGGTCGAAGTACCGCGACACCGGGCGCAGCGTGTCGTTGACCGACACGTCGGCCTCGACCGGGTGCTCCAGCTGCTGGAGCAGCGGGTCGGGGGCGTGCGAGGCGAAGTAGTCGCCGGGCAGCAGCAGCACCGGCAGCCGGTTGATCGTCGCCAGGGCCGCGCCGGTGACCAGGTTGGTGGCGCCCGGGCCGATCGACGTCGTCACCGCCTGCGCGGACAGGCGGTTCAGCTGCCGGGCGTAGCCGACCGCGGCGTGCACCATGGACTGCTCGTTGCGGCCCTGGTGGAACGGCATGACCTCCTCGCCCACCTCCAGGAGCGCCTGGCCGACCCCGGCGACGTTGCCATGGCCGAAGATGCCCCAGGTCCCGGCGATCAGCCGGCGGCGCACGCCGTCCCGCTCGGTGTACTGGGCGGAGAGGAACCGCACCAGTGCCTGGGCGGTCGTCAGTCGGCGGGTGGCGGCGCTCATACGGAGGTCTCCGGGGCGGTGTAGAGGGGGAGGCGGGGGTCGACCGGCTGGTCCGGCCAGGTGTCGCGGACCCAGGCGTGGTCGGGGTGGTCGCAGATCAGCCAGGCGCGCTCGGCCTCCGGGCCGGCCATGACGTTGAGGTAGTACATGTGGTGGCCGGGCGTGGCCATCGACGGCCCGTGCCAGCCGTCCGGGATGAGGACGACGTCACCGTCGCGGACCTCGGCCAGCACGTCGGTGTCCCGGCCCGGGCCGGAGGGGGAGACGCGCTGGTAACCGAGGCCGGGGACGCCGTCGTGGCCGGCGAACTCGAAGTAGTAGATCTCCTCCAGCACGGACTCCTCGCCCGGCCGGTGCTCGTCGTGCTTGTGCGGCGGGAACGACGACCAGTTGCCGCCCGGCGTGATCACCTCGACCGCGATGAGCTTGTCGCACTCGAAGACCCCGGCCGCGCCGAAGTTGTTGACCTGCCGGGAGCAGTTCCCGGTGCCCCGCAGCTCCACCGGCACCTCGGACGCGGGTCCGTAGCGGGCGGGCAGCCGGCGGGTGCAGCGCGCACCGGTCAGCGCGAACCGGCCGCCGCCCGCGGACGTCACGGTGACCCGGGCGTCGCGCGGCACGTACGCGAAGTCGCTGACGCCGCTGAACACATCGGCGCGGCCGTTCAGTTCGAACGTCTCCCGGCCGAAGTCGTCCCCGGCTTCGACCGTGCAGCCGCCGCTCAGCGGGACGACGATCCACTCGCTGTCGCCGGTGCCGAAGGAGTGGGCGCCGCCCGGCGGCAGCTCCAGGACCCGCAGGCTGGAGTGGCCCCAGCCGGCCTTCTCGGGCGTGACGTCGACGGCGTAGGGGCCGCCGAGGGCCTTGCCGGCGGGAAGGTGGTACGTCATGGCATCCTCCGGATCACAGCAGACCGACGGCCGTGTCGACCGCTTCTTCCACGCTGCCCCCGGCCGGGTAGAGCAGCGACCGTCCGACCACCATGCCCTGGACGGTGGGCAGTCGCAGGGCCTTGCGCCAGCGTTCGTACGCGGCGTCCTGGTCGTCGCCGACCTCTCCGCCGAGCAGGACGACGGGCAGGGTGGAGGTCTCCAGCACCTCGGCCATGTCGTCCGGGTCGTCGGTGACGGGCAGCTTCAGCCAGGTGTAGGCGGAGGTGCCGCCGAGCCCGGAGGCTATGGCGACGGAGCGGGTGACGGCTTCGGCGGACAGGTCGTTGCGCACTGCGCCGTCGACCCGCCGGGAGATGAACGGCTCGACGAACAGCGGCAGGCGCTCAGCCGCCATGGCGTCGATGGCCCGGGCGGTGGACTCCAGGGTGGTCAGCGAGCCCGGGTCGTCGTAGTCGATGCGGACCAGGAGCTTGCCCGCGTCGAAGCGGAGCCGGGCGATGTCCTCGGCGCGGTGCCCGGTGAAGCGGTCGTCCATCTCGAAGGCGGCGCCGGCGAGTCCGCCGCGGTTCATGGAGCCCATGACGACCTTGTCGTCGAGGACGCCGAGGAGCAGGAGGTCCTCCAGGATGTCGGCGGTGGCGAGGACCCCGTCGACGCCGGGCCGGGACAGCGCGGTGCACAGCCGCTCCAGCAGGTCGGCGCGGTTGGCCATGGCCAGGCGCCGGTCGCCGACCCCGAGGGCGCCGCGCGCCGGGTGGTCGGCGGCCACGATCATCAGGCGACCGCTGTCGCCGAGCAGCGGGCGCCGCGTCCGCCGGGCCGCCGCCTCGGCGACGGCCTCGGGATTGCGGGCCCGGACCGTGGTGAGGTCGGGGATGCCGATGTTCAAGGAAGGCTCCGTTTCAGTGGGCTCGTGCTCGGCGACGGCATCAGTGACTCGTGCTCGGCGACGGCACCCCGGCGAGCAGGCCGGCGACCTCGGACTCGGTGGGCATCGCGGAGGAGCAGGCGAGGCGCGAGGCGACGAGGGCACCGGCGGCGTTGGCGTGGCGCATGGTCTTCTCCAGGTCCCAGCCGGCGAGCAGACCGTGGCAGAGCGAGCCGCCGAAGGCGTCGCCCGCGCCGAGGCCGTTGACCACCTCGACGGGCACCGGCGGCACCTCGGCCCGGGTGCCGTCGCGGTGCACGGCGAGGACGCCCTTGGGGCCCTGCTTGACGACGGCCAGCTCCACGCCCGCCGCCAGCAGCGCCTCCGCGCAGGCCTGCGGCTCGCGCACGCCGGTGGCGATCTCGCACTCGTCGAGGTTCCCGACGGCGACCGTGGCGTGGCGCAGGGCCTCGCGGTAGTACGGGCGGGCCTCCTCGGGGTCGCGCCAGGCTGTGTCCTTCCAAAGCACCGGCCGCCAGTCGAGGTCGAAGACGGTGATGCCCGACTTGTCGCGGGCCTTCAGGGCGGCGAGGGTGGCGGAGCGGCTGGGCTCCTCGCTCAGGCCGGTGCCGGTGATCCAGAAGACCCGGGCGTCGCGGACGGCGAAGAAGTCCAGCTCGTCGGTGTGGATCTCCAGGTCCGGGGCCTTGGGGCGGCGGTAGAAGTACAGGGGGAAGTCGTCGGGCGGGAAGATCTCGCAGAACGTGACCGGAGTCGGGTACGCCGCGACCGGGGTGACCCAGCGGTCGTCGACGCCGAAGCCCTTGAGCTCCTCGTGCAGATAGGTGCCGAAGGGGTCGTCGCCGGTGCGTGTGATCACCGCCGTACGGCGTCCGAGGCGGGCGGCGGCGACCGCCACATTGGCCGCGGAACCTCCCAGGAATTTCCCGAACGTCTCCACTTGCTCCAGCGGGACCCCGGTCTGGAGGGGGTAGAGGTCGACCCCGATGCGGCCCATCGTGATCACATCGAAATACTGGGCTGGCTCGGCCATGCGCGACCTCCTCGGGAAGCTGGGGATGCGGGTCCTGGGGCGCCCTGCCACGGTGGGGGCGTGGATCCACGGGACCTGCCGCCCCCCAGGTGTAGGTCGCGGAGGGCGGTGCTGTCAATAGTTTGTACTTACATTCGGACCTGCTTGTGAAATGATGTCTTAACAAAGTATTGACAGCGGGCGTGGCAGCGACTTGTATCCCGTGCCATCGCAACAGTCGGTTTGCGGCATCATGATCCGGACTCCGTAAGGCTCCGGGACCACGGATCCCTTCGTGATCCCTTCCTTTCCCCCGCAGTAGCACAGTGAGGTGCCAGGAAAGATGGACCGCTCTTCTCACCCCCGCTCTCGCAGGTTCGCGCCCGTCGTCGCCGTGGCCGCGGCAGCGGCCCTGACCCTCGCCGGCTGCTCCAGCGGTTCCGGGGGCAAGAAGTCCGAGGAAGGCGCCGCCGACGCCTCGGCCGGCAAGGCGACCACGCCCCGCATGACCGTCGCCCTGGTCACCCACCAGGCGCCCGGCGACACCTTCTGGGACACCGTCCGCAAGGGCGCCGAGGCCGCGGCCGCCAAGGACAACATCAAGCTCATCTACTCCGCCGACCCGAACGCGGGCAACCAGGCCAACCTCGTCCAGAACGCGATCGACCAGAAGGTCGACGGCATCGCCGTCACCCTCGCCAAGCCGGACGCGCTCAAGGGCGTCATAGGCAAGGCCGAGAAGTCCGGCATACCCGTGGTCGGCCTCAACTCCGGCCTGAGCGACTGGAAGAAGCTCAACCTGCTGGAGTTCTTCGGCCAGGACGAGTCCGTCGCGGGCGAGGCCTTCGGCAAGAAGCTCAACGAGGTCGGCGCCAAGCACGTCCTCTGCGTCATGCAGGAGCAGGGCAACGTCGGTCTCACCCAGCGCTGCGACGGCGTGGCGAAGACCTTCGACGGCAAGGTCGACCCGCAGAACGTCAACGGCACCGACATGCCGTCCGTGAAGTCGACGATCACCGCCAAGCTGAAGCAGGACCCGTCCATCGACTACGTCGTCACCCTCGGCGCCCCCTTCGCGCTGACGGCCGTGCAGTCGGTCGGCGACGCCGGCAGCAAGGCGAAGATCGCCACCTTCGACCTCAACAAGGACCTCATCAAGTCCATCAAGGGCGGCGACATCCAGTTCGCCGTCGACCAGCAGCCCTACCTCCAGGGCTACCTGGCCGTCGACGGCCTGTGGCTCTACAAGAACAACGGCAACTACAGCGGCGGCGGTGAGCAGCCCGTGCTGACCGGCCCGGCCTTCGTCGACAAGTCCAACGTCGACAAGATCGGGGAGTTCGCCGCGAAGGGCACCCGGTGATGAGCATGACCCAGCAGGCCACGCCGGCGGTGGGAACACCGCCGGCCCCCGGCCAGAAGCAGTCCGACGGCCGGACGCAGCGGCGCCCGCTGGCGCTGCGGCTGCTGGCCCGGCCCGAGGTCGGGGTCTTCCTGGGCGCCGTCGCGGTGCTCGTGTTCTTCCTGATCGCCGCGCCGCCGGTACGTGACGGCAGCTCGATGGCGAACATCCTGTACCAGTCGTCGACCATCGGGATCATGGCGCTGCCCGTGGCCCTGCTGATGATCGGCGGCGAGTTCGACCTGTCCGCCGGTGTCGCCGTGATCACCTCGGCGCTGACCGCGTCGATGCTCAGCTACCAGCTGACCCTGAACGTCTGGATGGGCGTGATCGTCGCCCTGATCGTGTCCCTCGCGATCGGCGCGTTCAACGGCTGGCTGCTGGTCAAGACCGGCCTGCCCAGCTTCCTGGTCACCCTGGGGACGTTCCTGATCCTCCAGGGCGTGAACCTTGCGATCACCAAGCTGGTCACGGGCAACGTGGCCACCGACGACATCAGCGACATGGACGGCTTCGCCCAGGCGCAGAAGATCTTCGCCTCCTCGTTCGAGGTCGGCGGGGTGAACGTCAAGATCACGGTGGTGTACTGGCTGGTGTTCGCCGCCCTCGCCACCTGGGTGCTGCTGCGCACCAAGTACGGCAACTGGATCTTCGCCGTCGGCGGCAACAAGCACTCCGCGCGGGCCGTGGGTGTGCCGGTGACCTTCACCAAGATCTCCCTCTTCATGCTGGTCGGCTTCGGCGCCTGGTTCGTCGGCATGCACCAGCTGTTCTCCTTCAACACCGTGCAGTCCGGCGAGGGCGTGGGCCAGGAGCTCATCTACATCGCCGCGGCCGTCATCGGCGGCTGCCTGCTCACCGGCGGCTACGGCTCCGCGATCGGCCCGGTCTTCGGTGCCTTCATGTTCGGCATGGTGCAGCAGGGCATCGTCTACGCCGGCTGGAACCCGGACTGGTTCAAGGCCTTCCTCGGCGTGATGCTCCTGGGCGCCGTCCTCATCAATCTGTGGGTCCAGCGCACGGCGACCCGGAGGTGACCGCGATGACCAGCAAAGAAACGGGCACCCACGGTGCCGTCCTCGAAGACACCCCGCCCGCCGGCGAGCGCCCCATCGTCGAACTGCGCGGCGCCGGCAAGTCCTACGGCAACATCCGCGCCCTGCACGGCGTGAGCCTGGACGTGCACCCGGGCAACGTGACCTGCGTCCTGGGCGACAACGGCGCCGGCAAGTCCACCCTCATCAAAATCATCTCCGGGCTGCACCAGCACACCGAGGGCGAGTTTCTCGTCGACGGCGAACCGGTGCGCTTCTCCACCCCGCGCGAGGCCCTCGACAAGGGCATCGCCACGGTCTACCAGGACCTGGCCGTCGTCCCGCTGATGCCGGTGTGGCGCAACTTCTTCCTCGGCTCCGAGATGACCAAGGGCCCCTGGCCGCTGCGCCGTCTCGACATCGAGCAGATGAAGAAGACCGCGGACGAAGAGCTGCGCAACATGGGCATCGTCCTGGACGACATGGAGCAGCCCATCGGCACGCTCTCCGGCGGCCAGCGGCAGTGCGTCGCGATCGCCCGCGCCGTCTACTTCGGCGCCCGCGTCCTCATCCTGGACGAGCCCACCGCAGCCCTCGGCGTCAAGCAGTCCGGCGTGGTGCTGAAGTACATCGCCGCCGCCCGCGAGAAGGGCCTCGGCGTCATCTTCATCACCCACAACCCCCACCACGCCTACATGGTCGGCGACCACTTCAGCGTCCTGCGCCTGGGCACCATGGAACTGTCCGCCTCGCGCAGCGACGTCAGCCTCGAAGAGCTCACCAACCACATGGCCGGCGGCGCCGAACTGGCCTCCCTCAAGCACGAGTTGGCGCAGGTCCGCGGCGTCGACGTCGAAGGGCTCCCCGAAGAGGGGGACCTCACCGCTCCCGTAGCCACGTCCTCGGAAGGAAAGTCCTGACATGGCCCACGCGCTCGACCGCATCCGGGTCGGCTCCGCACCCGACTCCTGGGGCGTCTGGTTCCCCGACGACCCCCAGCAGGTGCCCTGGGAACGCTTCCTCGACGAGGTCGCCGAGGCCGGCTACTCCTGGATCGAACTCGGCCCCTACGGCTACCTGCCGACCGACCCGGCCCGGCTCACCGACGAGGTGACCGAGCGGAACCTGAAGGTCTCCGCCGGCACCATCTTCTGCGGACTGCACCGCGGCCCCTCCGAGTGGGACTCCACCTGGGAGCAGGTCAGCAACGTCGCCGCGCTGACCCAGGCCATGGACGCGAAGCACCTGGTCGTCATTCCGTCCTTCTGGCGCGACGACAAGACCGCCGAGATCCTGGAGCCTCCGGAGCTCACCACCGAGCAGTGGCGCAACCTCACCACCGGCATGGAGCGCCTCGGCCGCGAGGTGAAGGACACGTACGGCCTGGACATCGTCGTCCACCCGCACGCCGACACCCACATCGACACCGAGGAGCACGTCGAGCGGTTCCTCGACTCGACCGACTCCGACGCGGTCAACCTGTGCCTGGACACCGGGCACTACGCCTACTGCGGCGGCGACAGCGTCAAGCTGATCGAGACCTACGGTGAGCGCATCGGCTACCTGCACCTCAAGCAGGTCGACCCGGAGATCCTCGCGGACGTCGTCAAGAACGAGGTGCCGTTCGGCCCGGCCGTCGCGCGCGGTGTGATGTGTGAACCGCCCGCCGGTGTACCGGAGCTCGGCCCCGTCCTGACGGCCGCGCAGAAGCTGGGCGTGGACCTCTTCGCCATCGTCGAGCAGGACATGTACCCCTGCGAGCCGGACAAGCCGCTGCCGATCGCGGTGCGCACCCGCAAGTTCCTGAGGTCCTGCGGCGCCTGACGACCCGAAAGGACGGCCATGACGGAGCGCGCCCCCCTCGGAGTCGCGGTCATCGGTACCGGAAGGATGGGCGCCGACCATGTGCGCCGCATCCACGAAGTCACCAGCGGAGCACGGGTGACGGCCGTCGTGGACGTCGACGCGGAGCGCGCGAAGGCCGTCGCCGCCCGTGTCGACGGCTGCACCGCCCACACCGACCCGGCGGCCGCGATGGCCGCGGCCGACGTCGACGCCGTCCTGATCGCCTCACCCGGCCCGGCCCACGAAGCCGCCCTGCTCGCCGCCTTCGAGCACGATCTGCCCGTCCTGTGCGAGAAGCCGCTCACCCCCGACGCGGCCTCCGCCCTGCGCGTCCTCGAAGCCGAACTGCGCCTCGGCCACCGCCGTGTCCAGGTCGGCTTCATGCGCCGCTACGACCCCGAGTACGCGAAGCTGAAGGCCCTGCTGGCCACGGGCCAGCTGGGCCGCCCGCTCATGGTGCACAACCGGCACCGCAACGTCGCCAGCCCGCCCTTCTTCACCAGCTCCATGCTGATCAGCGACTCCGTCGCCCACGAGGCCGACGCGACCCGCTGGCTGCTGGGCCACGAGATCACGGCCGTCACGGTGCTGCGCCCCACCCCCTCGGCCAGCGCCCCGGACGCCCTCCAGGACCCCCAGTTCGTCGTCTTCGAGACCGACGGCGGCGCCCTCAGCGACGTCGAGATCTTCGTCAACTGCGGCTTCGGCTACCAGGTCCAGGCGGAGGTCGTCTGCGAACGCGGCACCGCCCGCATCGGCGACGGCCACGCCGTGGTCACCAACATGGCCGGCCGCTGGGGCGGCACCATCGCCCAGGACTGGACCGAACGCTTCGAGACGGCCTACGACCAGGAGATCCAGGCCTGGGTCGACGCCACCCGGCGCGGCGAGGTGACCGGCCCGAGCGTCTGGGACGGCTATGCCGCGGCAGCGGTGTGCGAGGCGGGGGTACGGGCGCTGGAGAACGGCGGCCGGGTCGAGGTCGAACTCGCGGAGAGGCCCGCGCTGTACGCGTGAAGAGGGCCCGGGGTCACGCCCCGGGCCCTCTTCCGCGCGGGTCAGGTCCTGGTCCGCGGCCGGGGCTCGAAGCCGGCCGTCCGGTAGCAGGTGTCGATGAGCTCCATCGTCGTCACCGCGTCGTCCGCGTCCAGCGGCAGCGGCGTGCCCTCCCTCACCCGGGCCGCGAACGCCTCCAGCTGGTACGTGTACGACGAGCGCGTGCCGAGGTGCTCCGTGCGCTCGCCCTCGGGTGTGCGGACCACGACCCGGTCGTCCAGCTGGGGCAGGACGAAGTTCCGGGCCGTCGCCTCGCCCCGGGTGCCGACGAGCCGGATGCTCATGTCCAGGCCGTCGTAGGCCATGTGACAGCGGGCCGAGCCCGTCGCGCCGCCGGGGTACTCCAGGTCGGCGTCCAGCCACTCGTCGACGCCGGGCGCGCCCGCGCGCTCCCCGGCCCGGGCCGCGGTCAGGCGTGGGGCGCCGCCCGCCCAGGGGGCGAGCATCCGCAGCGCGTGCAGGCTGTAGCAGCCGAGGTCCATCAGGGCGCCGCCGGCCAGCGGCAGGGACCAGCGCGGGTCGGTGTCCGGCGGCGCAGCGATGGCGACCATGGCCTCGACGTGCCGCAGTTCGCCGAGTTCGCCGGAGGCCAGCAGCTCGTGGAGGCGCCGGGTGACCGGGTGGAAGAGGTAGTGGAACGCCTCCATGAAGACCGTCCCGGCCTTCTCGGCGGCCCGCCGCACTTCCGCCGCCTCCGCTGCGTTGCTCGCCGACGGCTTCTCCGACAGCACGTGCTTGCCGGCCGCGAGGGCGGCCAGGTTCCACGGTCCGTGCAGGCCGTTGGCGAGCGGGTTGTAGACGACGTCGACCTCGGGATCGGCGATCAGCTCGGCGTACGAGGACGCCACCCGCTCCACCCCGTGCCCCGCGGCGAACGCCTCGGCGCGGGCGCGGTCACGGGCGGCCACCGCGACGAGGCGGTGGCCGGTCGCCCGGGCCGGGCCGGTCAGGGAGCGTTCGGTGATCCGCGCGGCTCCCAGCACACCTATCCGCAGGGGTTCCCGGCCCGTCCCGCTCATGCCTGCCGTACCTCCTCGATCGTCACCGGACGGTGCTCGTGCAGCGACAGCGTGCACGCGTCGGCGATCCAGCCCGCCTCCAGCGCGTCCTCGATGGTGCAGGGCGAGGGGCGGGTCCCGGCCACGACCTCGGTGAACGCGGTCAGTTCGGCACGGTAGGCCGCGGTGAAGCGGTCCATGAAGAAGTCGTGCGGGGTGCCCGCGGGGAAGGTCACCCCGGGCTCGACGGAGCGCAGCGGCAGCTTGTCCTCCAGGCCTACCGCGACGGAGTCCTGGAAGCCGTGGATCTCCATGCGGACATCGTAACCGCGGGCGTTGTGGCGGGAGTTGGAGACGACCGCGATGGTGCCGTCGTCGAGGGTGAGGATCGCGCCGGTGGTGTCGGCGTCACCGGCGTCCTTGATGTACTCGGCGCCCCGGTTGCCGCCCACCGCGTACACCTCGGTCACCTCACGGCCGGTCACCCAGCGGATGATGTCGAAGTCGTGCACCGAGCAGTCGCGGAAGATGCCGCCGGAAGCGGCGATGTACGCGGCCGGCGGGGGAGCCGGGTCCAGCGTGGTCGAGCGGACCGTGTGCAGCTTGCCGAGCTCACCGCTCTGCACGGCCGCGCGGGCGTTGACGAACCCGGTGTCGAAGCGGCGGTTGTAGCCGATCTGGATCGGCACGTCCCGGCCGCGGACGGCCTTGAGGACCTCGACGCCCTCGGCCATGGTCCGGGCGACGGGCTTCTCGCAGAAGACGGGGACGCCGGCCTCGACACCGGCGAGGATCAGCGCGGGGTGGGCGTCCGTCGCGGCCGCGACGACGATGCCGTCCACACCGGCGGCCAGCAGGGCTTCCGGCGAGTCCACGACATCGGCCCCGAACCGCTCGGCGGCCGCCTTGGCCGCATCGGCGAACGGGTCGGTCAGGACGAGGGAGTCGACGGCGTCGAGTCCGGAGAGGGTCTCGGCGTGGAAGGCGCCGATGCGGCCGAGGCCGAGGATTCCGATGCGCATGGGGTGTTGCTCCTTGTTGCAGGGTGGGGGAGGCGCCCCGTCAGGGGCACGGGGAACTGCGCGACAAGCCACTAAGGCGCCGCACACGAGCGGACAACAACGCGCGGCAAATCCCTAGTCGAGCCCCCCCAACACGTTCTGGTCCCAGTCGATGACCGACCCGGTGACCACCCCGGACCGCTCCGACAGCAGGAACACAACGAAGTCGGCGATCTCGTCTGGCTGCCCCAGCTTGCCCATCGGCAGCTTCGCGGCCGCCTCTTCGCGCCAGTCGTCACCCGCCCCGTGGAAGGCCTTCTGCGTCGCGTCCTCGCCCTCCGTGGCCGTCCAGCCGATGTTGAGGCCGTTGATCCGGATCCGGTCCCAGCGGTGGGCGTGGGCGGCGTTGCGGGTCAGACCGATCAGACCCGCCTTGGCGGCGACGTACGGCGCCAGGAACGGCTGCCCGCCGTGGGCCGACGAGGTGATGATGTTGACGACCGTGCCGGGCTCCTGACGCCCCACCATGTCCGCCACCGCCGCCTGCATCGCGAAGAACGGGCCCTTGAGGTTGATCCCGATGTGCTGGTCGAACAGCTCGGGCGTGGTGTCGAGCAGCGTTCCCCGGGAGGTCAGTCCGGCCGAGTTCACGAGGCAGTCGACGCGGCCGTACGCCCGTACGACCTGCGTCACGGAGTCCTTGGCCTGCCCCGCGTCCGACAGGTCGGCCCGCACGTACAGGGCCTTGCCGCCCGCGGCGGTCAGCTCCTCCACCAGTGCCTCACCGGGGCCGGGGCGCCGCCCGGTGACGGCCACGACCGCGCCCTCGCGCACGGCGGCCCGCGCGACGGCCGCGCCGACCCCCTGGCTTCCGCCGTTGACCAGGACGACCTTGTCGTCGAGAAGTGTCATCGGTTTCCTCAGCTCTCTCGCCGTTCGGCACCGGCCCGCAGCTCCGCCCGGAGCGCCTCCGGCGTCCACTCCTCGCGCAGCGCCCGCCGCATCAGATCCGCTTGCGAGGGCGGAGCCAGCCCGTCGACCGGCGGGTCGCTGTCGAGGTTGGTCGGGAAGGGGTAGCCCTCGGCGCTCGCCGCGATCACGTGCTCCAGCCACGCCCGGTCGGCGCCCTCGGCCTTGCGCCTGAGGAGAGCCGGGTACACCGCGTTGGCCACCGCCTCCCGGTCCACCGTCTCCATCGCCCGGCCGAACGCGGACGACACCTGGAGCAGGTTGGCCATGCGCCGGATGTCCGCGGAACGGTTGGTGCCGGCCGCGTGGAAGAGGGCCGGGTTGAAGAACACCGCGTCGCCCTTCGCGAGCGGCAGCTGCACCTGGTGCGCCTCGAAGTACGCCCGGAACTCCGGCCGCCGCCAGGCGAGGTAGCCCGGCGCGTACTTCTGCGAGTGCGGCAGGTACATCGTCGGCCCGGACTCCACCGGCATGTCGCAGTGCGCGACCGCGCCCTGGAGCGTCAGCACGGGGGAGAGGCGGTGCACGTGCGCCGGGTAGGCGGCGGCGACCTCGTTCGTCAGGAAGCCCAGGTGGTAGTCGCGGTGCGCGCTCTGCGCCGCGCCGCCCGGGTTGACCACGTTGAGCTGAGAGGTGACCTGGTAGCCGGGGCCCAGCCAGGCGGTGGCCACCAGGGCCAGGATCTCGTTCGCGTAGTAGTCGGCGAACGCCTCCGCGTCGTAGAGGGCCGTCTTCTCCAGCGCGTTCCACACCCGGTCGTTGGCGCCCGGCTTGGCGAAGTGGTCACCGGCGGCCGCGCCCGAGGCGCGCTGCTCGGCGATCAGCGCTTCGAACACGTCGGTGGCCCGGTCCACGACCCGGAGGTCGGGAAAGGCTCCGCGGAAGACCACGATGCCGGGGCCGTCGGCGAGCGCCCGCACCAGCTCGGCCTGGACCACCCGGTCACCTTCGAGCAGGCCGCAGTCGTAGACGAGCACGTTCCGCTCCACGGCGGAGGCGTGCGGATAGTCGGCGGGGTCGGTGGCCTGCTCGACCAGCGCGCGGAACGCGTCGAGATCGCAATCCTGTTCGGACAGCCAGGCGCGGTGGTGGACGGAAGTGAAGGACATCGTCGTCCCTTCGGGGTCACGGAGCGACGCAGCCCTGTCATTCTTGTCAGTACAAACACCTCGAACAACCAGCAGCGAGCCATCAAAAACCCCTCAAGGAGCCGGCGCATGGGCCACCCGTTCCCGATCCGGGAGATCGCACGTCAGGCGGGCCTGAGCGAGGCGACCGTCGACCGGGTGCTGAACGGCAGGGGAGGCGTGCGCGAGAGCACCGCCCGGGAGGTCCGCCAGGCCATCGCCGACCTCGACCGGCAGCGCACCCAGGTCCGGCTCGTCGGCCGGACGTTCATGGTCGACATCGTGATGCAGGCACCCGAGCGGTTCACGACCGCCGTGCGCGCCGCCCTGGAGGCCGAGCTGCCGTCCCTGCGCCCGGCGGTGCTGCGTTCCCGCTTCCACTTCCGCGAGACCGGCCCGGCCGGGGAGCTGGTGCGGATCCTGGACCGCATCGCGCGGCGCGGCTCGCAGGGAGTGATCCTCAAGGCGCCCGACGTCCCCGAGGTCACCGCCGCGGTCGGCCGCCTCGAAGCCGCCGGCGTCCCGGTCGTGACACTGGTGACCGACCTGCCCGCCAGCGCCCGCCGCGCCTACGTCGGCATAGACGACCGGGCCGCGGGAGCGACGGCCGCCTACCTGATGGGCCGGTGGCTGGGGGAGCGCCCGGGCAACATCCTCACCAGCCTCAGCAGCGGCTTCTTCCGCAACGAGGAAGAGCGCGAGATGGGCTTCCGCAGCGCCATGCGCGCCCGGCACCCCGAGCGCACGCTGGTCGAGATCGCCGAGGGCCAGGGCCTGGACGCCACCCAGTACGACCTCGTCCGGGCCGCGCTGGAACGCGACCCCGACATCCGCGCCGTCTACTCGATCGGCGGCGGCAACATCGCCACGCTGCGGGCCTTCGACGACCTCGGCCGCGACTGTGCGGTGTTCGTCGCGCACGACCTCGACCACGACAACACCCGGCTGCTGCGCGAGCACCGCCTGTCCGCCGTGCTCCACCACGACCTCCGCCAGGACGTCCGCGAGGCCTGCCACACCGTCATGCGCGCCCATGACGCGCTGCCGCCGGCGGGACCGACCCTGCCCTCGGCGATCCAGGTGGTGACGCCGTACAACATGCCACCGCAGGCGGCCGTGTGATCCGGACGGCCCGCCGGGCGTGGGTCCGGAAGCGGGGCCCGCGCCCCGCCTACGGTCGGACCCATGTGGACATCACGCCCGGACGGCGGGCCGGACCGGCTGCTGGCGCTCGCCGACGGGGTGTTCGCCATCGCCATCACCCTGCTGGTCCTGGATCTGTCCGTGCCGGGGGACCTGGAGCCCGACCGGTACCGGGAGGCCCTGCGCCGGGTGCTCCCCGACCTAGGGGCCTACGCGCTCAGCGTCGCGGTGCTCGGCAGCTACTGGCGCGACCACCGCAGGATCTTCCGCGGGGTGCGGGAGGTCGACGGACAGGTGATCAGCCTGTCCGTCGTCGGGTTCGGGGTCGCGGCCCTCGTCCCCTTCCCGACCCGGCTGCTCGCCGAGTACGGCGACCAGTCCGTGTCGGTCGCCGTCTACGCCGGGGCCGTGGCCGCGCTCGGCGCCTGCCACCTGGCGGTGGCCGCCGTCCTGGCCAGGCGCCCCTGGCTGCGGCACGGCACGCCCACCGAGGCGGCGACCCCGCTGTACCTCCTCGACAGCGCCACGATCGTGGTGGTCTTCCTGGTCACCGTCCCGCTGGTCTTCGTGACCGGCCCCGTCATCATGTGGCTGTGGCTCGTCCTCGTCCCGGCCAAGGTCTACCTGGGCCGGCGGCTCCAGACCAGGGCGTGAGGGGGCCGCTTCACGCCGGCCCGGCCACGTCCGCCCACGTACCGCTGCGCGCCGACCGCGCCATCGCGTCCAGCGCGGCCGCGCTGTGCACGGCGTCCGTGAGCGTCGCTCCGTGCGCGGAGCCCTCGGCGACCGACGTCAGGAAGCGGTACGCCTCGATGACCTTCAGGTCGTCGTACCCCATCGCGTTCGCCGCGCCCGGCTGGAACGCGGCGAACTCCCCGTGGCCCGGGCCGACGTAGAGCGTGGTGACGGACTGGTCCTGGTACGTCGTGCCGCGGCTGACGCCCAGCTCGTTCATACGGCGGAAGTCCCAGAAGACGGCCCCCTTGGTGCCGTGCACCTCGAAGCCGTAGTTGTTCTGCTCGCCCACCGAGACCCGGCATGCCTCCAGGACACCGCGCGCCCCGGAGGCGAAGCGCAGCAGGCAGCTGACATAGTCCTCGTTCTCGACCGGGCCGAGTTCCCCTCCGGCGGCGCGGCTGTGGCCCGCCGTGGCGCCGGCCGGGCGGGCCCGCTCCGGGAGGAAGACCGCAGTGTCGGCGGCGAGCGACGCGATGTCGCCGAGCAGGAACCGGGCCAGGTCCACACCGTGCGAGGCCAGGTCGCCCAGCACCCCGCTGCCGCCCCGCTCCCGCTCGTACCGCCAGGTCAGCGCACCCTCGGGGTGGGCCGCGTAGTCGCTGAACAGCCGGATGCGGACATGCGTGACCGCGCCGATCTCCCCGGAGGCGATCAGCTCGCGGGCCGTCTCGACGGCGGGTGCGTTGCGGTAGTTGAAGCCGACGGTGCCCTGCACTCCCGCTGTGGCCACCGCGTCCGCCACCGCTCGGGCGTCCTCCGCTGTCAGACCCACCGGCTTCTCGATCCAGATGTGCTTGCCCGCCTCGGCCATGGCGACGCCGATCTCACGGTGCAGGAAGTTCGGCGCGGTGATGCTGACGGCCCGCACGCGGGGGTCGGCCACGACCTCGCGCCAGTCGCGGGTCGTCGAGGCGAACCCGAACTGCGCTGCGGCCTCCTCCGCCCGGCCCGGCACCTCCTCGGCGACCGTCACCAGCTCCGGGACGAGGGGCAGCCGCGGATAGTGGTGCCGCACACGCGCGTACGCCTGGGTGTGCACCCGCCCCATCCAGCCGAATCCGACGACGGCGACGCCGAGCGTGTCCACCATGAGAGCCCCTCTTTGGACCGTTCCACAACCTGTCCAGGCCACCCTGAGCGGGGTTTGCCGACGCTGTCAACCCTTTGACAAGCCGTGGCGCCGCATGGAACGGTCCATCCCATGAGGCAGCCGACGATCCGGGACGTGGCCGAGCGGGCCGGTGTCTCCAAGTCGCTGGTCTCCCTCGTGCTGCGCGGCTCCGGCCAGGTACGGCCCGAGAAGCGGGACGCCGTGCTCCGGGCCGCCCGGGAGCTCGGCTACCGGCCCAACGCCGCCGCCCGCAGCCTCGGCGAGCAGCGCACCCTCCCCCAAGCTCTCGACTTCGCTCGACCAGGGGGGACCCCCATGGTCGGCGTCCTCCTCAACGACCTGCGCAACCCCTGGTTCGTCGATCTCCTGGACGGCCTGAACTCCCTGCTGCACGCCAACGGGCTGCACATGCTGCTGGCCGACGCCCGTCTCAACCGCCGCACCGGCCAGGACCCGGCCGACCCGCTGCTGGACCTGCGCGTCGACGGCCTGGTCGTGGTGGGCACGCTGCCCGATCCGGCGGCCCTCGGCGCCGTGGCCGAGCGGATCCCGGTCGTGCTGGCCGGCTCCCGCGAACCGGCGCCGCCGGGCGTGGACGTGGTGGCGGGCGACGACGAGCGGGGCGCCCGGCTGGTCGCCGAGCACCTGATCGGCCTCGGGCACCGCCGTATCGCGCACATCGCGGGCTACGGCGCGGTGGGCGAGCTGCGGCGCGGCAGCTTCGAGGCGACCATGCGCCGGCACGGCCTGGCGGAGCGGGCGGTGGTCGAGCCGAGCGACATGACCGAGGAGGGCGGCTACCGCACCACCGTCCGGCTGCTCAGCGGCCCCGAACGGCCCACGGCCGTCTTCGCCGTCAACGACATGGCCGCCATCGGCGTGCTGTCGGCGGCCGAGGAACTGGGTCTGCGCGTCCCGCGCGACCTGTCCGTCGTCGGCTACGACAACACGAGCATCGCCCGGCTGCGGCACGTGTGGCTCACGACGGTCGACCACACGAGCCACGAGGTCGGCCGCCGCGCGGCCCGCTGCCTCCTGGAACGCTTCCAGGGCCCCGGCGGAGCGGGCCGGATCCAACTGGCCACGCCCACCCTGGAGATCCGGGGGTCGACGGCCCCGGCGCCCTGATCGCTCACCTCGTTCAGAGGTTGATCGCGTACGCCTTGCGCAGCGTCTCGTGGACCGTCCAGGTCGTACGGTCGCCCTCGCGCAGGACGGCCAGGTCGCCGGGCCCGACCGTGAGCGTCGGCCCGCCCTCCACCTCGATCGTCGCCGAGCCGCTGATCACGACGAACAGTTCGTCGGCCTCGGTGTCGGTGACCACGCCGGGCGTGATCTGCCAGACGCCACGGACCTGACGGCCGTCCTCCGACTCCCAGACGACCTTGCCGGTGACCTCGGGCGTTCCGGAGACGATCTGCCCGGGCGCGAGGGGCTCGGGTTCGAGCTCGGCGTCGGGGATGTGCAGTACGAAGCTGTGCGTCATGCGGCGACCTTAGCCCTGGTGAGCGGGGGAGCGGCCTGGACAGAGTGTGGGGTGCCGGGCGGGCCCGGCGGACACACCGTCGGCCCCGGTTCCGAGGCAGCGGGGCGGACGGGACCGCGACGGCACCCCGCACACCGCCTTTGTCCGTCTCAACCCCTATGCCCTGGTCGGGAGTTCCCGCCGATTGGCGTATTGTTTGCGGCATATGCCCGGGAGTTGAGATGCCCGCGGGCATGCGACTGCGTGGGCGAAGGGGGAGCAGGACGTGGACGAGACGGGGCGACGGCCCGCGCGGCGGACCGGGTTGCCCGGGGGTGCCGTCACGGCGCTCCTGGCCGTGGCGGCCTGCGCCGGCCATGCGACCAAGGCGGACCTCCCTTGGTGGGCCGTCCTCGCCGTCGCCGTCTCGACGGTGGGTCTCGCCGGCTGGACCCGGCGCCCGGACCGGCCGTCGGCACGGGCCGGGGGACGGCTCCCCATGCGGTAGGGTTGACCTGCGTGATCACGCGGTTCACCCGCGCGATGCGCACCGGGACGTGGCGCAGCTTGGTAGCGCACTTGACTGGGGGTCAAGGGGTCGCAGGTTCAAATCCTGTCGTCCCGACTGGAGACAGTCGCAGGTCAGGGCCGGTTTCGGAGGTATCCGAAACCGGCCCTGTTCGCGGTCGGGCCGTTCTACGGAATGAAGCCGTAGTCCAGCTGACCGGCCAGCCTCGTCCTGTCGTCCTTCAGGGACAGCACGAGCGTGCGTGCGAGGGTGCCGCCGAAGCGGGTCCCGCCGTCGGCGGTCGGGACGGTGTCGATGAAACTCTCCACCAGCCCGTTGGGCATCACGTAGTGCGAGTACTGCTGTGTCGGGGCATCCTCGGGGTTGCCCAGGACCAGCGCGCTGCCGTTGAGCGGCCGGTAGTCGCTGCGCAGCCCCGGGCCGACGAACCCGTAGAGGCCGTCCCAGCCGCTCAGACCCGGCGCGAACGTGAACTTGTGGCTGATCGTGAACAGGTAGTACTTGCCGCCGCGGATGATCAGGTGCGGCCGTTCGGTCTGCTGGTTCACGCAGTTGGCCGAGAGCAGCGGGGGCTGGAGTTTCCAGTTCTCCATGCTGTCGCCGGTGGCCGTGGCCAGCCCGATGTTGCCCGTGTAGTACTTCGAGTCCTCCGGCACCTCGTGGCCGGCCGGGAGGTCACCCAGGTCACGCTTGGTGCACTGGTACGAGCCCGCGGTGCCGCCCGTGTTGCCCTCGAACAACAGGTGGACCTTGCGGTCCCGCGGGTCGCGGAAGACGAACGGGTCGCGGAAGGCGTAGATGATCGGGCCTTGCTGCGACTGTTCGAGGGTCTGGTACAGCTTGCCGTCGGCCTCGGCGATGATGCGGTGGTCCCGGAAGCCGGAGAACCACACGCGGTTCTTGTCCGCGTGGATCTTGCCGGTCGCCTGCGCCAGACGCTGCAGGGCGTCGCTGGGGTCGACCCCGCCGTTGTCGCGCCCGGAGGCGGTGTAGAAGGACTGCACCTTGTCGCCGATGAGCGCCGTCGAGCCGGCCCACTCACGGGAGCCGAACGAGGTGCCGGCCGGGAACAGGTCGCCGCCGTACTTCCAGCTCTTGGCGTCACGCGAGTAGAAGTAGCCGATCTTCGCGTGCCAGTGCCGGTCGCCGAACGGCACCGACCGCGGGGCCGTCAGCGAGAAGATGACGTGCCAGCCCTTGTAGGTGGCAGTCCGGGTGTTGAGCTTGGTGAGCGGCCAGGTGTCCCACACCCACACCTTGTCGGTCATCACCGGGAAGTCGGGTGACACGCGGGGGGCGGTGTTGGTCCTGTCCTGCCGGAGTTTCAGGGCGTCCGCGCGGGACCAGACGGCTGTGTGGTCGTCATCGGCGGTGTACTGCCGTGTCCCGGTCCGGGACGGGTCGTGGGGGGAGGCGGAAGCGGGAGTGGTGATGCCGCTCAGCATCGCGAGGGCCGCCAAACCCGTCGCCAGCCGGAGCACCACTCGTCTTGCTCTGTACATACGTCACCCTTGGGGGGAAGAGGGAACGAATGGAAGATGTGGAACCGGTTCCATCGCTGACAGTACCTCAATTCCACTGATAAGCAGTGGACTTGTAAGGTGAACATTCACTTATGAGCAGCGGTCGGAACGGCCTCATGGAAGGTCACGGAAGCCGATCCAGCGTCGGCGTACCGCGGGTCAGGCTCCCGCGGCAGCCGTCGTACGCCGAGGCACGAGCTCCAGTTCCAGCACCTTCTCGACGGGGTCGCCGGCGAGCCGGCCGATGCGTTCCAGCAGCAGGCGGGCGGCGATCCCGCCGCTGGTGCGCAGGGGCTGGCGTACCGTGGTCAGCCCTACGTAGGCCGCCACGTCTAGGTCGTCGAAGCCGACCACGGACAGTTCCTGAGGGACCCTCACGCCCGCCGAGTTCGCCGCTTCGATGACCCCCAGCGCCCGGGTGTCGGACGCGGTGACGATCGCGCTGGGGGGCTCCGGAAGGGCCAGCAACTCGTCGGTGAGGCGGTGCGCCACCGAGCGGCCGTGGGGTCCGACCCGGACGTACGGCTCCTCCAGCGCCAGGCCGTACGCGCGCAGCGCCAGCTCGCATCCCTCACGCCGACGGGCGCTCGCGCTGAAACGGAAACGATCGTCGGCGACATCGCCCATGAACGCGATACGACGATGGCCGAGTTGCAGCAGATGACGGGTCGCCAGCATGCCGCCGCGCACGTCGTCGATCACCACACGCGGCAGGTCCGGGTACTCACAGTCCAGCAGCACCGTGGGCAGACCGGCACGTGCCAGCTGCTTCGCGTCGTCGTCGGTGGGAGCGAGCGAGATCGCCAGCAGCCCGTCGAAGCGGTCACCGGCCGCCACCGCCCGGTACTGCTGATCACGCTGATCCGGTGTCGCCACGTCGAGCAGGGTGAGGTCGTGGTCGCTGCCGTGCAGCTCGTGTGAGATGCCACGAAGCCGCTCGACGACCGACGGCTCGGTGGCGAAGGGCGCGATGACGGCGATGCTCTGGGTGCGTCCCGTGGACAGCGCGCGAGCGCGCCGATTGGGCCGGTAGTCCAGATCCCGGATCACCCGCAGCACCCGCTCGCGGGTGTCCTCGCTGACGTTCCGGCTGTCGTTCAGGACGCGCGAAACCGTGCCGACCCCCACCCCGGCCCGGGCCGCGACATCCCCGATGGTCGCCCGTTCTCCCACGGCCGTACAGTACCCGAACTCGCAGATCAGCCTGCTGACACGCACATCCTCAGCTGTCGACGGGAGGCGCTTCGGTCCGTCAGCGACCGCCGCCTCCCCTGCGTTGCTCCCAGTGCCGCCCTCACTCCGCTGATCGAGGAGGACGCTTCCGTACTGACGTCCCTTGACCCACTGGCCCCGCTTCCCTGAGGGGCGCCGGCCGATGCCCGCTCGCCGCAGGCGCCGGGCCACGGCGTCGTGCGGAAACTCCTGTGCATCGTCTCGCGCACCTCTGCGATCATCCGAGGCGCCCGCGGCGGCGCCTCCCGTCCACGCGGCGGCCCTGGAGGTGGGGCCGGGTGTCGACGACCCCCGACGACCGGGCTGGGGTGATCGGACTCATCGCCGCTCGCCAGTCGCACATCATCGACCGTGACATAGGCCACCCGAGTGCATCCGCAGCGCGGGTGTTTGCGTTCGCGTCGGCTGGAAAGTGGCTCTGTAGTCATGTGACCGAAAGCCGGGAAAGAGGAGGTCCGATGTCCTCGAAGCGACGTCGCAAGAAGAAGGCCCGCCGCAAGAACGGCGCGAACCACGGCAGTCGTCCGCAGTCCTGAGAGTCGTGCGGGCGCGCTGACGCAAAGGGGTGGGTGGCACCTGCCACCCACCCCTTTGCGTTCGCAGGGCCCCCCGGCGCATGGCGTGGTCGAGGACGTCACCCACCCCCATGGGCGACGTCCCCGACCGCTCCCCCGGTGCCGGACTGCGGCTCAGGTGTCCGCGCGGCGGATCCGTGCCGTCACCAGCACATCACCGCCGTCCCGCCGGCACCCGGACGGAGTACAGGCGGACGCGGACGATGTGGCGGCGGCCCTTGACGAGCCGGGCGCCGATCGCGGCGTTGCGCGGAGTGCCCCCGTCGTCCCGGCCGGCGACGTCATCACCCTCCCCGGCACGGGGATGACGGACGCGTCGCAGTCGCCGTCGAAGAACCGGTGGTGCAGGACGGTGCCGTTGACCCACATACGCCGCCCGCTCGCGAGCGCGCTCAGCCGCTCGGCCACCGGCCCCGGTGCGAAGGCGGGCGCCGGCGCCTGAGCCAGCGAGCAGTAGCGTGCGGTCACGGGCCACAGCCTGCCCCGCGGCCCGCCTCCTGCGCCTGAGTCGAGGGCTACTCAAGTCGCCCTGTATCAAAGGTGAGTAGCCGCGCTCATGTCTGTGTGATGACTTACGAGAGGGACGCGACGACGCTGGAGCCGCCCTGGCCGTTCGCCGGGCGGGAGGACGAACTGGAGCTGGTCCGCCGGTCGTTGACCGGTGTGCGGCGCGGCATCGTGGTGACGGGCCCGGCGGGCTGCGGGAAGTCCCGTCTCGTCACCGAGGCGATGCGCGGCACCGACGGCGCCCGGGCGGCCGGCACGCCCGGGAGCCGGACCGTCCCGTTCGCCGCGTTCGCCCACCTGCTGCCCGAGTCGGTCACGCTGCACCGCGCGGTCCGGATGCTGTCCGGTGTCCGCACGCTGCTGGTGGACGACGCGCACCTGCTCGACGACGCCTCCGCAGCCCTGGTCCACCAGCTCGCCGTGCACGGGCGCACCCGGCTGCTGGTCGTCGTCTCCGACGGCCCGCCCGTGCCCGGCGCGATCTCCCGGCTGTGGACCGGTGAACTCCTGCCGCGCCTCGCGCTGGAGCCACTGCCGCAGGAAGAGACCGGCCGGCTGCTGACGGCGGGCGCCGGCCCTCTCGACGCGCTCACCCTCAACCGGCTGCACCACCTGAGCCAGGGCGATCTGCGGCTGCTGCGCGACCTGCTGGGCGCGGTGCGCGGGCGGCTGACCGCGGTCCCGGACACCGGCGAGCGGGCGTTTCGCGGCCCGGTCCCGCTGACCACGTCCGTACGGGAACGCGAGGCCGTCCTCGACCGGACCTGCCCCCTGGAACGCGAGACCCTCGACCGCCTCGCCTTCGCCGAGCCCCTGCCCCCGGACCTGGACGACCTGGACCTCGGGGCTCTCGAAGCGCTGGAGTCGGACGGTCTGATCGAGGTCGACGACCAGGGTGCCGTCCGCCTCGCCCACCCCCTGTTCGGGCCGGTGCTCCGGGCCGCGGCGGGCCGGCTGCGGGCCCGTCGGCTGGCTCGCGCACCGCAGGAGTGCGCCGCCGCCCTCGACGCCGAGTGCGCGGCCCTGGCCCGCCGGATCGCCCAGGCCGACGTACGGGCGGCAGCCGCGCCGGTGGGGGAGTGGCAGGTCGCCGAGGGTGGCCCGCTGCCGGGCGGGTACGCCGCGGTGCGCGCCCGCTACGCGCGGCTGCGCGGAGAGGTGCGGGAGGCCGCGGCCTGGGCTCGGGAAGGCCTGCGGAGCGAACCCGCGCACGCTCCGTGCCGGGCGGAACTCCACCGCGCCTCGGCGACGGTGGACAGCCCGGGCGGCCTCACCCCGGAGACACTCACCGACCCCTACGACGCCGTCCGCCTCGGCACCCCCGAGAAGGTCATCGACCGGCTCCACGGCGTCTTCGCCCGGCACGCCGACGCCCTCACCCGCGCCGACGGCCCGGACCTGGACGAGGTGGCCGGGGAGCTGGAGCGGCGTGGCTTCCTGCTGTTCGCCGCCGAAGCACATGCCCAGGCCGTGCGCGCCCACCGCGATCCGCGCGCCGCCCGGCACTCCCGCACCCGGGCCGTCGCCCTGGCCCGGCGCTGTCAGGGTGCCCGCACCCCCGCGCTGTCCGGGCTGGTCCTGGGCGAACTCACCGCCCGGCAGCGGCAGATCGTCACCCTCGCCGCGGCCGGCCTGACCAACCGGCAGATCGCCGAACGCCTCACCCTGTCGGTCCGCACCGTCGGCAACCACCTGTACAGCGCCTACGCCCGGCTCGGCGCGAGCGACCGCGGCGCCCTGCCGTGGCAGGCCCACGCGCCGGAAGCCCAGCCGGCCTGACCCGGGCACCGAGGACCGGCGGCCTGACCCGCACAGGGGACGGGTCAGGCCGCCCCGAACGCCGAGAACGCCCACCCCGTGGCCTGGTGCAGGGCGTCGCCCGGCAGGGCGGCCCGGGCATCGCGCAGCGCCTCCGCCAGGGACAGGCCGGCGTCGAGGCCCTTGTGCAGGGCCAGCATCAGCGGCACCACCGCCGCGTCGTTGACGGGCGCGCTGCACGCCACCACCCCGGCCGTGCCGAGCGGCAGCAACGCCGTGACGAGGCCGAGCAGTTCATCGGCGCCGACCGAGGCGAGGCGGGCGGTGTCGCAGCAGGACAGGATGATCCGGTACGGGCTGCGGTCCAGCCGCTCGAAGTCGTGAACGACGATCGGCCCGTCGGCCATCCGCAGGGACGAGAACAGCGGACTGTCCGCGCGGAACGTGCCGTGCGCGGCGATGTGCGCCAGTGCGGCCCCGTCCAGCTCCTCCAGCACCCGCGGCACCCGCGCCCCGTCCCCTTCCAGGACCCTCGCACGGCCGTACCGGCCGGCCAGCTCGGACACCTCGGCACCGCCGGTCGCCAGGCCCGGCCCGCGTACCAGCACGGGGCAGCCGTCCGGCGGCGGCGTGGTCTCCCGGGCCCGCAGCCAGCTGCCCGCCGACGGCGACACGCTGAGCACCCGCTCCCGCAGCGACGGCAGCAGCGCCCACGGCACCCGGTGCAGCCGCCCCGGCGGCACGATCACCACCGGACCGCGGCCCAGGTGCGCTGCCGCCGGTCCGAGGAGCAGCTCCTCCAGCCGCCGCCCCGCCGCCGCCACCACCGGAAGCCGGGCCTCCGCCCCCGGGTGGGCCAGCCGCCGCAGCCCCGCCTGTACGTGCTCGGCCTCGGTCTCCGCCTCGGCGAGCAGCCCGGCCTCGAACCGGCGCACCCGCCCCCGCCCGCACAGCAGCACCTGCACCCGCCCGCCGAGCACGGCGAGTTCCACCAGCAGGACCTCGTCACCCAGGTGCTCCAGCAGCCGGCCGACGTCGAACCGGTCCCCGTCCCCGAGTGACTCGCCCCGCATGTGCAGGGTCCGGGAGCGGATCTCCCGCTCCAGGCGCCGCTGTTCGCGCTCCAGCGCCGGGACCGGCCGGCCCTCCATGCGGGCGGCTTCCGCACGCGAGGCGATCTCACGGAAGGCGGTCATGCCGCTGAGCAGCTCCGGGTCGGCGGGCGGCCGGGTCGGCGGGGTGGACAGCACCGTGGCCCGCCAGCGCTCGCTCCACACCAGCAGCCGCCGCGGCCCGCCGGAGACCAGACTGGCCCGCTGCGCCAACGCCGCCAGTTCCGCGCCCTGTTCGGTGGCACGCGCCCGCAGCTCCGAGGCGCCGAGCGTCATCCGGTGGTCGTCCAGCACGTCCAGGCCCCGCCGGCAGGCTTCCAGCACGCCCCGCGCCGACCCGGCGGCCTGTGCCCGCAGCGCCTGCGCCGCCCAGCCCGTCAACCGCGCCAGCGGCGGCCCGCGGCGCCGGCTGCGCGCCGCCACGGCCAAGTGCCGCTCCGCGTCCGCCGTCCAGCCCAGCTCCAGCGCGATCCGGCCCGCGAGCAGCGACGCCTCCGGCGCGGCCGGGGCGCCGAAGGAGGCCAGCTTCCCGGCCACCGCGGCGGCGTCGGCGACCAGCCGCCCGGAGCCGCGCCCGGCCGCGTGCCGCGCCTCGATCAGCACCAGCCGGGCGTGCGTCTCCCACCAAGTGCGCCGCTGCCCGGCGAACAGCCGTACCGCGAGGGCCGCGCGGGCGATGGCCGTGTGCGCGTCGCCGGCCAGTCGCGCGGCCCGGGCGGCGGCCAGCAGCAGCTCCGCCTTGCGGGTGGACTGCCCGCCGATACCGTCCAGCTTCCCGATCGCCGCGTCCGCCTCGGCCAGCGCCTCCGGCGCGAGACCGGCCGCCATCAGCACCTCGCAGCGGCGGATGTTCAGCATGAACGTCGGCGTGCCGAGCCGGGCGTACCGCTCCTCCGCCTCGTCCAGCAGCCGCAGCGCCACCGGCACGTCCCCCGACCGGAACGCCGCCAGGCCCCGGCTCTCCACCGCGTCGGCCTTGTCGTGCTCCTGGCCGGTGGTGTCCCACAGCACCTCCGCCGCGGTGAAGTCCGCCTCCGCCCGCTCCACCGACCCCAGCGCCAGATGCACGGTGGCCCGCAGGGTCAGCGCCCGCGCCGTCCAGATCACGTCCTCCGCCTGTCGCAGCACCGGCACCGCCCGGCGCACGTCCTCCAGCGCCTCGCGATGGTGACCGAGCACCCACCACACGTACGCCCGCCGGTACAGCACCCGCGCCCTGGTGTGCCCGCCGCCGCGCGCCGCCCCCCGCTCGAACGCCGCCAGGCCCTCCCGGGTACGGCCGGCGTGCACCAGCGCCACGCCCAGCGTGGCCAGTACGTCCGCCTCCCGGTCGGCCGAGCCGGCGCGCGCCGCGCACTCCCGGGCCCGCCGCAGATGGTGCAGCGCGAGCCGCAGATCGCCGAAGTCCCGCTGCCAGATGCCGATCACCTGGTGAGCCACCGAGGCGGCCGGCGGGGAGGGGTCGCCGTCGAGCAGCGCCCGGGCCCTCGCGAGAGCCTCGCCCGGGTCGGCGAACACCATCGGCAGCAGTTCCGTAACCGAGTCGCTTCCCGCCGTCACTCCTCGGATGGTAGTGCTCCCGGACCACACCACACAGGTGTCGAGCTGTATCAAGGGACGGCGAGACGGCTCATGCTGACGACCGCTCAGCGGAACCGGCCGACGCCGTCGCACCCACGGGAGGACCCGCCATGGCACCTCAGCGATTCCACGAGCAGTTCGACCAGATCCAGCGCTCGATGCCGGACGTCCCCCTGGCGATGGGCCCGGACGACTCGGCGGAGTTCATGTACGAGAAGGGTGTGGTCCTCGTCCGCGACGGCGAGGAGGCGCGGGTCGTCGAGGACACGGTACGGGCGCATTTCACGGCCGCACCCGACCTCGACCAGGAGCAGATCCGCCGCGCGGGCCCGCAGGCCAACCGCAGCGGCATCACCCGCATCCGCGTCGGCGACCCCGGGGAGGGCGGCCGGGACGCCGACCGTGCCGTCGCCCACGCCCTGCGCTCCGTCCAGGAGCACGAGTCCCGGGCCGGGCACCGGATGGCCGCCCGCAACCACGTCGTGCACATCGCGGTCAACGCCTGCCCGGGCGACGAACCCGTCCCCGCCCCGCTCAGCGAGCCACCCAACCCGGACGCCGCCGGCACGGCCCACGACCCGGGCACCGCCGTCGGGGTCCTCGTCGTCGACACGGGCCTCATGCACGACTACCGCTCCTGCGGCCTGCTCGCCCACACCGGCGGTGACGCCCAGGTCCAGGAGTGCGACGACCAGGGCGTCCTTCAGCAGTACGTCGGCCACGGCACGTTCATCGCCGGGCTCGTCGCCGCCGTCGCGCCCAACACCGACATCACCGTGCGCGGCAGCCTCAACGACGCGGGCGCCGTTCTGGAGTCCGAGTTCGGCGAGAGGCTCTTCGCGGCCGTCGACGCCGGCGGCTGGCCCGACGTGCTCAGCCTCTCCGCCGGCACCTCCAACGGCCGCACCGACGGCCTGCTCGGCGTCGAGAACTTCATGCGGGAACTGCGCGAGCAGCGTACCCTGCTGGTCGCCGCCGCGGGCAACAACGCGAGCTCCGCACCGTTCTGGCCCGCCGCCTACGCCGATCTGCCCGGCTGGGAGGACTCCGTGCTGTCGGTCGGCGCCCTGCGCAGCGACGGCGAGTCCGGCGCCTGCTTCACCAACCACGGCCCCTGGGTGAAGGTCTACGCTCCCGGAGAGCGCCTCACCAGCGCCCTCACCGGATTCGGGGCACCCGTCCCGTACGTGTACCAGCACTCCACCTACGACGCCTGCCGCTACGGCTTCTCCTACGGGTGCACCTGCCAGCACCCCCGCCACAGCGGTGTGCTGAGCGACGAGGGCAACGCCGCCAAGCCGGACCAGGTGATGTTCGAGGGCTATGCGCAGTGGAGCGGCACCTCCTTCGCCACCCCCGTGACCGCCGGCCTGGTGGCCGCCCACATGACGGCGCACAAGGAGACCGACCCGCGCGCGGCCCGGCGGCAACTGCTCGCCGCCGACGCCGAGGTCGCGGAGGTGCGCGGCGCGCAGGTCCCGGCGCTGCGTCCGCCCACCTGGCGCCCGGTTCCGGTCGTGCGCCTCGGCCCCGGGCTGTGAGGGCCGGGACCGCCCCCTCCACGGCGTACGATGACGTGCCGTATGCGAGGGGTGGGGCTGCCGTGGACCGTACTGATGCCGGCGCGCTCGTCCGGGCGGCCGCCGACGGTGACGCGGCGGCCTGGAAGGCGCTCGTGGAAGGGCTGAGCCCGCTGGTCTGGTCCGTCGTCCGGGCCCACCGGCTCTCCGACGCCGACGCCCACGAGGTCTACCAGACGGCCTGGTTCCGCTTCGCCCAGCACCTCGGGCGGATCCGCGAGCCCGGCAAGGCGGGCGCCTGGCTGGCGAGCACCGCGCGCCACGAGTGCCTCAAGGTCATCCGGAGTGCCCAGCGGCTGACCCTGACGGACGATCCGCGGTTGCTGGACCGGGTCAGTGAGGACGGCACACCCGAACAGTCGCTGCTCGACTCGGAGGAGGCCGCCGCGCAGAGCGAACGCGTCCGGCGGCTGTGGCAGGAATTCGAGGAACTCGGCGAGCGGTGCAGGCGGTTGCTGCGCGTGCTGATGGCCACGCCGCCGCCCAGTTACCAGGACGTGTCCGCCGCGCTCGGGATCGCGGTGGGCAGTGTCGGACCGCTGCGCCAGCGCTGTCTGCGGCGTCTGCGGGCCCGGCTGGAGGCACCGGGGGCGATATGAGCGACATGAGTGACGACAGGTACGACGACAGGTACGACGACGACCTGTACGACCACGACCTTTACGAGGACGACCTGTCCGGCGAAGGGGACTGGGGCGACGAGGAGTTCGACAGCGGGATGCTGGAGCAGGAGCTGCGACAGGCCGCAGCCGTCCTGGACCCGGTGCCGGCGGAGCTCCAGCAGATAGCGGTCGACGCCTTCGCGCTGCACGACCTCGACGCGCGCGTGGCAGAGCTGACCTTCGACTCGCTGGTCGACGCGCTCCCCGTCCGGGGCGTCACCGATACGCCCCGGATGCTGACCTTCCGGGCGGGCGAGGTGACCGTCGACGTCGAGGTCACCGCGCAGGGGCTGATGGGCCAGGTGCTGCCGCCGCAGCCGGCCCGTATCGAGATCCTCGGCGGGCCGCGGCCCGGCTCCCCGCTCACCGCCGACGACCTGGGCCGCTTCACCGGCGAGGTGCCGCTGTCCGGCCCGTTCGCCCTGCGGTTGCGCACCGGCGGGGACGTGCTGGTCACGGAGTGGCTGCGGGCGTAGCACGTGCCTGGACGAGTGCCTGGGCGGTCCCCCCCAGCTCGTCGTCGAGCCTCACCTGCACTGCCGTCGAAGGGAGTTGGGGTCTTGCGGCTCCACACCGGAAAGCACCCTCGCGCCGCCGGCTCAGGACCGCGCGCCCATCCCGGTGTCCCAGAGCGTGTCGACCCCGGTCCCGGGAGCCGGACTCGCGCCGTCGAGGATCGCGTCCAGGGTTCGGCGGACCTCGCGGCCCGGGCCGACCGCGAGTCCCTCGCCGAGCCGGCGGACCAGACACGCGTACACCGCGTGCGCGTCGTGGGTGCGCCCCTCGTCGTGCAGCGCCGACATCAGAAGGGCGACTCCGCGCTCCCGGAGCGGATGCTCCCCGACATGCCGGAGCAGACGCGGGATCACTCCGCTGCCGTTGCCGGCCGCGATCGACAGGGCGAAGTACTCCTCGGCCGCGATCGTCCGCTGCTCCTCCAGTGCCGCCGCGTAGGACGCGAAGCTCGGCACGTCGAGCCCGTCGTAGACGCCGCCGCGCCACAACGCCAGCGCGCGTTCGTACAGTCCGAGGCTCGCCTCCGTCCGGCCGCGTGCCTTCGCCGACTCCGCCTCGGCGCAGAGCCGGGAGAACACGACGTGGTCGATCCGGTCGACGTCGATGCCGAACACGTATCCGTCCCGGACCCGGTCGAGGGACACCTCCTCGGTGCACGAGGACGCGATCGCGCGCCGAATGGAACCGAGGCAGTTCATCACCTGCTCGCGTGCCGTCCGCGGGGGATCGTCGTCCCACAGTGCGTCGATGAGCGTATGCGTGGAGACGAACGCGTTCGGTCGCGTCATCAGGGCGGAAAGAATGACCCACTCGCGCCTGCGGTTCACGCCGATACTGGACCGGAGAGGCTCGGCACGGGGCTGCCCGAGAATCCCGAAGTCGGGCATCGGCCATCCTTTCGACAGGGGACGGGGTGAAAGGCGCGCCGAATGCCGAAAAGTCCCACGCCCGCGCCTTTGAAAGTATATGCGGCACAGGATTCTCTTTTGTGCCCGATGGTGCCTTTCTTGGGGACTCTTTGGGGCTCTCTTGACATTCGCCCCCTTCTGGCAAAGTCGGTAAATCCAGGCGCCCCCGGAGATGGCCCGGCGATGGGGTGGCGATGGGGCGGCCTGCCATCTTCATGCGCATCGGCTCACCGGCATGGAGAAGGACCACCCTATGGATCAGATGGTTCTCAAAGCACAGCAATGGGTCAATGCCACATATGCGGGCGTATCCGGGTACAACCCGTGCGCAGAGAACGGAATGACGGGCTGGGAGACGATCTACTGCCTCACGCGGGCTCTCCAGCACGAGCTCGGCATCGCCACCCTGTCCGACAACTTCGGGCCGACGACATGGGCCGATCTGAAGGCCTACGGCCCGGTCGGGCGTGACTCCGGCAACATCAACATGCGGACCATCGCGGAGGCAGCCCTCTACTGCAAGGGCTACAGCGGCGGCGACATCGACGGCGGCTTCAACGTATCCACCGGCGCCGGCCTGACCGCGCTGGTCGCGGACATGGGCCTGCCCGGTCCGGAGGTGCCCGGCTCCCAGATCTACGACGTGGAGCCGAAGGTCTTCAAGGCGCTGCTGACCATGGACGCGTACGTCCTCACGTCCGGCGGCTCCAGCCTGATCCAGACCTGCCAGCGCTGGCTCAACGACGCCTACTACGGGAAGGGCCAGTTCTTCATCGGACCGTGCGACGGCCACTTTTCCCGCAATGTCCAGCAGGCCCTGGTCCTGGCGATCCAGTACCAGATGGGCCTGACGGACAGCCAGGTCACAGGTTCGCTCGGCCCGACCACCGAAGGCGCGCTCAAGACGACCGCATACGTGTCCAGCGGCTCGCAGGACTCGGGGGACGCCGGATGGGTCCGGTTGTTCCAGTGTGCGGTCGCGTTCAACAACTACGACAACCACTGGGGCGACGGCGGCGGGACGTTCACCTCCGATCTTGCGGCCACGGTGACGGCTTTCCAGAAGTTCTGTTCGCTCGACGCCACCGGCGCCGCCGATTACGAGACCTGGATGTCCCTGCTGGTCTCGACGGGGGACCCGGACCGCAAGGGCACCGCCTTCGACTGCATGTACCCGCTGAACACGACGACGATCCAGACGGTGAAGAGCAACGGGTACACGACGGTCGGCCGCTACCTCATAGGCGGCACGAACAAGGTTCTGACGAACTCCGAGATCGCGCTCATCTTCGACAACGGCCTCTCCCTCTTCCCCATCTATCAGGACGAGGGAAACGCGCTCATCGACTTCAGTTACCCGCAAGGTGTCGCAGCCGGAAACGGTGCGGCCGAAGCGGCGACCTCCTTCGGTATCCCGTACGGCACCGTCATCTATTTCTCGGTCGATTTCGACGCGACCGACGATGACATCACCAGCGCGATCATCCCGCACTTCCAGGGCGTCAACAACGGCATGGCCGCGATGGGCAGCCAGTACGCGATCGGTGTGTACGGGTGCCGCAACACCTGCATCCGCCTCGCAGCCGAGGGCCTCACCACCAGAAGCTTCGTCAGCGGCATGTCGACCGGCTACAGCGGCAACCTCGGCTATCCGCTCCCCGACAACTGGGCCTTCGACCAGATCAAGGACTTCACGCTGGCCGCCGGCACCAGCGGCGCGGTGGAGATCGACAACGACATCGCCTCCGGCATGGATCCGGGCATCGACAGCGTTACCCGGCCGCGCGATCCCAACGACGCCTTCTACACGTACCTGATCTGGGTGGAGGCCAGGGCCGGCCAGTGGATCGACCAGGGGCACACCGGGCGGTCCGCGCAGGAGTTGGTCGCGCAGTACCTCCGGGCCCGCACGTCGCAGTACGTGTTCACCGGTTCCGACACGGTCTTCGGCGAGCTGGACCAGGGCTTCATCGACTTCGTGAACAGCTATCCCGACGAGCCGTACGCGGGCCCGCTGCGCGACCCCGACCTGCTGTGGGACTCCGACGTGGACCACTTCGGCGCGTCCTGCGGCGCCGTCATCACCAACGGGATCCCGGGCGACCTCACGTCGTCCAACCTGACGGACTTCGGGAGCTGGGGCGGCGATCTCGTCAGCGTGCTGGCGCAGTTCTACCTGAGCGGGCTCTCCGACGACCAGGCGTACACCTACGCGGCGGGTCAGATCGGCGGCAAGGGCGACAACACGTACTTCTCGCTCGACGACCTCCTCGCCGACGCGGACGCCTATGTGCTGGGCCATCCCGTCAGGCAGGGCTCCAGTCAGCCCCTGTCGACGGGGTTCAAGGCCGGCTACGCGTCGTCCACCGCGGCCGTGGCCCGGCGGGCTTCGTTCTACTCGATCCGTTTCGGCAGCTCGCCCGCGACGGTGGCGGCCGCCGCCATGAGCGCCATGACCAGTGACGCCGCCGACCCGGAGATGGCCGCCATCCGGGACGCCTTCTGGGTCAAGACGACCAAATCGGTGTCCTGCCCGACTCCCGGGTCCATGTCCGACGCCGCCCTGTCCGGTGTGGCGAACGCCTTCAAAGACGCCGTCATCCAGTACTGCTCGTGACGAATCGAGGAAGTGACATGTTCGACCCGAAGGTCAGCCGTCGGCAGGTCCTGGTTCTCGGAGGTCTGACGCTGGGCGTCGGCGCGGTCACCCTCGCCGGTCCGGGCCCGGCGTGGGCCGACGCCGCTGCCGGCGCCGGCGTGGAGCTGGTCCCGGTCGGCGCGAGCCCGGTCGCGGTCCTGCCGGGTGTCGGCGTCCAGCCGGCCGCGTTCCCCAGACAGCTGGCCGTGCAGGTCAGGCACGCGGGCACGGATCTGCCGGCCGGGACCCAGGTGGCCATCAGCTACGACCCCCGGCTGTACTCCCCGCTGCCCGCGGCCGTCGCCACGGTGGGCGACCGCCGGCTGCGCGCCACGAGCACCATCACGACCGACCCCAAGACGTCGGTCACCGCATGCACGGTCACCTTGACCGAGGCCCTCCCGGCCGGCAGCGACCCGGTGGTCGTCGTGGGGACCGCGTTCCCCGTGCTCTACCCGTACGACCTGGTCGCCGGGCCCGCCGGTGCCACCGCGGCCGTGCACCACAAGAACGTGCGGCCGACCGACCGGCGGAGCCTGAAGCCCGGGCGTCCGCACGCCTTCGGCACAGTCGCCACGCCGTGGGGCCTGGAGGTCAGCGGCGTGTGGAACCGTTACGAGTGGGCGAACGGCAAACGGTGGTACTACTACCCGGCGCGGATCACGCTGAGCAGCGTCGGACCGGGCACTGCCCCCGTGGCCGTGTCCTTCTCCGTCGCGCTGGATCCCCAGGTGGTCTCCGACGTCAGGATCGTCGGCGCACGGCTCAACGGCAAGGCGCACGACGCGGGGGTGCGGCTCCTCTCGGACACCCGGACCGCGTCGCTGTTCGAGACCCGCTGGACCACGCGCGTGAAGCCCAAGGCCGGCGACCGGCTCGACCTCGGGCTGGAGGTGAAGACCCGGAAGCCTTCCGGTGACCTGCCGTCCGTCAAACACCCGACCGTAGGGTTGATCGACATGGGCGACCACTTCACCCAGCGGCAGACCGGCCTGACCTCGATGTCGCGGAGCGATTCACAGTGGACGTAGTCCCCGGATACGTGTTCGTCCTGCCGGCGGTGATCGTCGCGGGATGGATCCTGTCGTGGTGGGGAGCCCGACGGGTCCGGTGGTTCCTGCTGTCCGCCGCGACCGTCGTCTCCGTGCTCTGCGTCGTCATCGGCTGGCACGCGATGGGGCCACCGGCGGACCCGCGGACCGTCGACTGCTCGTCCAGCTGGGCGTGCACGGACCCGGGTTCGCTCTACGTGGTCGCGGCCGGGCTGCTCGGTTCTGGATGCTGCTTCGTGCTGTTGCTCCTCACGCTCGTGGGGGAGGTGCTTGTGATCCGGAAGGGACGCCGGAACGCCGGCTGACGGTTCATCAGCCGGATCAGGTACCGGGATGAGCGGTCGGCGGAGCCTGGGGAGCAGCGCGTCGGGAGTCCAGGACCTGTTCGTCCAGGGGACGCCCGCTCCGGACCCGTTCAGCTGGACACGGCGTCGACGAGGCCGGCCAGCGCGGAGGCAAGACGCTGCACACCGGGGCCGGGGCGACCGCCCGGCTCGGTCATGTAGGTGTCCCGGCGGATCTCCACCATGAGCGCGCTCACCTCGGGCCGCTTCCCGTAGAACTCCAACGGGACGTAGGTCCCGCCGAACGGCGTGTCGAGCTGTGTCTCCCCGAACGCCTCCCGGGCCGCGTCGAGCAGCGCGGGAGGCGTGTGGAAGGGATCGGTGCCGAGGCAGACCGGCGGGCGCGGCCCCTCCCCGTGCAGTTCGTACGGCAGCCTCCGGCTCGGGTAGGAGTGCACGTCGATGATCACGGCCCGCCCGGTTGCCTCCAGCCGGTCCGCAACGGCCCGCGCCATCGCCCGGGCGTACGGCTCGAAGTACCGCTCGACGAGGGGCGTGACGTCGACGTCGTCGGGCCGCAGCACCCCGCCGTGCGTGGTCCGCGTGTAGACGGCTCCCATCCCGACGGCCAGCATCTCCTCCCGCTCGTCCGGAAACCGCTCCGGATCGACGACCAGCCGCGACAGCCGATTGACGAACCGCCACGGTGTGATGCCGGCGGGCCCGGCCGCCGCCTCGGCGATCTCCGCGGTGTGCGCGTCGGTGATGTGGTCCAGCTCCCGTGCCAGTTCCGCGTCGTCCAGCACGATCCCCGCCCGCACGGCGGCCGGTATCTCCCGCGCGGAGTGCGGCACATGGAGGATCACCGGGGACGCCGCCGCTCCCGGCAGCAGCTCGAAGGACGGCGCATCGGTCACGGGGCGGCTCCGGGGGCGTTGTCAGTGGTGTCCGGCAGGATCAAGGTGCCACATCGCCGAGACCACGAGGCCGAGGACGCATGCCGATCAGCAACGAGCGGGTGAGCACCCATCCGTTCCTCCGGGGGCTCTACGCGGACGACCACTACCCGGACCACGTCGTGGACCGCGGCCGCGCGATCCTGCTCGCCCTGTGCGCGCGCATCGAACGGGAGCGCCCCGCCGGCCTCGCCGCGCTCTACGCGCTCACGCAGGCGGCCACGGAGGAGTTCAACGACCTGGAGGCCGCGTTCGAGGCGGCGGGCAGTGAGATCGAGACGGTGGCCCGGGAGGAGACAGCCGAGGACTTCGGCTTCGTCGCGCGTGCGTACGGCTTCCCGGACGCGGACGTGGAGGAGCTGATCGCCACGCGGGAGTGGTGAGGGCCGGAGGAGGGGCGCACACGGCTCCGCCCCGGCCGGGCGCTGTGCCGGCCGGGGCGGAGTCAGCGGGCCGATGCGGCCCGGGGCGTCAGCTCAGCGACGCCAGAGCCTCGTTCCACGTGGTGGACGGGCGCATGGCCTCCGCGGCCTTCGCCGGGTCGGGCTGGTAGTAGCCGCCGATGTCGACGGGCTTGCCCTGGGCGCCGATCAGCTCGTCGACGATGCGCTGCTCGTTCGCGGCGAGCGTCTCGGCGAGGGGGGCGAAGGCCTTCGCCAGGTCCGCGTCGTCGCTCTGCCCGGCCAGCTCCTGCGCCCAGTACAGGGACAGGTAGAAGTGGCTGCCGCGGTTGTCGATGCCGCCGACGCGCCGGGTCGGGGACTTGTCCTCGTTGAGGAAGGTCGCCGTGGCGCGGTCGAGGGTGTCGGCCAGGACCTGGGCGCGGCTGTTGCCCGCCACCTTCGCGAGCTGCTCGAAGGACGGCACCAGGGCGAAGAACTCACCCAGGGAGTCCCAGCGCAGGTAGTTCTCCTTGACCAGCTGCTGCACGTGCTTCGGCGCCGAGCCGCCCGCACCCGTCTCGAACAGGCCGCCGCCCGCCATCAGCGGGACGACCGACAGCATCTTGGCGCTGGTGCCCAGCTCCAGGATCGGGAACAGGTCGGTCAGGTAGTCGCGCAGGACGTTGCCGGTGACCGAGATCGTGTTCTCGCCCCGGCGGATGCGCTCCACCGACAGCTTCGTCGCCTCGACCGGGTTGAGGATCCGGATGTCCAGGCCCTCGGTGTCGTGCTCGGCGAGGTAGGTGTTGACCTTCGCGATCAGGTTGGCGTCGTGCGCGCGGGTCTCGTCCAGCCAGAACACCGCCGGGTCGCCGGTGGCGCGGGCGCGGGTCACGGCCAGCTTCACCCAGTCCTTGATCGGCGCGTCCTTGGTCTGGCACGCGCGGAAGATGTCACCGGCGGAGACGGCCTGCTCGATGAGCGCGGTGCCGTTGCCGTCGACCAGGCGGACGGTGCCCGTGGTGGCGATCTCGAACGTCTTGTCGTGGCTGCCGTACTCCTCGGCCTTCTGCGCCATGAGGCCGACGTTCGGCACCGTGCCCATGGTGGACGGGTCGAAGGCGCCGTTGGCCCGGCAGTCCTCGATCACGGCCTGGTAGACGCCCGCGTAGGAGGAGTCCGGGATGACCGCGAGGGCGTCGTGCTCCTGCCCGTCCGGTCCCCACATGTGGCCGGAGGTGCGGATCATGGCCGGCATGGAGGCGTCGATGATGACGTCCGAGGGGACGTGCAGGTTCGTGATGCCCTTGTCGGAGTCGACCATCGCCAGCTCCGGGCCCTCGGCGAGCTCGGCGTCGAAGGAGGCCTTGATCTCGGCGCCCTCCGGCAGGGCGTCGAGGCCCTTCCAGATGCCGCCCAGGCCGTCGTTCGGGGTGAGGCCGGCCGCGGCGAGCTTGTCGCCGAACTGCGCGAACGTCTTCGGGAAGAAGGCGCGCACCACGTGGCCGAAGACGATCGGGTCGGAGACCTTCATCATCGTCGCCTTCAGGTGCACCGAGAACAGCACGCCCTCGGCCTTGGCCTTGGCGACCTGGGCGGTCAGGAACTCGCGCAGCGCGGCGACGCGCATCACCGAGGCGTCGACGACCTCGCCGGCCAGCACGGGTACCGACTCGCGCAGCACCGTGGTGGTGCCGTCGTCGCCGACGAGCTCGATGCGCAGCGCGCCGTCCTCGGCGATCACGACGGACTTCTCGGTGGAGCGGAAGTCGTTCTGGCCCATGGTCGCCACGTTGGTCTTGGACTCGGGGGTCCAGGCGCCCATGCGGTGCGGGTGGGACTTGGCGTAGTTCTTGACCGAGGCGGGGGCGCGCCGGTCGGAGTTGCCCTCACGCAGGACCGGGTTCACCGCGGAGCCCTTGACCTTGTCGTAGCGGGCGCGGATCTCGCGCTCCTCGTCGGTCTTCGGGTCGTCCGGGTAGTCCGGCAGCGCGTAGCCCTGGCCCTGGAGCTCGGCGACGGCGGCCTTGAGCTGCGGGATGGACGCCGAGATGTTCGGCAGCTTGATGATGTTGGCGGCGGGCGTCTTGGCCAGCTCACCGAGCTCCGCGAGGGCGTCCGGGATGCGCTGGTCCTCGCTCAGGTACTCCGGGAACACGGCGATGATGCGCCCGGCCAGCGAGATGTCGCGGGTCTCCACGGCGACACCGGCCTGCGAGGCGTACGCCCGGACCACCGGCAGGAAGGAATACGTCGCCAGTGCGGGGGCCTCGTCAGTGTGCGTATAGATGATGGTCGAGTCAGTCACCGGGTGCTCCGCTCCACGTCTGCAACATTGCTCGACATCAAGATATCTCGTGAGCGACCGCGGCTCGACAGGGGTCCGCGACCAGTTTCGTGCAACCGATCGCCCCGTTCCCGTGTCTGGGAGAGAGATCACTCACTCCAAGCCACGGCCGGACCTGACCACCCGGCCGTCCGAGCGAAAGCGGACCATGAGATATCGCACCAGAGTGACGGCCCCGGCGGTTGCCCTTCTCGGCACGGCGGCGGCACTGACCACGGGGGTCCCGGCCCAGGCGGCCGGCCGGACCGGCGCCTCCCCGGGGGCCGAGACCCTCGGCGACCCCGTCTACCCCGCCCTCGGCAATGACGGATACCGCGTCTCGGCGTACCACCTCGACTTCGCGTACGACGCCACGACCAAGCTCGTCGAGGCCACCGCGACCCTGACCATCCGCACCACCCAGGCCCTGAGCCGCTTCTCCCTGGACGCGCGCGGCCTGGACATACGCTCCGTCCGGATCAACGGCCGCACGGCCGCCTTCGAGCAGGTGGCCGAGAAGCTGCGGATCACCCCTGCCCGTCAGCTCCCGGCGAAGGCCAGGGTCAGCGTGTGCGTGGCCTACGGCGCCGACCCGCGCCGGACCCCGCCGCCCGCCGGCGGCTGGGTGGCCACCCCGGACGGATTCGCGGTGTGCTGCCAGCCGGACCTGGCGCACACCGTCTTCCCCTGCAACGACCACCCCTCCGACAAGGCCGACTTCACGTTCCGCCTCACCGTGCCCGCCGGCCTGCGGGGCGTCGCCAGCGGCCGGCTGGTGCGCACCGAGCAGCTGTCCGGCGACCGGACCGCGTACACGTACCGCTCCCGCTCGCCGATCGCCACCGAGGTGGTGCAGATCACCGTCGGCGACTATGTGATCAAGGACCGGCAGGGCCCGCACGGTCTGCCGCTGCGGGACGTCGTCCCCGTCGCCCGGGCCGCCGCCCTGGAGCCGGCCCTGGCGCTCACGCCGGCGCTGGTGTCGTGGGTCGAGCAGCGGCTCGGCGCGTACCCCTTCGAGACGTACGGCCTGCTGCCCTGCAACAACGACGCGCCGGACGCCTTCGACTTCACGGGCCTGGAGACCCAGACCCTCACGATCTACAAGCCGAACTACCTCCTCCAGGAGGAGAGCAAGATCGGCTCGCACATGATGCACGAGCTGGTCCACTCCTACTTCGGCAACAGCGTCAGCCCCGCCACCTGGGCCGACCTGTGGCTGAACGAGGGCCACGCCGACTTCTACGGCCTGCTGTACCGCTACGAGCGCGGCTGGCCCGACTCCAAGGGCATGACCACCATGGAAGCCCGGATGAAGGACACCTACGCCCTCGGCGACCAGTGGCGCCAGACCTCCGGGCCGGTCGCCGCACCCAACGCGGCCAACCTGTTCGACAGCCAGCGCTACCTGGGCGGCGTGCTCGTGCTGTACGCCCTGCGCCAGCAGGTCGGCGAGGCGGCCTTCACGGCCCTGGAGCGCACGTTCCTGGAGCGCTACCGCGACTCCTCGGCCTCCACGGAGGACTTCATCGCCGTCGCCTCGGAGGTTTCCGGACAGGACCTGACGGGCTTCCTGCGGGACTGGCTGTACGGCACGAAGACGCCCCGGATGCCCGGACACCCGGACTGGACCGTGACGCCGGCGAAGGCGTCCCTCTCGGCGCCGCGCGACCGGAGGGACAGCCACCACCACGAGAACTCCGCGACGCTGTAGGGGCCGGAGCGCCTCAGTCGAACCGGGCGGGGCTCAGCCCGCCCGGTTCGATCTCGCCGGTCCGCTGCTGCGGGATACCGACCGAAGCCTGCTGCAACGCCACCGTCCGGGCCGGGGCGGGGATGCGGATGCCCTCCGCGCGGTAGCGCTTGTGCAGGCGCTTGATGAACTCGTGCTTGATCCGGTACTGGTCGCTGAACTCGCCGACGCCCAGGATGACGGTGAAGCCGATCCGGGAGTCGCCGAAGGTGTGGAAACGGATGATCGGCTCGTGGTCCGGCACCGCGCCCTCGACCTCGTTCATCGTCTCGGCGATGACCTCGTTCGTCACCCGCTCCACGTGCTCCAGATCGCTGTCGTAGGCAACCCCGACCTGGACCAGGATGGTCAGCTGCTCCTCGGGGCGCATGAAGTTGGTCATGTTCGCCTGCGCGAGCTGGCCGTTGGGGAGCACGATGAGGTTGTTGGACAGGTTGCGGATCGTCGTCTGCCGCCAGTTGATGTCCTCGACGTAGCCTTCCTCGCCGCTGCTGAGCTTGATGTAGTCACCGGGCTGGACGGTCTTGGAAGCGAGGATGTGGATGCCCGCGAAGAGGTTGGCGAGGGTGTCCTGGAGCGCCAGCGCCACCGCCAGACCACCGACACCCAGGGCGGTGAGCAGCGGGGCTATGGAGATGCCCAGCGTCTGGAGCACCACCAGGAAGCCGATCGCCAGGACCAGGATCCGGGTGATGTTGACGAAGATCGTGGCCGATCCGGCGACCCCGGAACGGGACTGGGTGACCGTGCGCACCAGTCCGGTCACCACCCGGGCCACCGACACCGTCGCCACGAAGATGAGCAGCACGGTGAGCACCTGGTTGGTGGTGTGCTGCACGGTGCGGGTCAGCGGCAGCACGGCCGCCGCGCCCGCCACGCCGCCCACGACCGCCGCCCAGGGCACCACGGCCCGCAGCGCGTGCACGATGACGTCGTCCCCGCTCCAGCGGGTCCGGTCGGCGTGCCCGCCCAGCCAGCGCAGCAGGATCCGCAACGCGAAGGCCGCCAGCAGACCCGAGGCGAGGGCGATGCCGCCGAACAGCAGATCGTCCACGGTGAGGTCCCGGTTCACCGGTCACCTCCCGGGCGGGAAACCACGGCCAACGCCGTCGTCAACGGCCGGATGTGAAATCGCGTCACGTCGTCACCTGCTCGTTCTCCGGGATACTCGAAGGTGCCCGACCACCCTGACCCGCGGTCGGCACGATCGTTCATCCTGCCGTATCCCGCACGGGGTTCCGTACCGGAGACGGGGGTGCGGGGAGGGTGAGTTACTGCACATGACGCACCGTCACGTTCGGTTCCGCCCCGGTCAGATCACCTTCAGCCGCACCAGCGCCGCCAGCGTCAGCGCGCCCGGCACCAGCGGCAGCCAGACGGTGATGACCCGGAAGGCCAGGACCACGGCGGTGGCCACCGCGGCCGGGCCGCCCGCCGCCACCAGCGCCACGACCAGGGCCGCCTCCACCGAGCCGATCCCGCCCGGCGTGGGCACCAGCGCGACGGCGACCGTCGCCGCCAGGTAGGCCACCGCCATGTGCGCGGGCGGGATGTCCAGCCCCAGCGCCTGCCCCGTCAGCACCAGCACGGACGCCTGTAGCGCCGGGAACGCGAACGATCCGCCCCACAGCGCCATCGCCCGGGCCGGCAGGGCGTGCACCGAACGGGCCTCGCCGAGAGCCGTCCTCAGGAAGGACACCAGCGCCGAGCGCAACTTTCGGACGAGGATGAGGACGGCGGCGGCGATCACGAGCACCACCGCGACGCCGGCCAGCAGGGGGCCGAACGCCGTCTCCGGCACCAGCGTGCCGAGCCGCAGCGCGTCGGGGAACGCGATGAGCAGGGCACCCAGCAACGCCACCCGGCCGATGCTCTCGGCCAGCAGGTACAGGCCGAGTGCGGCCGAGGAACGGGCGAGCGGCAGCCCGCACACCGTCATGAACCGCAGGTTGACCGCGCTCGCGCCGAGACCGGTCGGCAGCAGGTGGTTGGCTGCTCCCGCCGCGAACTGCGTGGCCAGCAGCCGCCGCCGGGGCAGCCGTTCGACCACCGCGCCCTGCCGGGTGCAGGAGGCGGCGACCCAGGTCAGACAGGTCGCTCCGGCCGCGGCCAGCAGCCAGTGCCACTCGGCGGTGCGCAGATGCGCGAAACCCGCGGCCAGCACCGACCGGTGCTGCACCGCGACCACGGTGACCAGCAGGAGCGGGAGCAGGCACAGGATCTGCCGCAGGCGGCGCACCGGGACGCGACGGGGGAGCCGTCCCGGGCTGAGGTCGGGGAGTTGTACCGCTGTCACATCCGAAGAGCCTGTCCAGGACGGGCCAACTGCGGGTTGCGGGAGCGGGGACTGGGGATTGCGCGCGGGAAGCGGCTGTGTGGGGAGCGTCATCGGGGCCTTTGCGCGGAGGGGACGGGGAAGAGGGGGATCGGGCTGATTGTGCGGGATGTCGGGGCCCGAGCGCGAGCTCCTTGACCTCAAGATTGCTTGAGGTCCTACGGTCGCTGCCATGAGTATGGAGACCACAGCGTGGACACAGCTGCACAGCGTCATGAACGCCGAACGGGAGCGCCGCCCCTTCGCCCTGGCGACCCTGCGCCGCATCGGAGCCTTCGCCCGCCCGCACCGGCGCCGCATCGCCCTCTTCGTCCTGCTCGGGGTGGGCACCGCCCTGCTGGCCGTGGCGACCCCCGTACTGGCCGGGTCGGTCGTGGACACGATCGTCTCGCACGGCGACGAGGGCACCGTCGTACGTCTCGCCCTGCTCATCGCGCTGATCGCGGTGGCCGAGGCGGCGCTGGGCGTCCTCGGCCGCAGGCTGTCGGCGACGCTCGGGGAGCATCTCATCCTCGACCTGCGGACCGCCGTCTTCGACCATGTGCAGCGCATGCCGGTCGCGTTCTTCACACGCACTCGTACGGGCGCCCTGGTCTCCCGGCTCAACAACGACGTCATCGGAGCCCAGCGCGCGTTCAGCAACACCCTCTCCGGAGTGGTCAGCAACCTCGTCACCCTGCTGCTCACACTCGCGGTGATGCTCACGCTGTCCTGGCAGATCACCCTGCTGGCGCTGGTGCTGCTGCCCGTGTTCGTGATCCCGGCCCGGCGCATGGGCAGCCGGATGGCCCGGATGCAGCGCGAGGCGGCGACGCTGAACGCGGCGATGGGCACCCGCATGACCGAGCGGTTCTCCGCCCCCGGGGCCACGCTGGTCAAGCTCTTCGGGCGGCCGGAGGAGGAGTCGGAGGAGTTCGCCGAGCGGGCCCGCCGGGTCGCGGACATCGGGATCCGCACCGCGACCGCCCAGGCGGCCTTCATCACCGCCCTCACCCTCGTCTCGGCCCTCGCCCTGGCCCTGGTCTACGGCCTCGGCGGGTGGTTCGCCCTGCGCGGCGCCCTGGAACCGGGCGCGGTCGTCTCACTCGCGCTGCTCCTGACCCGGCTCTACGCGCCGCTGACGGCGCTCGCGGGAGCACGCGTCGAGGTGATGAGCGCGCTGGTCAGCTTCGAGCGGGTCTTCGAGGTGCTCGACCTCAAGCCGCTCATCGAGGAGAAGCCGGACGCGCGCCCGGTGCCCGACGGGCCCGTGGCGGTCGAGTTCGACCGGGTCCGCTTCGGCTACCCCGCCGCCGACAAGGTCTCCCTGGCCTCCCTGGAGGAGGTCGCGTCCCTGGACGGGCGGGGCGGTGACGAGGTCCTGCACGGTCTGTCCTTCCGCGCCGAACCCGGCCAGACCGTGGCGCTCGTCGGCTCCTCCGGAGCGGGCAAGTCGACCATCGCCCAGCTGATGCCGCGCCTGTACGACACCGACGGCGGGGCCGTGCGCATCGGCGGCGTCGACGTACGCGACCTCACGGCACGGTCGCTGCGGCAGACCCTCGGCATGGTCACCCAGGACGGCCACCTCTTCCACGACACCGTCCGCGCCAACCTCCTGCTCGCCCGCCCGGAGGCCACGGAGGTCGACCTGTGGGACGCGCTGCGCCGGGCCCGTCTCGACGACCTGGTGCGGTCATTGCCCGACGGCCTCGACACCGTGGTCGGCGAACGCGGCTACCGCCTCTCCGGCGGCGAACGCCAGCGCATGACCATCGCCCGGCTGCTGCTGGCCCGACAGCGCGTCGTCATCCTCGACGAGGCCACCGCGCACCTCGACAACACCTCCGAGGCGGCCGTCCAGGAAGCGCTCACCGAAGCCCTCGAAGGCCGCACGGCCGTCGTGATCGCCCACCGCCTGTCCACCGTCCGCGCGGCGGACCAGATCCTCGTCGTCGAGGCCGGCCGGATCGTGGAACGGGGCACGCACGAGGAACTCCTGGCGGCGGGACAGCGCTACGCGGAGCTGTACCGCACCCAGTTCGCCGGACCGGCCGGCGGAACGCGGGGCGCCGCCGTCAAGGAGGCCCCGGCGGCGTGAACACCCGCCCGGACCGGTGCGTACTCCTGTCCGGTACTCCCGCAGACAGCCCGCACCCGGAGAGGCGACGTGTCCCAGCAGCAACCGCCCGCACGATCCACCCGCCGCAGCCCGTCCCGCGTCCCCCGCCCGGGCGCCCTCGCGGCGGCCGGTGTCCTGGTCGTGCTTCCCCTCGTCACAGCCTGCGGCGGCGACCGGGACGCCGGCGGCGGCAAGGCGGCGCCGAGTGTGACGGCCGCTCCCGCCGCCGGGGTCGTCGCCCCGGCCAAGGTGGAGGTGATCGCCGGGCTGACCGGCTGCAAGGCGAAGATCCGCATCGACGCCGACGAACTGCGCCAGGGGCTGTGCCGCACCAAGAAGGCCGACTACCTCATCACCACCTTCCCCGAGGAGAAGCTCAAGGAGACCTGGCTGGAGAGTGCGCGCGTCTACGGGGGGAAGTACCTCGTCGGCACACGCTGGGTGGTCAGCGCCCAGCCCGCGCTGCTGGAGTCCTTCCGCGCGAAGCTCGGCGGCACGATCAGGGAGCTGCGGGGCATCGGGCCCAAGCCCACCGGGTAGCGACGGCTCCCTTTCGATTTCGGCTGGTGGGCGTCATGATGGTGCGGCTCGGCACATGAGCCGCCCCCTCGCGGCGGCATCGGAGATTGAGATCGTCGTGGTCGCCACCTTCCGTCGCCACTCGCTCGCGGGCGAGATGCTGGTGCTCCAGCTCGCCATCGTCGTGGTGGTGCTGCTGGCCGTCGCCGCGGTCTCCCTCGCCCAGTCCCAGGCCACCTTCAACCGCGTCGAGGGACGCCGGGTGAGCGCGCTCGCCGAGCAGCTGGCCGCCAACCCCCTGGTACGCAGCCAGCTGGTGCGTCCTGCCCCGGGGGAGGCCCTCGCCCCGCTGGTGCTCGCCACGCAGGCGCAGTCGGGAGTGACGTCGGTGACGGTGGCCGACGGGGCCGGGCGGATCGTCAGCTCCACGAATCCCACGGTCGTCGGCGAGCGCATGCGGCTCGGCCCGGGCACCGGGCAGGGGCGCGGCTGGTCCGGGCAGCTGACCCTGGACGGCAACCGCGAGCTGGCGGCCCAGGTGCCCGTCCTCGGAGCGACCGAGGAGAACCTGGGCCGGATCCTCGGCACGGTGATGATCGGCGAGGCCGATCCGACGGTGTGGCAGCGGCTCAGCGGCGCCTCCTCCTACCTGCTCGCCTACCTGGGCATCGCCAGCGGGCTCGGGGTGGCCGGCTCCTGGCTGCTGGCGCGACGGGTGAAGCGGCAGACCCTCGGGCTGGAGCCCGGTGAGATCGCCGGGCTCGCCGAGCACCGGGAGGCGATGCTGTACGGGATCGCCGAGGGCGTCATCGCCCTGGACCCGCAGCACCGGCTCACCCTCGTCAACGACATGGGCCGCCGCCTGCTCGACCTGCCCGAGGACTGCGTCGGGCAGAGCCTCACGGGCCTCGGCATCGAGGGGAGGCTGCGCGACGTACTGTCCGGCACCGCCGCCGGCGAGCGGGACGAGGTCGTCGTCCGCCACGGCCGGGTCCTGGTGATGAACCGGATGACCGTCACCAAGGACGGCCGGTCCCTCGGCTCGGTCACCACCCTGCGCGACCGCACCGAACTGGCCCGGCTGGAGCGGGAGATCGGCTCCTTCCGCAGCTCCTCGGAGCTGCTGCGCGCGCAGGCGCACGAGTTCGCCAACCAGCTGCACACCATCTCCGGACTGATCCAGATCGGCGAGCAGGACGAAGTCGTCAGCTACATCCGCGCGTTGAGCCGGCACCGCCAGTCCCTGGACGTCACCCTCAGCCGCCGGGTCCGGGACACCGCCGTGGCCGCGCTGCTGATGGCGAAGGCGTCCCTGGCGGCGGAACGGAAGGTCAGCCTGCGGATCTCGGACGACACCGCGCTGGAGCGCCTCGCCCCCGAGGACGCCGCCGATGTGGCGACCGTGGTGGGCAACCTGGTGGACAACGCCGTGGACGCCGCCGCGGCAGCGCGGGAGGACGCCTGGGTGGAGGTGGCGCTGCGGCAGGACGCCTCCAGCGTGGAGATCGCGGTCCGGGACTCCGGGCCGGGCGTGGCTCCCGAACTCGCCCGCGAGGTCTTCTCCCACGGCTTCACCACCAAGGCCGCGCAGGAGGGCGAGCGCGGCATCGGACTGGCCCTGACCAAGCTGGTCTGCGAACGGCACGGGGGAGAGATCTCGGTGGCCAACACCCCCGAGGGGGCCGTGTTCACCGCGCGCATGACCGTCAGCCACCTCACCGGCACGGTGGCGGAAGGAGCGGCCCGATGACCACGGCGAGCGACAAGGCGGGCGCGATCGACGTCCTCGTGGTCGACGACGACTTCATGGTGGCCAGGGTCCACCGCGCGTTCGTGGAGCGCGTCGAGCCGTTCCGCGTCGTCGGTACTGCCCACACGGGGGAGCAGGCCATCGAGGCGGCCGACGAACTGCGCCCCGATCTCATCCTGCTCGACCTGTACCTGCCCGACCTCTTCGGACTCGACGTCATCCCCCGGCTGCGTACCGCCGGCCACGACTGCGACGTCATGGTCATCAGCGCGGCGACGGAGGCCGACACCGTACGCGGCGCGGTCCGGCGCGGTGTGGTCGACTACCTCCTCAAGCCCTTCGACTTCGAGGATCTGCGCCTGCGCCTGGAGCGCTACGCCGCCCAGCGGGGCCGGCTGCTCACGACCGTGGTCCGGGGCCAGGCGGACGTGGACCGGGTCCTGGCCGGTGCCTTCGCCCCCGCCCCGGCGGCCACCTTGCCCAAGGGCATGAGCGTGGAGACCGCAGGGCTCGTCGAGCGGGCCCTGCGCGCTGCGGACGGCACCCTGTCCGCGAGCGAGTGCGCCGCCCTCACCGGCGTGTCCCGGGTCAGCGCCCGCCGCTACCTGGAGTACTTCCACGCCACGGGAAGCGCGGAAGTGTCCCTGCGCTACGGCGCCGCCGGCCGGCCCGAACGGCGCTACGGCTGGCGGGCCTGAGCCACCGGCCCTGGCCCGGCCGCGGGGCTCGTGTCCTCGTGGTGGGCGTGCACGCGCCGTAGCAGGGAGGCGAGTTGCTCCCGTTCGGCCTCGCTCAGCGGCATGAGGAGGTCGTCGTCCGCGGAGGCGATGTCGGCGCTGAGGTGGTCGAGGGCGAGCCTGCCCTCCGCAGTGATGCGGACGTCGACACGGCGGCGGTCGGTGAGGCTGCGGACGCACGTGACCTGACCCGCGTCGGCCAGGTCCTTCACGATCTTCGCGAGGTCGCTGGCGTTCATGTCCAGCCGTGCGGCCAGCACGCCCTTGGGCTGCGGACCGAGGTCGGAGACCAGGGTCAGGACGGTCAGATGCCACAACCGCAGCCCTCGGGCGGTGAGCTTCTCCGACAGGGTGCGGCGGGCGGCCTTTCCCGTCGCGTACATCAGGTACGCGCTGAGGTTCAGCACGCTGGGCGGGGTCATGCGTGAACGTTAGCCCGGCTGTGCCCTTCTTGTGAACGCCGTCCGTACACAGGGCACTTGGTCGCGCGAGGGCGGTGAAACGCGACCGTCGCCGCGCGGACCGGGTGGGGCGCGGGGGCGGTGCCGGCCGGCCCCGGGCCCGTACGGGGGCGGGGCCGGAGGGGGGGGGGGGGAGGCGGGGGGGGGGGCGGGGGCGCCGGGGGCCGGGTGGGGGGGGGGTGGTGGGGGTGTGGGGGGGGGGGGGGGTGGGGGCGGCTTCGGTGATCCATCGGAGGAAGGGTGTCTGCGGCCCCTTGCGGTCCCC